>DASZGA010000020.1:0-4679 GCA_035939295.1 Candidatus Elarobacter sp. | reverse complement strand
GCAGGAGAACGCGCCGGAGCACGAGTTGATCGTCGTCGACAACGGCTCGTCGGATGCGACGCCGGAGGTCGCGCGCAAGCACGGCGCGGTCTACGTCTTCGTCGGCGAGCCGAACCGCGGCAAGGCGCGCAACGCCGGGGTCGCGCGCGCGAGCGGCGACGCGATCCTCTTCATCGACGACGACGTCGTCACGCCGCCGCACTTTCTTGCCGCGCACGCGAAAGCGCACGACGCGGACATCTTCCCGCTCGCCGTGTCCGGACCGATCGTGAACGTTCCCGATCCGGAACAGCGGCCCGAGCCGACCGCGGCGAACTTCTCGCGCGCGTTCTTCGTCACGTGCAACGTCTCCGTCCGTGCCGCTTCGCTGCGCGCGGTCGGCGGTTTCGACGAAGCGTTCGACCTCTACGGTTGGGAGGACACCGAGCTCGGCGCGCGGCTGCGCGATCACGGCGTGCGGCGCGGCTTCGCGTGGGACGCGTATCTGTGGCACATCAAGCCGCCGACGCCGGAGTCCCTGGAGGACGCGCTCGGGAAGGCGATCGAGAAGGCGCGGATGGCGGCGCGCTTCGTGCGCAAGACGCCGACGGCGCGGATCAAGCTCGCCACCGGCGCGTACGCGTTCAACCTGCTGCGCGCGCGCATTTTCGCGCCGGGGTTCGCGCAGCCGCTCTTCGCCGGGCTGGCGAGCTCGACGCGCGTTCCGTCCGCGGTCGCGCAGCTGGCACGGCATGCGCTGCTGGACAGCGTCTACACCGAAGAGCTCGAGCGCCAGCTTCGGCGCCGTTGAGAAGATGCGCATCTTGCTGGTGCGGCTCGACGGGATCGGCGACGCCGCGGTGTGCGTTCCGCTGGTCGCGGCGCTGCGCGAATCCGGCCACCGAGTCGGCGTCGCGCTGACGACGCGCAACGCCGGGCTGTTCGCGCCGCACGCGATCGTCGCCGAGCACGTCCTGGAACGGATCCCCTGGCCGGCGCACGGCTCGACGCCGGAGAGCACCGCGCGCGCGAACGACGAGATCGCGATGATGAACTACGACGTCGCGCTGATCGCGAGCGAAGAGCCCGAAGCGTTCGCGCTGGCCTCGCCGATTCCCGAACGCGTCGGCTTCTCGACCGGGCTGACCCGTCCGCTCAAGTCGCTGTGGGTGCGCGCGCGCACGACGCGGACCGTCGTCCGCTCGCAGCGCGCCGGCGGCGAAGACGCGCACGAAGTCGAGATCATGTACCGGCTCGGCACCGGGTTCGTGCGCGACCCCGCGCCGCCGACGGCGCGGCGGCCGCTGCTCGAGACGCTGCTCGACCGGCCCGCGACGCACGTGCGCGACCAAACGAACATCGTGGTGCAAGCCGGGACGAAATGGCTCGCCACCGGGGTTTCGCGCGACGTTCTGCGCGCGGTGCACGCGAAGCTCGCACCGTACGCGCGCGTCATTGCCGCGCCGAACGAAGCCGAGGCGGTGCGCGAGCTGACGGGTGTCGTCCCCGAGACGTTTCCGAGCGTGCGCGCATGGGTCGAGGCGCTGCGGGCCGCCGACCTCGTCGTTTCGGTCGACACCGGCGCGGCGCACGTCGCGGGGATGATCGCCCCGCGCGTCGTCGACGTCTTTCCCGACGAGAACTTCGGCGCGCAGGTGCGCCGTTGGCGCCCGTGGGCCTCGCCGTACCGTGCGTTCCGCGCCTCCGAGGTCGACGCCGGCCCCGGGAGCGCGTTCATCGAAGCGATCCTCGATGGGTTCTGATCGCGCGCTGCTGATCGCCGCCGGCGGCGGGATCGGCGACACGCTTCTCGCCGGCGTCGTCGCGCGCGCGCTGCGCGGACGTTTCGCCGCGGTCGACGCCGTCGTGCTGCCCGCACACGCCGATCTTGCGGCGCACATCCCGTCGATCGAGCGCGTCGTTTCGTTCGGCGCGCCGCTGCCCGAGCGGTATGATGCGGCGGTGGTCACCTGGGCGACGTTCGGCACCGCGCTCCTCCCGTGGCGCGCGCGGATCCCCGTTCGCGTCGGACAAGCACGCCGGTTGTACTCACCGCTGTTCACGAAACGCGTCGTCGTGCGCAGCGAGCTCGGCGACCGCACGACGCACTGGACGCAGATTCTGCTCGACTACGCGCGCGCGATCGGCTGCGACGTGCAGGACGCGACGCCGGAATTCGCCGTGCGCGACGACGAGCGCACGGCGGCGCACATGCTGCTGCGCGTGCACGACGTCGACGGCCCGTACTACCTGCTGCACCCGACGCGCGGGCTCTCCGCGCAGCGCTCGCGCTGGCCGATCGCGGGCTTCGTCGCGCTGGCACGGCGGCTGGTCGCGCGCGACGGCCTTCGCGTGCTCGTGACCGGCGCATCCGAAGACGCCGCGATCGCGCAGGCGATCGCCGACGGCGCGGGTTCGGGCGTCACCGCTGTCGCCGGCGCGACGTCGATCGGCGTCTTCGCGGCGCTCGCCGAGGGCGCGGCCGCGGTCGTCGCGATGGACTCGGGGCCGATGCACGTCGCCGCCGCGACCGGCGCGCCGACGGTCGGGATCTTCGCGCTGCAGTCCGACGAGCCGGATCGCTGGGCACCGAAGGGACCGCGCGCCGCGCTGGTTCGCCCGGTCTATCCCTGCCCGCCGGGGCACCGGAAGGAGACCTGCCCCGACTTCGCCTGCGTCCGCGAGCTCGACGAAACCGCCATCCTGGCCGCGCTCGACGGACTGAAGCAGAGCCCCGCCGAACGCTGACGGGTGATCGCCTACGACGATTTCCTGCGCGTCGACGTGCGCTCGGGGACGATTCTCCACGCCGAGCCGCTGGCGGGTGCGCGCAAGCCCGCATACGCGCTGCGCATCGACTTCGGTCCCGACCTCGGCGAGCGCCGCTCGTCGGTGCAGATCACGCAGCGCTACACGCCCGACGAGCTGATCGGCAAGCAAGTCTGCGCGGTGGTGAACTTTCCGCCGAAGCGGATCGCCGGTTTCGAGAGCCAGGTGCTCGTGCTCGGGATGGACGACGAAAACGGCCACGTCGTGCTGGTCGCGCCGACGCACTCGATTCCGAACGGCCGGCGGCTGTACTGATGGCGACGGCGGCTGTCGGGCGGCTCGAGATTCGCGCGCTCGCCGCGGACGGCGAGGATCCGAAAACGTTCGCCGCGCTTGCGCGGCTGATGGCGGACGCGTACCCCATCATGGGAGCGAAGACCGCCGACGAGCTGGCGCGGTTCGCCGAGCGAATGCGCCACTACGCCGGCGATCCCGGAACGTCGTACGTCGTCGCGGAGCGCGCCGGCGCGCTCGTCGGTGTGATGCGGCTCTACGACTACGTGATGAACGTCCGTGGAACCGACCGGCTGACCGGCGGCGTCGGCTCGGTGGCGGTTTCGCTCGCGCACAAGCGGCAGGGTATCGCGCGCGCGCTGCTGACGTGGTACATCGACCACTACCGCGCGCGCAACGCGCCGTTCGCGATCCTGTGGCCGTACCGTCCGGACTTCTACCGCGCGATCGGTTTCGGCTACGGGACGCCGATGCACCGCTTCCGCTTCGCGCCGGGGACGCTGCGCGACGACGGCGCACGCGGAAACGTGCGGCTTCTCGACGAGCGCGACGTCGACGCGCTGCTCGCCTGCGACGAGCGCGTTCGCGCGCGCAGCCACGGGCTCGTCGCGCGACATCGTACCGCGACCGAACGGCTCCTGAGCGAAGCCGCGGTGCGTTACGTGGGCGTCGAGGACGGCGCAGGGTTGCGCGGTTTCATGCAGACGAGCGCGGTCTCTGCCGGCGACCGGATGCGCAACACGGACGAGATGATCGTCCGCGACATGACGTACGAAGACGCGGCATCGCAGGCCGCGCTGCTCGGCTTTCTGCGCGCGCAGCGCGATCAGTTCGCGCGCGTCGTCGTCGAAACGCAGGACGAAGCGCTGTACCTCATCTCCGACGACCCGCGCGACGGCTCCGACCTTTCCGTCTTGCCGCCCGCCGCGCACCGCGTCGCCGAAACCGGCCTCGGTCTGATGTACCGCATCCTCGACGTCCCCGCCGCGCTTGCCACGCTCCCCGCATCGCCCACACCGTTCACCCTGCGGCTCAACGTCAAAGACACGTACTACCCGGCCACCAACGGCGCGTGGACGTTTCGGTTCGGTCCGAACGCAGCGCCGCAACAGGACGGAGTCGTGCCGCCCGACGTGACGCTTTCCATCGGCATCGCGGAGCTCAGCTCGGTCGTCCTCGGCTCGTTGCGGCTGCGTGACGCCGTCGCGAACCGTCTCGCAACGCTCGAACCTGCCGACAAGCTCGCGCTGCTCGACGCGGCGTTCCGCAGCGAAGAAAAACCGCGCTGCAACACGCGTTTTTGACGCCGCGATGAAATTAACTATTCAGCTTTGCACCTATAATCGCGCGCACTTGCTGGAGCGTGTGTTGGAGGCGTGCTTCGATCAGACGTTGTCGCCGGACGAGTACGAAGTCGTGCTGGTGAACGACGGGTCGCGGGACGAGACCCCCGCGGTGATCGAGCGAGTACAACGGCTGGCGACGTGCCGGTTCACCGTCGTGAACCAGCCCAACGGCGGGCTTGCGAAGGCGCGCAACGCCGGGATCGCCGTCTCGACCGGAGAGCGGATCGCGTTCATCGACGACGACGTTCTGCCGACGCCGGTCTTCGCCGCCGAGCACCTGAGATCCGATGC
>DASZGA010000019.1:0-13068 GCA_035939295.1 Candidatus Elarobacter sp. | reverse complement strand
CTTGATCTCGGCCTGCTCGATCTCGCCGCGCATCGACTGCACGCGGTCGTCGGCGGGCGCGTAGCGCGAAGCGACGGCGAGCGCGTCGATCGCGTCGTCGAACTTCGAGGCGGCGAAGAACGTCTGCGCCAGCCGGAGCTGTACGTTGATCAGACCGTCGCGCGCGTGCTGGTTCTTGGGGTCGATCTTGAGTGCGAGCTGGTAGGCGACCGAGGCGTCGGGGTAGTTCCTGTGCGCGAGCGCGACGTCGCCTTGGTGGTTGCGCTCGTGGACGATCCAGCCCGCGACGGTCGTGGCGCAGCCGGTCGTCCCGAGCGGGACGGCGCAGGCGAGGAGCAGGGCGGCGAGGCGTAACGTTCTCATCGTTCGGTCAGTGGTGGGAGAGGTGGACCCAGAAGTTGGCGACCGCGGCGATGTAGTACGCCGCGGGGAAAAGAATCAGCTGCGCCAGCACCGTGCCGATGAACGCGGTGACGACCAGCCAAAAGATCATCGCCTGCACGTCGCGCCGCGGCCGCTCGCCGCGGACGGTCTGGTCGGTGATGAACGCGGTCGTCGGATCGACGAACAGCGAGAACGCGACCGTGCCGACCCCGTTGACGAGCCCCGACAGCCCGGTCGCCGTCGTGCGCGCGTCGAGCACCATCACGCTCGCGTAGTACGCGGCGACGACGCCGACCGAGTAGACGCCGAAGAGCAGCGTGTTCGCGATCAGCAGCTTGCGCGGGACGGCGTCGAGCGGAAAGTCGGACAGACGAAATGCCGGCGGGCGCAGCGCGCGCAGCAGATCGGAGATCACGCGCGGGTCGAACAGCCGCGTCAGCGCGCGCGGAATCGAGTGCAGCCGCTCGAACGCGCCGATCCCGCGCACGAACATCTGCAGGAACATCGGCAGCAGCAGCGCGCCGAGCAAGATCCCCAGCGAACCGGCGGCGACGATCACGCGCATCTTCAAATCGAAGAGGTGCAGCGCCTCGGGCGGGACGGCGGTGAGGTGCCGGCTGGTCGCAGTGTTCACGGTGTGGTCGGCGATCGCGCCGAGCGAGGGCGTCATGAACAGCGAGGCGAGGCGGCTCGCGGTGACGAGCAAGCTGAACAGCGAGATCGCGGTCGCGATGCGGCCGGTCGTCACACCGGCGTAACGTGCCGAGTACGCGCCGATCTGAATCGCTTGCGTCGCGAAGGTCAGGACCGCGGCCAGGACGACGTTTCCTTCGAGGACCGCGCTCACGCGGCCGCGGCTCCCGGCAACCGGACACCGCGCACCTCGGCGGGACCGAGCACGCACAGCCCGCGCTGCGCGGGGCCGAGCAGCTCGCGTGCGAGCGAGTCGACCGCCGCCGCGTCGACCGCGTCGAACCCCGCTTCGACCTCTTCGGTGCTGATCTGCCGACCGTGCACGAGGTGGTTGCGCGCGAGCCGCGACATGCGGTTGAACGTGCTCTCGAGCGCGAGCGTCAGGTTTCCCTTGAGGTGCTCGCGGGTGCGCTCGACCTCGTCGGCCCGGACGCCGTCGTGGAGCACCTTGTCGAGCTCGTCGACGACGACGTCGACGCACTCCTGCACCCGCTCCGGCGAGCAGCCCGCGCTCACGCCGAACAGCCCCGCGTCGCGATACCCTTGCTGGAACGTCGAGATCTCGTACGCCAGCGCGCGTTCTTCGCGGACGCTCTGAAACAGCCGGCTCGACATCCCGCCGCCGAGCAGCGTGTCGAGGACCGAGAGCGCGTAGCGCCGCTCGTCGCGCATCCCCAACCCGGGCGTGCCGAGCAGCACGTAGGCTTGCTCGGTGTCGTCGATCGTCACGTCGAGTCCGGGCGTGAAGCGCGGGCGTTCGGGAACCGGCGGCGGCGCATCACCGCCGAACGATGCGAACGAGTCGGTAACCAGCTGCACGACCGCGTCGTGGTCGACGTTGCCGGCGGCGGTGACAAACACGGTCGAGGGTGCGTAGCGCGCCGCCCGCCACGCCAGCAGATCCTCGCGCGAGATCGCCGAGACGGTGTGCGCGAAGCCGATCGTCGGGTCGCCGAGGTTCGCGCCGCGCCACAGCGTGCGCGTGAAGCGGTCGTGAACGACCTCGCCCGGCGCATCGTCGTACATCTTGATCTCTTCGAGCACGACCTGCTGCTCGCGCGCGAGATCGTCGGCGGCGAACTTCGCGTGCAGCAGCATGTCGGCCAAAACGTCCACTGCGCGCGGGAGCTGCCGGTCGACGACGTGAGCGTAGAAGCACGTCGTCTCCTTGTCGGTCATCGCGTTCAGCTCGCCGCCGACCGCGTCCATTTCCTCGGCGATCTGCCGTGCGGTGCGGCTCGCGGTCCCCTTGAAGACCATGTGCTCCAGCAGGTGCGAGAGCCCGCGCCGCTCGGGGGGTTCGATCGAGGAGCCGACGTCGCACCAGACGCCGACCGTCGCCGAGCGCACGTGGGACATCGTCTCCGTCAAGACGAGCAGGCCGTTCGGAAGCGTCGAGGTGCGGATCATCCGGAGCTCCCTTTCGACAAGGACGCCCGAAACGCCGGGTCCCAAAAGACGCCTGCCCCGGAGCTCAGCCGAGCGCGCACGCCCGCCCGCTCCCCGCGCGGGACGGTGATCGAGAAGACGTTCGCCGCGGTCGGCTTCGCGTAGTCGCCGCTGACGACGACCCCCTTGCCGGCATCGAGCGGGACCGTCGCCCAGCAGTCGATCTCGTCGACCTCGGGCGCCGCCGCGTAGGCGCCCTCGATCAGCCCGGCGATCTCCGCTTTCCACCCGTACAGGTCGAGCGGGCGGTGGAACTTCGTCCCCGACACGACCAGGCCGCAGTCGACGTGCGCCCCGGCCCGCTCGCAGCGCACGCGCAGCAATTGCGCCGGAAGCGGGCGCGCCAGCAGCGCCGCGGCGATGCGCCGCGCGGTCACGAGGTCGCTCCCCGAGCTGCGCTGCACGACGCGCTGATCGTCGGCCCGCACCGCAACCGGCGCCAGCGCGACGATCACCGCGCACAACGCGCTAATACGATTGCGCGAAATAGGCCTGATACCGCGCCGGCTCACCGCACGGAACGCAGGTCGCCGCCCGCGCCGGTTCGCGCAGGTTGCGAGTAGAAGCGCCGGTCGCCTCTTTCACCGCGGCTTCGCACTCGGGCCGCCCGCACCACGGCACGTCGACCATCCCGGCGCGCTCGTTCAGCAGACGGAAGAACTCGTCCCGGTCGAGCGTAGCGAAGGTGTGGTCCTGCAAGAACGTGCGCGCCTGCGCGTACATGGCGTGCTGAATTTGTTCGAGCACTTCCGGGATGAACGCGACGACTTGGTCGAGCGGAACCTGCTGCTTCTGGCCTTCTTCTTTCACCGCTTTGTCGCGGCGGACGAGCGTGACGACGCCGGCGTCGAGGTCGCGGTTTCCGATCTCCAGCCGAATCGGGACGCCGCGCATGTCCCACTCGTTGAACTTGTAGCCCGGCGACTGGCCCGGGTTGTCGTCGAGCTTCACCCGCAGCCCCGCCGCCTTGCACTGCGCGTACAAATCGCGCACGGCGGCGTCGAGCCGCGTGGTGTCGCCGCGCGGAATCGGGACGATCACCACTTCGACCGGCGCCATCTTCGGCGGGATCCGCAGCCCGCGGTCGTCGCCGTGCGTCATGATGAGCGCGCCCAGGATCCGCCACGACATCCCCCACGAGGTCGTCCAGACGAACTGCTGCGTCTGATCCTCGGCGGCGAACGTGATGTCGTACGTCCGGGCGAAGTTCTGCCCCAGCTCGTGCGACGTCGCCGACTGCAGCGCGCGCCCGTCGGGCATCAGCGCTTCGATCGAATACGTGTGGTCGGCGCCCGGGAACCGTTCGCTCGCGGATTTCTCGCCTTTGTAGACGGGGACGCCGCAAACGTCTTCCGCGACCTCGCGGTAAATCTCCAGCATCCGCGCGACCTCGTCGGCGGCTTCCTCGCGCGTCGCGTGCGCGGTGTGGCCTTCTTGCCAGAGAAACTCCGCGGTGCGCAGGAACGGGCGCGTCCGCTTCTCCCAGCGCATCACGTTGACCCACTGGTTGATCAGCACCGGGAGATCACGGTACGACTGGATCCACTCGGCGTACATCACGCCGACCAGCACTTCGGAGGTCGGCCGGATCGCCAGGCGCTCCGCGAGCTTTTCGTTTCCGCCCTCGGTGACCCAGGCAACCTCCGGCGCAAACCCTTCGACGTGCTCGGCCTCGCGCATCAGCAGCGACTCGGGGATCAGCAGCGGGAAGTAGGCGTTCTCGTGCCCGGTCTCTTTGAAGCGCCGGTCGAGCTCGGCTTGGAGACGCTCCCACAGCCCCATCCCGTACGGCCGCAGCACGAGGCAACCGCGGACGGGAGCCTGCGAGACGAGCTGCGCCTGGTAGCAGACGGCTTGATACCACTCCGAGAGGTCCGCGCTTTTCGGCGGGATGCGTTCCAGCGTTCGTTCCATGATGGCCAATCGGCCGGGGTTCGCCCAGGTCGTACACCGTCCTGTTCGCGACGAGAAGTATGCCGACCGCTGAACGCCGAGGGATGGTCCGCGGTTCGGCCGACCGAACGTCGGAGCGCGATGCCGAAGCTGACGAGGATCTACACGCGCACGGGCGACGACGGAACGACGGGGCTCGTCGGGGGGCAGCGGGTCAAGAAGAACGCGCTGCGGATCGAGGCGTACGGGACGGTCGACGAGCTTTCCTCGGTGATCGGGCTGGCGCGAACCGCGCTCGCGGACGTGCTGCGGACGCGGCCGGTGCAGGACTTGCGGCGCGCGCACGACACCGCGCGCGAGCTCGACGCGTGGCTGGCCTGGACGCAGGACGCGCTCTTCAACTTGGGGAGCGACCTCGCGACGCTTCCGAAGGACCGCTGGGAAGGGATGCCGCTGATCGGTCCGGACGACGCGAAAGCGCTCGAGCGCGCGATCGACCGCGCGCAACAAGACCTCGAACCGCTGGCGAACTTCATCCTTCCGGGCGGCTCGTATCCCGGCGCGTTCCTGCACCAAGCGCGCACGGTCTGCCGCCGCGCCGAACGGCTGCTCTTCACGCTCCGCGAGACCGAAGAGATCTCACCCGACGTCGTGCGCTACGTGAACCGGCTCTCCGACGCGCTCTTCGTGTGGTCGCGCTGGATCAACCACGCGCTCGATCAACCGGAACATCTCTGGAACGCGAAGACCATGCCGCCTACCCCGTCGTGATCTGCGCCGCGAGCTTCTTGGGCGCGACGGCGCGATAGCTCTCTTCGATCCAGTCGCACAGCACCTCGAACGGCGGGACGCCGGCGAGGAGCGGCAGCGTCACCCAGCCCGCTTTGCCCAAGCCGTATGCGGTCGGCTTCGCGCCGGGCACCGACATCGCGGCTTCGTGCGCCTCGGTGAGCTTCAGCGTGACCGTCTCCTCGCCGACGAACGCGAAGATCTTCTTACCAACTTTCACCACGCTGTCGCCCCACGGATCATCCTTCCACGCTCCGGGAAACGTCAGCGCATGTGCGAGGACCTTTGCGCTCGGATCGACCTTCTTCTTGCTCATCGCTCCCGCTCCAGGACCGCGCGCGCACGGACCAGCGCCATCGCGGTGACCGCGTCGTCGATGCGGCCGTCGACGCACGCTTCGAGCGCTTCGGCGAAACGCATCCGCACGACCTCGATCCGTTCGACGGCTTCCGGCGGAAGCCGCGCCGGCGCGAGCCCTTCGCCGAGAAACAGCTCGACCGGCTCTTCGACGATCGAGGGGATCTCGAACGTCATGCCGAGCGAAGTCCAACGTGCCGCAACGACGCCGGCTTCCTCGCGCGACTCGCGCTGCGCGCACGCCAGACCGTCCTCGCCCTCGTGACGCCCGCCCTTGATCGCTTCGAGGACGACGCGGTCGATCGCGAAGCGCGCTTGGCGCGTGAGCAGCACGTCGTCGCCGTCGACCAGGATCACCGCGCTCGCGCGCGGCGTCACGACGACGCCGTGCTCGCCGGCGACGCCGGTCGGATGGACGATCTCGTGCGCCTCGAAGCGCAGCCACGGATTCTCGTACACAACGCGCTTCCCGCGCCGCACGTAGCCGCCGGTCGCTATGCGAGCTCCAGCCCTTCAGGCTCTTCGACCGGCTGGATCTCCTCGGGCTTCGACTTGTGGAAACCGTACGAGAAGAAAAAGATCAGGCCGACGACGAGCGCGATCGCGAACCACACCCACGTCGTGCGCGACAGCCCGAACACCGCCAGGAACAGCGCGAAGACGATCCCGAGGATCGGGAACAGCGGCACGAACGGCACCCGGAACGTGCGCGGGATGTCGGGCTTGCGCCGGCGCAGGTACAGCACGCCCGCGCAGACGACCGTGAACGCGAACAGCGTGCCGATGTTGACCAAATTGAGCAGCTGGATCAGCGGGACGATCAGCGTGAGCAGCGCGACGGCTACGCCCGTGATCATCGTCGTGATGATCGGCGTCTTGAAGCGGGGATGGATGTGCGCGACCGCGGGCGGCAACATCTTGTCGCGGGCCATCACGTAGAAGATGCGGCTCTGCCCGAGCAGCGAGGCGAGCGCAACGCTCGTCGTTCCCGCCAGGACGCCGATCGTGATCACCCAGCTCAGCCACGGCTGATGCAGCGGTGAGAGCGCGAACACCAGCGGGTTCTTCGCGGGCACCTGCGCCCACGGCACGTCGCCGACCAGCACGATCGCCGTCGCGCAGTAGATCACGGTTCCGATAACGAGCGCCCCGATCACCCCGAGCGGAACGTCGCGCTGCGGGTTCTTGCACTCCTCGGCGGTCGTCGTGGCGGTGTCGAACCCGATGTAGCTGAAGAACACCAGCGCCGCGATCGGGATGATGCCGAACGGCTGATCGGCTTCGACGGGGCCGCCGAACGGCGCGATCTGGCCGAGCCCCATCGGGTTGAAGTCGTGCAGGTTCGCGGCGTGGAACAAGAACGCGCCGGCGACGATGAACACGAGCAGCGCGGAGATCTTCAAGACGACGAAGATGTTGTTGGTCGTGGCCGACTCGCGGATACCGATCGAGAGCAGCAACGAGAGCGCGAGCACGAACCCGGCGCCGACGACGTCGTATTGCGAATGGAGCAGGTCGTACGTCCACGGCTGCCACCATCCGCCATGAATGACCAGATGCGAAGTCTGCGCCCATTCCGGCAACACCAGCCCGACGCTCTTGAGGACGTCTTGCAGCGCGGAGGAGAACTGCTGCGCGACCGGCGCCGCGCTGATCCCGTACTCGAAGATCAGGGCGAAGCCGATGATCCACGCGAATAACTTGCCCATCGTCGCGTACGTGTACGTGTACGCGCTGCCGGCGACGGGGACCATCGCGCCGAGCTCGGCGTAGCAGAGCGCCGCGAAGAACGAGGTCAGGCCGGCCAGCAGGTACGAGACGATAACGGCAGGACCGGCGCCTTTGACGCCGGTCCCGATGGTGGTGAAGATGCCGCCGCCGATCATCGTGCCGAGCCCGATCGCGACGAGGTCCTTGGCCGTGAGCGCACGGCGCAGCCGCTTGTTTTTACTCAGCTCCCGCAGCTTCTCGACGGAGCTCGTGGCGAACAGGTCGGCGACGAACGACATGCGCGGGGGCTTCGCACGGCCCCGGCAAGCGTCCCCCCGGGCTAGCGCGGTATCGTTTTATCCGTTTCCCGGAGGGCCGTAGGTGTCGCAGTTCACCCCCGCCAAGGACGCACCAGCCGGCGCTCGTCCAGAGCGCCGGGCTGCCGAACAGGGGTGGTTTCATGGCAAATTTTCTTTCGCTGCTGTTTCAGGCGAAGATTTCACCGCACAGCGAACCGCGTTTCAAGACGCTCTTCGTTCCCGAGCAAGCCGAAGGCAACGAGTCGACGCAGATCCTTCACTATGCGTGGGCGACGCTGCTTCCGCCGCAGACCGCACCGCCCGGGAACTGGGTGCTGCTGACGACCGCGTACGACCTCGACTTCGCGAAGTACATCGCGATCCTCGTGCAGAACAATCCGGGGCCGTTCAACTACGCGGTGCAGCACTTGATCGTCGGCGCCGAAAGCCTCTACCCGGTCTTCGACGCGAACGATCCCACGCGGCTGAACAACTTCATTCAATGGATCGCGAAGAACGATCTGAGCCAGCGCGATCCGACGAAGGGCAATGGCGGGGTCTCGCAGCCGGTTTTCCAGGGCTATTACTGGGGCGTCACGGACATCATCGGATGCCTCGGCGGCCCCGGCGACCCTCCACAGTGAAAACCGCCGTTCGGGGTGAGGCGGCGGCGCGGCTGTTGGCCGACGTCCTGCCGGACGTTCAGGGGATCGTCATGCGCGGATACCGGCTCGGAGAACCGACGTTCGCGCGCTATTTCTTCCTCGTCGTGCGCGAGCGGGAAGCGGCTGGGCTTCTGGTCAGAAGCCTGGCCGACGGTTCGGTCCCTGATTTCCAAATTCGTTCGGCGGCGGACTGGGGACCGAGCCCGCCGCCGACCTGTCTCAACATCGGGTTCACGTTCCCGGGCTTGAAGAACTTCGGGATCCCCGCGGCGACGCTCAGCTCGCCGCAGTGGTTCGGGAGCCCCTCGCACACACCGTTCATGAACGGCTCGGCAGCCAGCGCAGCGGCGATCGGCGACGTGCAGGACAGCGATCCGGCGACGTGGCTGGTCGACGACCGCAACTTCGACGTGGTGCTGGGGCTGTGGGCGAAGGACCTGGCGACGCTGGAGTCCGCCAGCGTCGCGCTGCGCAAGCTGCTGGTCGGCGGTTTCGGGGCGCCGCAGGAAGAGCTCACCTCGCAAGACCTGCTGCACGACATGATCTACTTCGGGTACCGCGACGGGATCGCGCAGCCGATCCTCTCGATCGACCCGTACTACAAACGGCCCGACGGCGAACAGAAGCCGGTCGACGACGGCGCGTTCGTGCTCGGCACGGCGACGAGCACGTACTTCAAAGGGGTCAACGTGCCGCCGGAGATCGGGCTGCACGGCAGCTTCGCCGCGTTTCGCATGCTCGAGCAAAAGGTCGAAGCGTTCGAAGCGTTCGTCGAAGGACAGCGCGAGACGATCGCGTCGATCTACGGCACCGCCGATGCGGTCGCAGGCGATGCGATGAAGGCGCTGATGGTCGGCCGCTGGCCCGCCAACGGCACGCCGGTCGAGCTGTATCCGGTCAAGGACGCGCAGACGCTGCCGCCGGATCTCGACAGCAACCACATCAACGATTTCCTCTACGCGAACAACGCCGGCGTCACGTGCCCGTTCAGCTCGCATATCCGCCGCAACAACCCGCGCAACACGCCGGTCGAAGACCTGCCTTCGCGGCACCGGATCATGCGCCGGGCGATGCCGTATCAAATCCCGTACGACCCGAACGATCGCAACACGGGTGAGCGCGGGCTGATGGGACTCTTCATAGGCGCGAGCTTGCGCGACTCGTTCGAGTTTTTGATGGACACCTGGGTCAACGGCGGGCCGTCGAGCGGTCTGCCGTTCCCCGCGAGCGGAGACGCCGCCGATCCCGTGATCGGGCACAACCTCACGAACGGACCGTGGACGTTCACCGTCGTGACCCCGCCTCCGCCGCCGCCGAGGATGAACCGCCATTCGTTCGACCTCGGAGCGTCGCCGGTTCCGGGCTTCACCAACTTCGTGCGAACGCGCGCCAGCGCGTACGTGTTCTTGCCGGGGATGGCGGCGATCGCGGCGATCGCGGATTACGCGGCCGGCTGAATCAGGCGGCGAGGGGCGGCGCGAACGTTTCGAGCTGCTCTTCGCTCTTCGCCGTGTAGGCGCCGCACGCGGCCAGGCCGCTGCAATGCGCGCGGTGGAGCAGGACGCGCTGCGCTTCGGCGATCCGCTCGGGGCGGCCGCGCCATGCGTCCAGCACGGCCTGCTGCAGCGCGCGGTCGTACGTGAACGTCAGCGGCCACGGGCGCCGGCGCGGCATCGTGCGGTTCAGCGCGCAGAGCCGCTCGGTGGCCGCACGATCCTGCTGCGCGCCGGTGAGGAACACGACGCCGGCGACCGCGACGGGGACCGTCGCGCCCAGCACCCGCAGCGTCGCCGAGACGACCTCGGCGGTCGTCGCGCGGCGCGCCGCAGCGCCGGCCGGCACGATCATTTCGGCGCTGAGGATCAGCGCTTCGAGCGCGACGTCGGCTTCGGCGAGCTCGTAGAACAGCTCGCGCAACGCGCGCGTGGCCGTCCGCGCCGTCTCCTCAGCGGCGGCGGCGGTGCCGAGCCTCAGCTCGGGCTCGACGATCGGCACGATCCCGCTCCGCTGACAGCGCGCTGCGAAACGCGCCAACCGGCGCGGCTCACCGCGCATCACCGCGATCCCTGCGCCGAGCGCAGCGTACTCGGCGATGTTCGCCGTTCGCGAAGTGACGCGAACTCCCGGAACGATCCGGCGTCCGCGCAGAACCTCGACGAAACGGCGGCCGTCGCTCGTCGTGCGCCGAACGGTCTCGTCGTCGAGGATCGCTCCTGCGACGTAGCGTTCGACTCCGGGCGTGCTGATGACCAGCTCGGGATATGCCGGGTGCGGCGACTCGTCGAGCGCGATGATCCCGCGCCCGCCGGCGACCAGGAGTTGCGCGACGCCTGCGAGGTCGTCCGTCATCGTTGCTGAGCGTTCCATCAGGGTTCGACGGTACCGCGGCGCGCCGCTGCGGTCTCGCTGCCGAGCACGAAAGGCTGGAAAACGCGCCCGAAGTGCGGCGGGCGGTGCGTGGCGAACGGTGCGCCGATGCGCGTCGTGATCCGAACCCACGTCCTGGCCCCCCAGTTCGAAGCGCTCGCGGCGGCGCACGGCGTCGGAAGCGTCGCCGTCACCGACGACGAGGCGATGCGGCGCGAATTGGCCGATGCCGACGCGCTCTGGACGTGGCCGGCGTTCTACGACGCCGCGCTGATCGAGCACCTGGAGCGGAACGCGCCGCGGCTGCGCTGGGTGCAGCTTCCGACGATGGGCTACGATCCGGTCGAGCTGCACGGCGTTCCGCCCGGCGTCACCGTGACGTCGGCGGGCGACTCCTATGCGCCGACCGTTTCGGAGCACGCGCTGGCGATGCTCCTCGCGCTGCTGCGGCGGATCCCCGAAGCGGTGCGCAACGCCGAGCGGAGCGCGTGGGACCAGTCGAACGCGGTGCGGATCGGGACGCTGAACGGCGCGACGGTCGCGGTCATCGGCTTCGGCAACATCGGCCGCGCCATCGCGGAACGGTTGCGCGGCTTCGGCGCGCGGGTCGTGGCGGTGACCCGAACCGGGCGCGCCGATCCGCTCGCCGACGAAACGGCAGCCGCCACGGAGCTCTACGACGTCCTCGAGCGCAGCGACGCGGTCGTGCTCGCCGTCCCGCTCAACGCGCAAACGCGGAACCTGCTCGACGCGCGCGCGCTCGCCGCGATGCAGCCGCACGCGGTCGTCATCAACATCGCGCGCGGCGGCGTCGTCGATCACGCGGCTTTACGCGACGCGCTCGCCGAAGGGCGGATCGGCGGCGCCGGACTCGACGTGACGGAACCCGAACCGCTGCCGGCCGACGATCCGTTATGGACGATGCCGAACGTGCTGATCACCCCGCACGTCGCCGGCTACGGCGGCGACGTCGCCCCGCGCCGCATCCTGGAGCTGGTCGGGCGAAACCTGCGCAGCTTCATCGCCGGCGGCGCGCTGGAATCGGTCGTTCCGGTGGAACCGCGCGCCGCAGCGCGGTAGTCACAAGCCGAGCGCTTTGCGCACGGCGGGAAAGTAGTTGCGCGAGATCGGGACCTCGCTGCGCGCCTTGTCGTCGACGCGCAGCAGGTACGATCCGCCGAAGAACGGCTCGACTTCGACGACGCGCTCGGGGTTCACCAGATACGCGCGGTGCACGCGGAGAAATCCCGCCGGTTCGAGCCGCGACGCCGCTTCGGCGAGCGAGCCTTTCCAGCGCAGGTCGCCGTCGAAGATCCGCGCGGTGACGACGTGCCCGTTCGCCTGCACGTAGCGGATCTCGGCGAGCTTCACCAATCGCGTGCGCTCGCCGTCCTCGAGCGCGACGCGCGCCGGGCTGCCGTTCGGTGCGGCCGGCGCCGGCGCGGCGTTCTCGCGCTGCGCGCGCAGTCGCTCCAGCGTGCGCGCGAGCCGCTCTTGCGAGACGGGTTTCACGACGTAGTCGAATGCGGCGAGCTCGAACGCGTCGACCGCGTGCGTATCGTGCGCGGTGACGAAGACGACCTGCGGCGGCGAGGGAAGCGCGTTGATCACCTTGGTCGCTTCGAGCCCGCTCAAGCCGGGGAGGTTGATGTCGAGAAAGACGACGTCGTACGCGCCGCCGGCGAGGACGCGCAACGCTTCGACCGCGTCGGGCGCCTCGGCGATCTCGATCTCGCCGCCGGCGTTGCGCAGCGCGTAGACGAGCTCGCTCCGCACCAGCGGCTCGTCGTCGACGACCAGTGCCCGCATCGTCAGCGCGCGGCCGCTGGGACGTTCGCGGGGACGCGGAACGCGACCGTCGTTCCGGCGCCCGGCGCGCTGGTCACGCGCAGCCCGCTGGCCGGTCCGAACAACTTCGTCAAGCGCTGGTCGACGTTGTCCATCCCGATCCCGTTGTGCTTCGCCGGCGTCCCCCGAACGAACCCGACCCCGTCGTCGCTGACGGCGATCTCGGTTCCGTCGCCGTCGAGGTGCGCGACGACGCGGACCGTTCCGCCGCCGCCTTTCGGCGCCAGCCCGTGCATGATGGCGTTCTCGACCAGCGGCTGGACCGACATCACCGGAACCAGCGCGAGCCGTGCGCGCGGGTCGACGTCGAACGCGACGTGCAGCCGCTCTCCGAAGCGCGCGTGCTCGAAGCGCAGGTATTGCTCGACGTGCTCCATCTCTTCGTCGAGCGAGACGAACTCCGCATGCTGCGCGAGCGAGTCGCGAAAGTACTCGGCGAAGTCGACGACGAGATCGTGGGCGCGCGACGGATCGGTGCGGGTCAGCGCCGCGATCGTCGTGAGCGTGTTGAACAGAAAGTGCGGCGAGACGCGCGCGCGCAGCGCGTCGAGCTCCGCTTGCGTGACGAGCGCCGAGCGCGCGTCGAGCTCGGCGGCTTCGAGCGAGACCGAGAA
>DASZGA010000018.1:0-22083 GCA_035939295.1 Candidatus Elarobacter sp. | reverse complement strand
CCGCACCGAACCCGACAAACCGGTCGTCACCGACGACGTCACGATCCTCGCCGGTTCGTACGACAAGAGCGCGATCGAAGCCGGCGCGAAGCGCGGCGCGATCCTCGGCGAAGCGGTGAACAACGCGCGCCGCATGGCGCTAACGCCCGCGAACGACATGACGCCGACGCACCTCGCGAACCGCGCGAAGGAGCTCGCCGCGGATGCCGGGCTCGAGGTGGACGTGCTGGACGAAGCGCGGATGGAAAAGCTCGGAATGGGCTCGCTGCTCGGCGTCTCGCGCGGCTCCGACGAGCCCGCGACGCTCAGCGTGATGACGTACAAGGGCGACCCGTCTTCCAACGAGACGCTGGCGCTCGTCGGCAAAGGGCTCACGTTCGACTCCGGCGGCATCTCGATCAAGCCGGCCGAGAACATGCACGAGATGAAGTACGACATGTCGGGCGGCGCCGGCGTCATCGCTGCGATGTGGGCGATCGGAAAGCTGCGCCCGAAGATCAACGTGATCGGCCTTATCCCGTCATCGGAGAATCTCCCCGGACACCGCGCGATGAAACCGGGTGACGTGCTGCGCGCGATGAACGGCAAGACGATCGAAGTGATCAACACCGACGCCGAAGGCCGTCTCATCCTCGCCGACGCGCTGTGCTACGCGCGCGAGCTCGGCGCGACGAAGATCGTCGACGCGGCGACGCTCACCGGTGCGTGCGTGATCGCGCTCGGCCACGCGGCGAGCGGGACGATGTCGAACGACGACGCGTTCGTCGAGCGCTTCTTGAAAGTCGTCGCCGACGTCGGCGAGCGCTACTGGCGGCTGCCGCTGTTTCCGGAATACGATCAGCAGATCAAGAGCGACATCGCCGATTTGAAGAACACCGGCGGGCGACCGGCGGGCGCCGAGACCGCGGGAACGTTCCTCAAGCACTTCGTGGGCGACATCCCGTGGATCCATCTGGACGTCGCCGGGACCGCGTATCTCGACGGCGAGTCGTCGTACATGGCGAAGGGGCCGACCGGAACGCCCGTCCGCGCCTTCGTAAACCTCGTCGAGGACTTCGCCAAGAACGGCCCCTCGGCGAACGGCGTCGCGGCCAAGCAGGCGACCGCCGCCACGGTGTAGCGCAGCGAGTCGGGTATGACAGGCAGGCGATGAACCCGCAAGAGCCCGTCATCCCCGACCCCGACGCGCCGCAGCAAGACCCCGGCGCGCCCGTCGGCGATCCCACCGACCCGGACCGCCCGACCGAGTACAACGCGTCCGGCGACGACGGCCTCGATCCGTATGACGAAGCCGACGCCGATTCGTTCCCGGCCAGCGACCCGCCGGCGGCGGCCGAGCCCGGAGCGCCCTAAGCTCCAGCTAGTGCGGCTGCGCCTCGTGCGAGCCGCTTCTGACGCGGTCGAACAGGCGATGCAGGGTCGCGAGCTCTTGCTCGGCCCATTCGGTGCGCTCGCGCCATTCTTCGAGCTGCGCGCGCAGGCCGCGGACTTGCAGCACTTCCAGCGCGAGCCCGACGTTCGTCGCGACGGCCTGCAGCGTCTCCCGGTAGTCTGAGGCGTACGGGCGCCGCGGCGCGCCGACGGCGAGCAGTCCGGTGACTTTTCCGCCGGCGACGAACGGAAGCGCCAGCGTGCCGGCGAGGACCGAGTCTTCAGGCGCGTCGACGGAGGCCCGCTCGGCGCGGAGCGCGACCAGCATGGGATCGTCGGCGTCGATCGACTCGGGCGAGCCGAACGGGACCTCGCCGGCCGCGGCCGCGAGCATCAGCGAGCCGTCGGCGGTCGCCGTGTAGGCGCCCACCCAAGCCGCGCCCGTCGTACCCTGCACCACCTCGACGGCGCGCTCGACGACCGTCGCACCGTCTTCGATGAAATGAACCTGCCGCGTAAAAACGCGCAGCGCCGAGACCGTCATGATCGGTTCTTCGGCAGCCGTCGAAACCGTCTGTAGGCCGAGCGAGCGTTCGTGGTCCACCGCACAGGGCGAACGGCGAGGCGCCGCGATCAGGCTTTGAGGGCGGGTTGGCGGTCGGCCTGGAGGCCGCCGTGCGAGTAGCCGGGCTGGCTCGGATACTTCCCGTTCAGGCACCCCAGGCAGAAGTCGCGGCGCTCGCGGCCGGTCGACTCGACCAGGTTCTCGATGCTCAGGAAGCCCAGCGAATCGGAGCCGACGAACTCGCAGATCTCGGGAACCGTCAGGTTCGCGGCGATCAGCTCCGCGTACGTCGCCATGTCGACGCCGAGGTAGCACGGGTGCTGGATCGGCGGCGAGGTAATGCGCAGATGGACTTCGCGCGCGCCGGCGTCGCGCAGCAGCTTGACGATCCGCGGCGTCGTCGTTCCGCGCACGATCGAGTCGTCGATCACGACGACGCGCTGCCCGCGCAGGTTTTCGACGATCGGGTTGAACTTCAGCTGCACGCCCTGGGCGCGCAGCTTCTGATCGGGGCTGATGAACGTGCGCCCGATGTAGCGGTTCTTGATGAGCCCTTCGACGTACGGCAGACCGCTCTGCGCCGCGTAGCCGATCCCGCCCGGAATCGCGCTGTCGGGGATCGCCATCACGACGTCGGCGTCGGCGGGATGCTCGCGCGCGAGGGCGCGGCCCATCTCGTAGCGCGCCATGTAGATCGAACGCCCGCTCAGCATGCTGTCGGGCCGCGCGAAGTAGATGTACTCGAACATGCACAGCGAGGACGGCTTCACCACCTCGGTGTGCTCGCTGCGAATCCCGCGCCCGTCGATGCAAACGACTTCACCGGCGTCGATCTCGCGCAGGTAGTGCGCGCCGACGGTCGCCAGCGCGCACGATTCAGAAGCGATCATGTAGCCGCGGTCGCCGTACGTTCCGACGCACAGCGGGCGCACGCCCCACGGATCGCGGAAGCCATAGACCGAGTCGCGCGTGAGCAGCACGACGGAGTACGCGCCTTCGGCGATCCGCATCGCGGCTTTGATCTTGTCGGTCCAGGTCGCGCCGCCGGCCAGCGCGATCGTCTTCGCCAGAATCTCCGAATCGGAGGTTGCCGACAGCCGCACGTCTTCGGGGAGCCGCTCGGCGAGCTCGTCGGTGTTGGTCAGGTTGCCGTTGTGCGCGAACGCGAACGGCCCGAGGTTCGATTCCTCCACGAACGGCTGCGCGTTGACGACGATCGAGCTGCCGGTCGTCGAGTAGCGCGTGTGGCCGATCGCGACGCTGCCGCGCAGACGGCCTAGAATCTCCTCGTCGAAGACGCCGGTGATCAGCCCCATCTCGCGATGGCTGTCGATCCGAACGCCGTCGCCGACGGCCAACCCTGCGCTCTCCTGGCCCCTGTGCTGGAGCGCGTACAGGCCGAAATAAGCAAGCCGGGCGACATCGTCGCCCGGTGAGTAGATTCCAGTGATCCCGCACGCCTCGTGCAGGACGTCGCCGGCCGGCTGGACCGCTTCCTCGTCGTACGTCCGCGCCATATCCTACCGTTCACGAACCGGATCGTGCAGTCCCGGTTGCGATCACGGGGAGCGGGGCGATCAGCCGCGGCGCGAGCGGGAGCCGAAGAGCTCGAGCAAGGCGAGGAAGATGTTGATCGCGTCGAGGTAGATGGAGACCGCGAGCTCGACCGGCGTCGCACCGCCGCCGCCGGCGCGAATGCGGCTGAAGTCGATCAGCGTCAGCAGCGTGAACACGCCGAGCGTCAGCCACGCGTACGTGTCGGGGTGGATGAAGCGCACGAACATCGAGATGATCCCGACGATCACCAGCGCGATCAGCAGCCCGAACGCGATCCCGCTGAAGCGCCGCCAGTCGACCGAGAAAACGAACGCGACGCCGCCCAGCACGAGCATCCCGAATCCGGTCGTCAGCGCGGCTTGCACGACGACGTCGGGGCCGATCGCGCTCACGTAGCGCGCGATCACCGGCGCGAGTCCGATCCCTTCGAGGAACGTGAACGCGTAGAACCACAGCAGCGCGATTTGCGGGTTGTTGCGCACCGCGCTCATCACGAACAGCAGGATGAACCCGCCGATCAACGCGACGATGCCGATGCCGTACGGGACGCCGCGGAACAGGTACGCCGCGGCGGCGGTGACGAGGAAGCCGACGCCGGTGATCCCGAGGACCTGCCCGAGGAGGTTCGGCGTGCTGACGGCGGGGGCGTACGGCGCCCCGTAGCCCGGGCGCCCGTAGGGGGAGCGTGGTTGATACATCGCCCTCTCTACTATCCGCGCGGCGGGGGCGAAGTTGCGCTCGGCCGAACGGACGCGCCGGTATGCGGACCGCTTTGCGCCGGCTTCCCTTTTCGCACCCGGTCACCGTCGCACTGATCGTGGCGATCCTGGTGGCGCTCGGCATCTCGTACCACGGGCGCTCGACCCCCTACAACAACGACGTCCTGCTGGCTGACGCGATCCTCCACGGGCACCTGTGGGTCGACCGCCACGACACCACGATCGACTCGCTGGCCTACAACGGCCGCAACTGGATCATCGAAGGGCCCGTCCCCGCCCTGATCGCGATCCCGCTCACCGCGGTGCATCACCTCGACGCGAACCAGACGTTCGAAGCGATCGTGCTGTGTCTGATCGCGCTGGTCGCGGCGTGGCGTCTCTTGCGACGGCTCGGGTTGAACGAACCGCGAACCGCGCTGCTGCTGATCTTTCTGTTCGCGGGGACGGATCTGTGGTGGTGCTCGATGCTCGGCGACGTGTGGTTCATCAGCCACACCGCGGCGGTCGCGTTCACGTTTCTCGCGCTCGACGAAGCGTTCGGGAAAAAACGCGGGTGGGTGCTCGCGGCGTGGGCGGTGCTCGCGTTCGGCTCGCGCTTCACGATGGTCCTCGCGCTTCCGCTGTACGCGTACTTGCTGTGGATCGACGCGACCACCGCAGAGCGCCGCCGGCGGATCGTCGACTTCGGCGGCGTCGTGATGCTCGGGTTCTCGCTGTGGATCGCGCGCAACGTCGCGCAGTACGGAACGTGGCGCGACCTCGGCTACACGCTCTTCTTCCGGCAGGATCCGTGGGGGCAACCCGAAGGCTCGCCGTTCAGGCTCAGCTACTTTCCGTACGAGATCTGGTCGTACTTCTTTCAGGCACCGGTGCTGGTCGAATGGCGTCAGCAGGCGCTGTGGCCGATCTTCAAGATCGACACGAAAGGGATCGCGCTGACGTTCACCAGCCCGGCGCTGATCTTCGCGTTTCTCGCGCCGCGCAACCGCGTGACGTGGGCGCTGTGGATCACGATCGTGCTCGTCGCCGGCCCGTCGATGTTCTACTACCTGAACGGCTGGGTGCAGTTCGGGATGCGGCACGCGCTCGACTTCGAACCGTTCGCGCTGGTCCTCATGGCGCTCGCGCTGCGCGACCGCCCGAAGGTCCCGGTCTGGCTCATCCTGCTGGTCGCCTGGTCGTGCCTGGTCGGCGTCTGGGGCGTCTGGTACTGGGACACCTTCGTCCGCACCGGCAACTGATCCGGAGCGGTGAATGCATGGTGGACTATCGCAGGTACGGGCCGATCTCTTCGTCCGCGTTGGGCGGCTCGACGCGCCCGCCCAACGCCTCACCGAGAAAGGTCTCGGCCGCCGCGAAGAAGCGGATGCTGTTGGCTGGATTCGCAAAGCCGTGCCCTTCGTCGTCGAACAAGACGTACGTGACGGGGATACCGTTCTGCCGCATGACGGCAACGATTTGATCGCTTTCAGCTCGTCGAACCCGCGGATCGTTTGCACCCTGACCGATGAGGAGCGGTACGCGGATGTCGGCGGCTCGCGAGAGCGGCGACTGCGCTGCTAAGAAAGCCGCATCTTCACCGACGCGTTCGTGGATCATGGCAAGCATCGGCTTCCAATAGGGCGGAATCGCATCGATGAACGTGCGGAGGTCGGAAACGCCGACGATGTCGACGCCGCAAGTAAACGCGTCGGGCGTAAAGGCGAGCGCAGCGAGGACCGCATAGCCGCCGTAGCTGCCTCCCAAGATCGCAAATCGCTGCGGGTCGGAGTAGCCTTGCGCGACGGCCCAGTCACGCGCGTCCAAGAGGTCCGTGCGCATTGCGCCCGCCCATTCCCGATTGCCGGCATTGAGAAAGGCCTTGCCGTAGCCGGTAGAACCTCGGAAGTTCACCTGCAAGACCGCATAACCGCGATTTGCCAACCATTGAACGACCGGTTCGCAGCACCACCGGTCGCGATACCATGGCCCGCCGTGCACGTAGAGAACCGTGGGCAAAGGACGCTCCTCGACGCCGGCCGGCAACGTGAGATAGCCATGAATCGCAAGGCCGTCACGTGCCGCGAAAACGATCGGCGACATCGGCGCGAGGGTGTAGCGAAGCAACGCGGGCTGGTCGTGAAAAAGCAGCGTGGCTCGGCGCTCCTCGCGATCGTATGAGAAGAATGTCTCGGGGCCGGCATCGATGGTGTAGCGAACGACGAGCGTCTTGCCGTCTGCACTCGCGCCGATGATGTCGAAATCGCCGGGATGCAACGCGCCCAGCGCGGCAAAGGCATCTTCAAAGGCGGGCTCCAGCGTCGTCCACGTCACACGTTCCCGTAGGATCGACGCCGCGACGACCGCATTGGTCGCAGGATCGATATACACCGATGTGACATCGTAGGTCGGATCTGACAGGAGCGCTGTCGCTGCTTTCGTTGAAAGGTCGTAGCCGAGCAGGCGTGCTGCGTTTGCGCCTTTGGCCGTGATGACGTAGAGCTTCGCGCCGTCCGGCGAGAACGCCACGATGCGCGGCAGTCCGTCGGCGGAGCTGAATTCATCGAGAACGCGCCAGGCCGAAGCCGCGTCGTCACGCACGTTGATGACGGAAGAGCCGTCGGCAAGCTGGGAGACGGTGGCGCGAACGACGAAGTCGGCGTCGCTGCGCCAGGCCATGACGTCGCCGGGATTCCGTGTGTCGAGAATTCGCTGTCCGCTCTCGAGATCTACGCGCCACACGTCGAAAACGGTCTTGTCGCGTTCGTTCGTGCTGATGAGCAGCTCGCTCGGATGGCGATGGTCGACGGCGAAGATCGTGCTCCCCGCCTTCGTATCGTCGACGTCGGTAAGATCTCGCGGAGCGCCGCCGTCGAGATCGACCTGAAACAAGTGGAAGTTCTCGTTCCCGCCGGAGTCTTGCAGGTACAGGACATGCCTGCTGTCGCCTTGCCACCGCATTGTCGTAATCGGACGCGATGGATCGCGCGCGACGACTCGATCGTCGGCTCCGCCGACGGAACGAACCCAAACGCTCAGGTATCCGTCGCTGGGGGCCAGATACGCGAGCATTGTGCCGTCGGGGGAGATTTGCGGCCGCGTTTGTTCCGCGTTGCCGAAAAGGACCGAGCGCGGGATGAGCGGCGTGTTCAGCATAATGCGAATGTAATATCACATTCGCATTCTGTCAAGTCCTCCGGTATACTCGAAGCCGTGAAGAGCGATTTTCTGATCCCGCAGCAGGAGCGCAGCCGCAAAACGCTCGCTCGCTTGCTTGAAGCGACCGTTGCGACCTTGGAAAGCGAAGGGCTCAAAGGGACGACGATCCCGCGCATCGCTGCGGCGGCGGGCGTCGCGTCCGCGAGCGTGTACCGGCGGTTTCGCGATCGTGACGCGCTCTTGCGAGCCGCGTTCCTGGCCGCCCTCGAGCGGAGCGTTCACGCGAAGGGCCCGTTCGAGCCGGCTACGATCCACACGGGTTCCCTCGATGAAGTCGTGGCCGGGCTTGTCGCCGCAATCAGCCGCCAGTACCGGGACCATCCCGGCCTGCTGCGGGCCTTGATTCGGTTCGTCGAGACCGATACGGACGATGCCTTCCGAAAAAAAGTGCTCGGCTACATTGCGGACAGCTTCCTCAAAGCCGGCGACGTCCTCTTGAAGTTTCGGAATCGGATCACGCATACGAATCCCGAACGCGCCGTGCTTTTCGGCCTGCTGACCGTCGGTACGATCCTAGAGGTACGCGCGCTTGAAGAGGTCTCGATGTGGCATGAGTTGCTCCCGATCTCGGAAGAAGAGATGCAAGCCGAGCTGACGCGAAGTCTGCTGGGGTATCTGCGTGCCGCGTAGTCTCGCGGAGGTGCCGCGGCCTCCGTATCGAACAGGTGTTCGATGGAAGGCGGCGTGCCGGTCGCGCGGCGGCCAGCGGAGATCCACGCGCGGGAGATCGCGGCGAAGAGCGCGCTCAACCGCGTGCGAGGGATGGGGTTCACCTGGTCGCTGAACCCGTTCACCGGTTGCGTTCATCAGTGCGTGTTTTGCTACGCGCGCGGGACGCACGCGTACCGCGAGCTCGACGGCGTCGCGCAGTGGGGTTCCGAACTGACGGTCAAGGTGAACATCGCGACCGTGCTGCGCGACGACTTGTCCTCGCGCGCGTATCGCGGTGAGGAGATCGCGATCGGCACCGCGACCGATCCGTACCAGGCGCTCGAAGGCCGGTACCGGTTGATGCGCGGCATCCTGCCCGCGCTGCGCGACGCGCGCGCGCCGTTTCACATCACGACGCGCTCGCCGCTGATCGTGCGCGACCTCGATCTGCTCGCGCAATGCGCGCGCCGCGCCGACGTCGGTGTCGCGGTCAGCATCGCGACGCTCGACGAAGCGGTCGCGCGCGAGATCGAACCGACCGTCGCACCGCCGCGCCAGCGCTTGCGCGCTGTTCGCGCGCTCGCCGATGCCGGGGTTCGCGTCGGCGTCGCCGTCGCGCCGGTGCTGCCGGGACTGACCGACGACGCCGATGCGCTGGCGTCGGTCGTGCGCGCCGCCGCGCAAGCCGGCGCAGCGCACGTCTGGCACAGCACGCTGAACCTCGGGGCGATCACGCGCGATGCGTACTTCGCGTTCCTCGCCGCGTCGCGGCCCGAGCTGGTCGAACGCCACGAGCGGCTCTTCCGGCGCGGCCGGTACGCCGACTCCGCGTACGTGCGCCAGGTCGCGCAGCGCGTCCACGAGGCGTGCCGCGCGACGCGCTTTGAGCGGCACCGCTCCCTTCCGCGCGACCGCTCCGGCGCGCAGCTCGCGCTGCTCTAAAGGCGTCCGGCCCGGCGCGGCGGAACGTGCCGCCATGACGAGTCGGCTGTGGCGTCTTCTGCCGGCGCTGCTCTTGTTGTGTGGGCCGCTCTCAGCGGCGCGCGCCGACGAGCCCGTCCCGGACGCCGCGACGATTCGCGCGAAGATGCGCGACCCGGCGCCGCCGTCGCTGCCGGTTCTTCGCGTGGTCGTCCTCACCACGTCGACGGACGGTTCGCGGGTGACGCAGTTGCGGTTCCGGCGCAACGCGGACTGGCGCGACGTGATCGACGACGGACCGTTCCACACCGAGCGCGGCTCGGTCAAAGGCGACCGCTGGCACGAGAACGAGAACGGTCAGGTCGTCTTCGACCAGCCGGAACCCTCACCCGAACCGTCCGCGACGGCGGCGGCGAACGCGACGGTGACACGCGTGCACGAGCCCGTCGAGGCGTTCCTCGTCGCGACGCTCTCACCGCGCGGCTTCGGCACGAAAGACTACGTCGATCCGGTGACGTGGCGGCTGGTCCGGCACGAGCTCATCAATTCGGCCGGAACGACCGTCACGACGTACGACGACTTTCGCGCCGATCACGGCGCCGAGTTCGCGCACCACTGGCGAATCGACAGCGCGCTCATCCGAACGGTCTCCGACTCGCGCGTCGAGCTGTTCGAGCCCGGTGCGGTGCAGGACCGCGACGTCGCGATGCCGTCGCCGCGCCGTCAGCTGGTGGAGTTTCCGCCGAGCGTGCACCGCGTCGAGCTTCCGACGAAGTTCGCGCCGTTCGGCCACGTCTACGTGCGCGTGATGATCGGCGACCGCGGGCTCGACTTCATCCTCGACAGCGGTGCGTACGGGATCGCGCTCGACATGGAGGTCGCGAAGGAGCTCGGGATCACGCCGTACGGCGAGCACAGCACGATCAGCGCGCAGCGGCACGAGCTCGCGCGCGCGATCGTTCCGGAGATGCATGTCGGCGATCTGCGGATGCGCAACGTCATGGTGCATCTCCAGCCGCAAGGCTGGCACGAGCAGACCGGAGTGAAGGCCGTTGGTCTGCTGGGCTTCGACTTCCTCGCCGAGCTGGGGCTGACGATCGACTACCAGAACAAACGCGTCGTCGCGGTTCCCGGCGACGAGTACCGCGCGCCGAGCGGCCCGTACGTCTTTCCGATCGAGATCCGGCTCGCCGGCGGACAGCCGCTGACGACGGTGACGCTGAACGGCGTCCCCGCGAACCGCTTCATGATCGATACCGGCGGCGTCGGAACCTTCCTGATCCACGACTACTTCGCGCGCCGCCATCCCGAGGCGATCGTCGACGAAGGCGCCGGCGCGCAGCGCAGGCCGATTCGGTTCTACGGGGTCGGCGGCGCGTTCGACGTGCGCGCCTACCAGATCAAGAGCCTTCGGCTCGGTGCGATCAACTTCAGCGAGACCGTCGGCTACCGCGTCACCTCGAGCGGGAGCTATACGGTGCCGACCGACGGCGTGATCGCGCCCGATTTCCTGCGGTACTTCACGCTCGGGCTCGACTACGGCAACAGCCGCATCTACTTCGTGCCGAACGAAGCGGGACGCAAGGCAATGGCGATCAAGTGAACGCGCGAATCGCCGCGCTCGCGGCGGCGGCGCTCCTGGTACCGGCCGCCTCGCCCGCGCTCTCGGCCGACACGCTTCCCGACGTGGCGGCGATCCGCGAGAAAATTCGCGCCGCATCCGGGCCGCGCGCGACGTCGTACCACGAGACCGACGAGACGGTTCGCTCGAACGGCGTGACGATCGTCGAGCACGACTTCGTCCGCGGCGACGATCACCGCTACACCTTCGACGCCGGCCGCTTCCACACCGAGATCGGGCACTACAAGCTCGACGACTGGCACATGAACGACAACGGCCAGGTCGTCATCGACGAGCCCGACCCCGGCAAGGCCACGGCGGAGCCGTTGAAGACGACCGTCAGCGCAATCCATTCCCCGGTCGAAGGCTACGCGATCTCGACGCTCAACGCGCACGGTCACGGGCGCAAGGAGTACGTCGACGGGTCGGCCTGGCGGGTCGTTCGCGTCGACGTGCTCACGCTCAACGGCACGATCGTCACGACCTACGACGACGTGCGGCTCGACCACGGCCGCACGTTCGCCCATCACGTCCACGTCGAGAACGGCTACGCGCACACGACGAGCGACCTGCGGATCACCGAGTACACGCCGCAAGACGTCCCGGAGCGCGAGGTGGAGATCCCGAACCCGCGCCGCGCGCTCGTCGAGTTCGGGCCCGGCGGTTCGCCGGTCGAGCTGCCGACGACGTTCGGCGATTCGCACGTCTACGTGCGCGTCACGATCAACGGGCGCGGTCTCGATTTCGTGCTGGACACCGGCGCGAGCGGGATCACCATTGACTCCGGCGTCGCGCGGCAGCTCGGGCTGCCGGAATACGGAGTGCATTCCGAGGTCACGGCCGGCCGGTACACGACGGCGCGCACGGTGATCCCGGAGATGCGCATCGGGAGCTTGGTGATGCACGACGTCGCCGTTCAGGAAGTTCCGCACGGGTGGAATACGGCGCCGGACGTGAAGGAAGTGGGGCTGCTCGGGTTCGACTTTATCGCCGAGCTCGGCGTCACGATCGACTACGAGCACCGCCGTGTGACCGTCGTCCCGGCGGCGAATTACGTCGCGCCGACCGACCCGCACGCGATCCCGCTGAACGTGCGTATCGGCGACGGAGCGCCGGCCGCGACCGCGACGCTGAACGGTGCGGTCGGCGAGCGCTGGATTCTCGACACCGGCGGCGCCGGGACGTTCATGGTGTTCGACTACTTCGCGCGCAGGCATCCGGAAGCGCTGCGCGACCGCGGCGGCGGCAACACGAACGATCGGCAAGTGCAGCTGTACGGGATCGGCGGCGACATCAAGGCCCGGCCGTATCAGATCGAGTCGCTGAAGCTGGCGAACGTCAACTTCAAGGATTTCGTCGGCTATCGCGTCACCGGGGGCTCGTACGACGACGCCGACGACGGGATCATCGGCGTCGGGTTTCTGCGGCTCTTCACGCTGGGGCTCGACTATGCCAACAGCCGCGTCTACCTCGTGCCGAACAGCGCCGGCCGGCGGGCGATGGGGATCAAGTGAACGCGCGCGCCGCGGCGGGCTTGCTGCTGGCGGCGCTGTTCGTCGCGGCGCCGGCGCTCGTTCGCGCCGACGACGCGCTTCCTGCGATCGCGACGATTCGTGCGAACGTCCGTGCTGCCGAGCATACGCCGCGCTCGTATCGCGAGACGGTTGTGATCGTGTCGTCGGACGGAACGACGACGACGGCGCGCGAGCTCGTGCGCGGCGAAGATGACCGCACGATCGACGAGACCGGACCGTTTCACAGCGAGAGCGGCGTCGTCGGCGGAAAGCGCTGGCACCAGACCGAGAACGGCGTGACGGTCGACGACGACGACGATCCCGGCCGCGCTCCGCCGGAGAAGCTGACGACGACGGTCGTGCGCGATCCGGGCGGCGCGCTCGTCGTCGCCGCGCTGAACGCGCGCGGCTGGGGGCGCAAAGACTACGTCGATCCGGCGACGTGGCGCCTGGTGCGGCGCGACCGCATCGGCGCGACGGGAACCGTCGCGACGACGTACGACGACGTGCGCGACGATCAAGGCCGCGTCTTCGCGCATCACTGGCGCGTCGACGACGCCGCCGAACGCACGACGAGCGACGCGCGCGTCATCGCGTACGACCCCGGCCCGGTGAGCGACGCGGAGCTCGCGCGTCCGGCGAGCCGGCGCACGCTGGTCGCGTTTCCCGACGGCGCGGCGCCGGTGCTGCTCCCGGCATCGTTCGACCGGCACATTTTCGTGCGCGTGACCGTCGGGGGCCGCGGCGCGGACTTCATCCTCGACAGCGGTGCGTCGGGGATCGTCGTCGACAGCGACCTCGCGCACGGACTCGGGCTGAAGACGTACGGCGAGCACTCGCACGTCGTCGCGGGTCGCACGACCTTCGCGCGCACGATCGTTCCGGAGATGAAGGTCGGTCCGCTGGTGATGCGCGACGTCGCGGCGGGAGTCGTCCCGCTGGCATTCGCCCGGACGCCGCGAGTGAAGGTCGCCGGCGTTCTCGGCTTCGACTTCTTCGCGCAGCTCGGCGTCACGGTCGACTACGAGCTCAAGCGCGTCACCGTCGTGCCGAGCGAGGGATACGCGGCGCCGGCCGAGCCGCTGACGCGCGCGCTCGCGACGCGGCTCGGGCGCGGCGTCCCGCTGGTGACGGTTGCGCTCGACGGCGCCGTCGCCGAGCGGTTCATGGTCGACACCGGCGGCGAGGGGAACTTCTTGCTCTTCGACTACTTCACGCGGCGCAATCCCGACGCCGTTCCCGACGTCGACGTGCCGGTCTTTCCGGGCGGGACGACGCTGGCGGGCGTCGGCGGCGAGTTCGCGACGAAGCTCGTCGTCGTGCGCGACTTCGCCGTCGCCGGGTTCGACTTTCGCACCGTGATCGGAAACCGCGTGATCGCGCAGCAGACCTACGCGCACGACGTCGACGGCGTGCTCGGTCAGGCGATGCTGCGCAACTTCAACGTCGGCTTCGACTACGCGCGCGAACGGCTCTACTTGACCCCGAACGCCGCGGGGCGCAGAGCGCTCGGGCTCTAGCGCCGCGGCGGCTTCGGCGCGACGCGCCCTAGTGCTCGACGGCGCGCAGGAGCGCGGGCGCGAGCGCGTCGGCGAACGCGGCGTAGCCGGCGTCCGAGGGGTGGAAGCGGTCGTCGGACAGGAACCGGTTCACGGAGCCGTGCGCGTGCGTCGTGACGGCGTACAAGTCGACGAAGGCGGCGCCGTAGCGGCGCGCGATGGCGCGGACGGTGGCGTCGTCCTTGCGCGAGAGGCCGGCGACCTCATCGTGATCGGCGCCGGTGAAGAGCGGGCTCAGGCCGACGTCCGGGATTCCGCACAGCACGATCGCCGCGTGCGGCTGCAGCGCGCGAACGCGCTCGACGAGTCGCGCGTACGTCGCGGCGAACGCCGCCGGTCCGTTGCGGTGCACGACGTCATTTCCGCCGACGCACACGACGACCGCATCTGCACGCGCCTGCGCGAGCCGCGGCACCTGAACGCGAAGCACATCGGCGGCCACCGAACCCGGAATCGCGTAGTCGTCGATCCGGCTTCCGGGATGTCGCTCGAGGACGCGCAAGTACGCGCGAAAGATGAAACCGTTCCGTGGCGCCGATGCGCCGGTTCCGAAGGCGAGTGAGTCCCCGAGCGCAACGATCCGGACCGGGCGCCCAGGCGTCGCCTGCGCGCGCGGTGCCGGCGCCGGACGGCGTGCGCAGCCCTCAAGCGCGGCAAGACCGCCGAGACATGCAACGCTCGCGAAGCGGGCGAGGAACGCGCTACGCCGCATCGTCGGATACGATTCGGCCGTCGGCGAGGCGGATCACGCGGCGTGCGCGGCGGTAGACGGCTTCGCTGTGGGTGACGACGATCAGCGTCTGACCGCGCGCGTTCAGCGCGCTCAGCAATTCCATCACGTGTTCGGCGTTGCGTGAGTCGAGCTCGCCGGTGGGCTCGTCGGCGAGCAGCAGCGCGGGCTCGTTGACGAGCGCGCGGGCGATCGCGACGCGTTGCTGCTGGCCGCCGGAGAGCGCGGAAGGACGGTGATGCATGCGGTCGCCGAGGCCCACGTCGCGCAGCACGCGCTCGGCTCGCGCGCGCGCCTCGCCCGCGCCGTGGCGGGCGTAGCGCGCGGCAAGCGCGACGTTCTCGCGCGCGTCCATGTTCGGCAGCAAGTTGAAGCCCTGGAAGACGAAGCCGATCGCGCCGGCGCGGATCGCCGCCAGCTCACGGCGGGACGTGCGCGCGAGCGAACGGCCGTCGACGACGACGTCGCCCGCGGTCGGACGGTCGAGCCCGCCGACGACGTGCATCAGCGTCGTCTTTCCGCTCCCGCTCTCGCCGACGATCGCCACGTACTCGCCGGGCCGCACCGCGAACGTCACGCCGTCGAGCGCACGCACCTCGGTCGGCGTCCCGGGCGCGTGCACTTTCACCAAATCGCGCACGTCGACGATTCGCTTCTCGTCTATCGCGGGAGCAACGGACACGCTCGTCATCCGCCGCGTCTCAGCGCCACGGTGGGTGGCAGGCGCGCTGCCGCGAGCGCGGGGATGAAGCCGGCGACTGCGCTCAGCGTGACGGCGAACGCGAAGGCGCCGAGCGCGACGAGCGGCGAGATCGCGAAGAGCTGGAGATTGCCGCCGGCGGCGCTGCGCGCGTCGATCGCGGTGACGACCGCCAGGCCGAGGACGATTCCGACCAGCCCGCCGAGCGCGCCGATCGTCGCGGCCTCGCCGACGAACGTCAGCAGCACGTCGGAATCGGTCGCGCCGATCGCCTTGCGGATCCCGATCTCGCGCGTCCGCTCGGTCACCGCGATCGTCATCGTGTTCACGACCGAGAACGCGCCGACGAGCAGCGCGACGAGCGCCGCGCCGAACACGATCGCATCGAAGATCCCGAGCGTCGAGCGCACCGCGTTCGCGACCTCTTGCGGGTCGCGCGCCGAAAGGCCGTCGATCAGCCCGATCCGCCGCGCGAGCAGCCCGACGTCGGTCCCGTTCTTCGTCGTGACGAAGAACGCCGAGATGGGATCGGGCGGAAGCGCATCGCTCGACGGGGGAACGTCTTGGCGAAGCAAGTCCTGCGCGTCGGCGAGCGGCACGATCACCGCCGCATCAAAGATCGTGTACGTCTTGTCGAGCAACCCGACGACGACGAACGAGTTCCCTTGCAGCGCGATGGTGTCGCCGAGCCGAACGTGCTCGGCGGTGGCAAAGTCGGGTCCTACCATTGCAACGCGCCGTTCGCCGCGCGCCGCCGCGCGGCCGCGCGACACCACGAAGAAGTCTCCGCGCGCCGCCCGCGCGTCGTCGGGAAAACCGAACACGAGGGAAGGCGGACCAAAGCGCGCGTTCGCGCTCCCGCTTTCGTACGGCACGATGACCTCCGGAACCGCTGCGCGCACGCCGTCGAGCGCGGCGAGCTTCCGGTACGCCGCCGAGATCGTCTCGCGCGCGTTGGAGGAGAGCAGCGTGGAGCGCCGGATCGTCGCGAAGACGACGTTCCCATTCAGCGCCGTCGAGCGCGCGACGATCTCGTGCAGCCGTTCGGCCAGCGAACCGACGACGGTCAGGGCAAGGATGCCGATCGCGATCCCCGCGACGGTGAGGACCGTCCGCGCCGGACGCGAGGCGAGGTCGCGAAGCGCGGTCACCACGCGTCGGTGGCGGCGCACGAGGCGCTCACGATCGCGCGAGCAGCAGCTCTCGTGCGACGAAGACCGCTCACAGCCGCGCGATGTCGGAGCGGTAGGCGAGCGGCGTTCCGGGCGGGACGCGGCGCTTCAGCGCCTCGATCGCGTCGTATGCGCGCGAGCGCGCTTCCGGGATGGCCGCACCACGTGCGGTCACGGTGAGAACCCGGCCGCCGGGCGAGGACACGGTGCCGTCAGGCTCGCGCGTCGAGGTACCCCAGAACGCGACGACGCCGTCGGGAAGATCGAGGTTGGCCGGAAGGCCGGTGACGTTCGTGTTCTCGTACGGATAGCGCGACGTCGCGAGCACCACCCCCACGCAGGCGTCGTTCGACCATGTCGCGGCGTTCGCTTCCAGCGCGCCGGAGGCAGCCGATCGCAGATAGCGCGCGAAGTCGCCGGCGACGCGCGGCATGAGTACCTGCGTCTCCGGATCGCCGAAGCGCGCGTTGAACTCGATCACGTACGGCCCCGCGGCGCTCCACATCAGCCCGCAGTACAGCACGCCGCGGTACTCCTCGCCTTCCGCTCGCAGCCCGCGCAATGTGGGCGCGACGATACGGTCTTGCACGATCTCGAGCAGATCGTCGGGGAATCCGGCCGGCGGTGAGTACGCGCCCATCCCGCCGGTGTTTGGGCCTTTGTCGTCGTCGCCGGCGCGCTTGTAGTCGCACGCAGCGGCGACCGGAACGAACGCACGGCCGTCGCCGATCGCAAACACGCTGACCTCGCGGCCTTCGAGCTTCTCCTCGATCACGACATCGTGTCCGCCGCCGGGGATCTTGTTCGCGCCGTACCAATCGGTCAACAGCGCGAGCGCGCTCGCCGCGTCGTCGCAGACCACAACGCCTTTGCCGGCAGCGAGCCCGTCGGCTTTCACAACCGCGCCGCCGCGCCAACCTTCCAGCGCGCGCTTCGCCTGATCGAGGTTGTGTACGACGCGAAAGCGCGCGGTCGGGATCCCGTGGCGCTCCATGAAGCGCTTCGCGAACACCTTGCTGGTCTCGAGCCGTCCGCCGTTTCGGTTCGGACCGAACACGGCGATCCCGGCCTCGCGGCATTTGTCGCCGACCGCCGCAGCGATCGCCGTCTCGGGACCGAGGACGACGAGATCGATCTGGGCCTCGTGCGCGCGCCGGACGATCGTGCGCGAATCGGTCGCGGCGACGTCGGGCCAGTTCGTCCCGCGCGCGGCGGTCCCGGCATTGCCGGGCGCGTGGAAGAGCGCGTCGCACGATGGCGATGCGGCAAGCCGCCACGACAGCGCGTCCTCGCGCGCGCCGCCACCGACGATCAGGATTCGCATGAGTGCACCATCGTAGCGACCCCCGACGTGCGCCGGGCCGCCGCGGAATCCCTCCGGCCGCGGCGAAGCCCCGGCCATGAGACGCCTCGCTTTCGCTGCGCTCCTGGCCTGCGCGCTGCTCGTCGTCCCGGAGGCACGCGCCACCGGCGCCGGAACCCGCACGGTGACCGGGATCGCGCTCGACGCGCCCTGGAAGGTCACGGTCTACGAGATGGTGCGCGCGAAGTTCCATCATCCCGGCTGGGGCTGGCAGCACTCCGAGCGCGACTACCAGCTCGCGACGGAGGTCGCGCAAGGTGACGGGCTGACCGTCGACAACGACGTGCTCTTTGCCGCTGCGATGCTGCACGACATGGCGGCGTTTCCGCCGTACGAGAAAGCCGGAACGGAACACGGCGACCGCGCCGCCGAAACGAGCGAAGCGGTGCTGCGCGCCGCCGGTTTTCCAATGCGCAAATTCCCCGCCGTGCAAGCCGCGATGCGCGGCCACATGTACTACAGCGAAGCCGGCACCGTTCCCGAAGCGATCGCGCTCCACGACGCCGACTCGCTCGATTTTCTCGGCGTCGTCGGTGCGGCGCGCATGCTCGCGCTGACCGGCAGCGACAAAGGCGACGTTCAGCCCGCGCTCAAATCGCTCCGCAAGTTCGTCGCCGAGATCCCGCCGCGCCTGATCACGCGCACGGCACGACGTCTCGGCGCCGTCCGCGCCGGCGAGCTATCCTCGCTCCTCGACCACCTCGAAGCCGAAACCTACAACGACACGATCTAACCGCTCGCGCGCTACTCCCACTCCACCGTGGCGGGCGGTTTCGAGGTGATGTCGTAGGCGACGCGGTTGATGCCGGGGACTTCGTTGACGATGCGGGCCGAGATGCGCTCGAGGAGCTCGTGCGGAAGGCGCGCCCAGTCGGCGGTCATCCCGTCTTCGCTGGTGATGGCGCGGACGCCGACGAGGTTGCCGTAGGTGCGGCCGTCGCCCATTACGCCGACGCTGCGCACCGGCGTGAGCACCGCGAAGTATTGCCAAGGTCGCGGCGAGAGCTGGCCTTGCGCGATTGCGGCGTCGATCTCGCTGGTGACGATCCAATCCGCTTCGCGCACGATGTCGAGCCGCTCGCGCGTGATGTCGCCGATGATTCGCACTGCCAAGCCCGGGCCCGGAAACGGCTGCCGCTCGACGATCGCGTTGGGAAGGCCGAGGACGCGGCCGGCTTCGCGCACTTCGTCTTTGAAGAGCGCGCGCAGCGGCTCGACGAGCCCGAGCGCCATCCGCTCCGGAAGCCCGCCGACGTTGTGGTGCGACTTGATCTTGTGCCCGGCTTTCGAGCCCGGCGTCTTCGACTCGATGACGTCGGGATAGAGCGTCCCTTGCACCAAGAAGCGCACGTCGGGGATCTTCTTCGACTCTTCTTCGAAGATCGCGATGAACTCGTGCCCGATACGGATTCGTTTCTCTTCGGGATCTTCGATTCCGGCGAGCCGTTCGAGGAACCGCGCCGACGCGTCGACGTGGATCACGTTGAGGTGGAGCACGTCACGGAACGCAGCCAGCACGCCGAGCGATTCGTTCTTCCGCATCAGACCGGTGTCGACGTAGATGCAGGTGAGCTGCTTGCCGATCGCGCGCGAGACGAGCGTCGCCGCGACGGCGGAGTCGACGCCGCCGGAGAGCGCGCACAGCACGTTCGCCTCACCGACCTGCGCGCGCACTTTTTCGATCGCGTCGTCGACCCACGAATCCATCCGCCACGCCGGCGGAATCCCAGCGATCGTGTGCAGGAAGTTCTCTAGGATCGCCGTGCCCGCTTCGGTGTGCACCACCTCGGGATGGAACAGTGTGGCGTAAATCTTCCGCGTGTCGTCGCCCATCGCGGCAACCGGCGAGCTAGCGGTGTGCGCAAGCGGCGTGAAGCCCGGCGGAATTCTCTCGACGGAATCGCCGTGCGACATCCACACGCGCGACTCCGGCGGAACGCCCAGAAAGAGCGGTGAGTCGATACGGTCGAGCACGAGCTGCGCCGGGCCGAACTCGCTGTGCCCGAGCCGCACCAGTCCGCCGCCGAAGCGCTTCACCAGCAACTGCATCCCGTAACAGATGCCGAGCAGTGGAAGCCCGCTCGTGTAGACGCGCGGATCGCAGTCGAGCGCGTCGTCGCCGAACGTCGACTCCGGTCCGCCGCTGAGCACGATCGCCGCGGGATCGCGCTTCGCGATCTCGTCCCACGAGACGTCGAACGGAAGCAGCTCGGAGTAGACGTTCGCCTCGCGCGCGCGCCGCGCGATGAGCTGGCTCACCTGCGAGCCGAAGTCGAGGATGACGACGGTCGCGGGCTTCGCCTGCACGGAAGTGGTCACGCCGGGAGATTCGGCGCTCACGTCAGGACGTCCGGCAAGCGGCCTGCGTCGCGTGCCCACACCAGCTCCATCGCGATCCGCTCGCCGACCGAGACGTCGTGGCCCCAGCGGTACGCCGTGTACGGCGTGTAGCGCGTTCCGGGCGAGCCCGGGATACGCAGCGAGACGTCGTAGACGACGAAGTCTTTCGGCGGCCCGCTGACGATCACGCACTGCAGCGCGAACGGCCCGATCACGCCGACGCCGTCGACCGCTTTCGCCGCCGCCACGAATCGCTCGCCCAGGTCGAACGCCTTCTCCAGCATCGACTCGGTCAGCGTCGCGGCGATGTGCCCGGCCTCTTCCATCCGCATCGGCTCGCCGGCGAGATCGCGCGCTTGATCGAACGGCAGCCCGATGAACCCGTCGCGGTTCGTCTGCCGCCGGGTGTCGGTCCCCATCAACTCCAACTCGCCGAGAACGGGGGACCAGAAAAAGTTCAGGTTGATCGTCGGACCGAGCGCGAACTCCTCGATCACCGCGCCGCGCAGACCCTCCGCGGTGACGATCCCCGAGTCGATGAGCTGCTCCGCTGCGCGCGTGTACTCGTCCGCGCTGCGCACCAGAAAGAACGCGCGCTCGAACGAAACCTTCGCGTGCGGCGCCTTCACCATCACCAGCGTGTCGATCTCGTCGGGCGATTCGATGCGGCGCGGGTAGCGGATCCCGGCGCGATCCATCAGCGCGTACTGGTTCTCCGGCTCGTCGCGCTCCTCGGCGCGCAGCAGCCGGCGGTTGCCGAAGAACGGAACGCGCATGCGCTCCTCGATCTCCGCGTATGAGTAGCGCTGGTGCAGGTAGACTTCGAACGAGCGGTTCGGCACGAAGACGACGTTCTCGCGCTGAAGCTTCTGCTGCACGTCGTCGTCGAGGACATCGGAGAACCTCGCAAGCTCGAGCGTCGCGTCGACGCAGCCGCGCGGCGGGCCGTCGAACCGGCGGGCGTAGTATGTGTCGTACGTCTTGTTGCGGCCGCGCTCGGTGACGATCAGGTTGCGCAGGTTCTGCGCGCGCGCGCCGGAGGCCACTTCGAGCGCGGAGTGGCTTCCGATCGAGCACAGCGTGAGTCGGCTCGCATCGTAGGACGCAAGCGCCCCGGTCACGTCGAACGGCACGCTAGCGCACTACGACGAGAGGAAGTCCCTCGCCTCGGTCGAGGTGGGGTAGTTGACGAGCAGCGTCCGGCGCACTTGCTTGAGCGCTTCCTTGGCCTGCGGGGTGTCCTCGCGCGCGAGCGTGTCGTAAACCCGTTTGTAGAGCCGCGGCAGCTCGTAGTCGCGCGGGTACTGGTGCTGCCAGTCGTCGAGCGAGTCGACGACCCACACCGTCTCCTTCGTCATCCGCCCACCCCAGCCGGCGTCGAGGTATTTGCCGATCCGGGTTAGCTCGTTGCGCACGCCGATCGGCGAGAGCTTCGTCTGGCCGAAGTACTCGTCGGCCGGCGCGGTGATCACCAGATACCTGTCGTGCGAGACGACGTGGCCGATCAGCTGCAGACCGTGAGCCGAGGCGCGGTGCGATGCGACGATCCGCGCCGCTTCGCGCTCTTCGGCCGAATAACCGGGACCGGCGTTGCGCGCCGCGTCGACTATCGGAAAGAGCATCCTGCCGAGATCCTGCGGCACCGAGCCGATCGGGAACGTCGCCTGCGCCGCGCGCTGCAGCGCGAGCGTCCGCCAGCGCACGTCCTGCGTGAGGTTGTACGCGCGCAGATCGGCCTCGACTTGGCCGAGCAGCCCTTGCACGTCGCCGGGATAGTCTTTCGCGAGCGCGTCGGCGTCGGCATCGGCGTCGCGCGCGAGCCGCCCGATGTCGGCGTCTTCGGCGTCGATCTTCGCGATCAGCGCTTGCGCGGCGGGACCGCGCTGCGGATCGTTCTGCCACGCCTGCGCCGCGAGCCGCACGTACCACTCCGCCGCGTCGTTGCTGTTCAGCGGATCGTAGTGCAGCTGCGATGCGAGGTCGACGGCGATCCCTTTGATCGCGACGTTCTGCGGATCGTCGCGACGGCGCAGCTCGTAGCCGCGGCCGGCGTCGAGCACGGTGGAGAAGTAGTCGAGCTGATCGCCGAGATGCCAGCCCGC
>DASZGA010000017.1:0-5485 GCA_035939295.1 Candidatus Elarobacter sp. | reverse complement strand
CGTCGAGGTCGATCAGCAGACCATCGTCCCTCAGGAGTTTGCGCGGCAGCTGACCGAGTACCGGCCGTTCTTCGCACAAGGCGCGAGCTTCGTCCAAGTGAACAAGACGTCGTCGTTTTCGAGTCCCACCAGCCCGGGCATTCTGTTGTTTTACTCACCGCGCATCGGGCCGTTCGACCGCGGCGCGAAGCTCGAAGGTTCCTTCGGACTGCAGTCGTTCGGCGTACTGGGCTTTCGCGGGTTCGACGCGACGACCGGCAACACGTTCGACGACATCGCCTACGGTTACAAGCACGCGTTGCCGGACCGGTCGTTTCGGTATTTTGCAGACGGCGTCATCGCGCATCACAGCCTGGCCGGCGACGACATGACGACCGACGTCGGCGCCGACGGTCTAAACGCGAAGACGGGATTCTTCTGGGGAACGGGCGAGACGTTCGAACACGGCAGCTGGGTGCCGCAGACCGGCGTCGCGCACCTCACCAACAACTTCGTGGGCGTCACGAAGCCGAACTGGCAAGCGGTGATCGGTTACAACGACGTGAGCCCGAACTTCAACCCGATCGACGGCCTCACGTTCAATTCGGACATTCGCGGCTTTCAGGCGTACACGCAAACATCGGGGTCGTCCAAATGGGCGAAGAACTTTCTGATGTCGATCGCGGTCGATCGCTGGTTCGACCAGTCCGGCGCCGTTCACGAAGCGGATATGATGATCAACGCGACCGCGGCGTTCAAGAACGGCTTCTCGATCAACGGGCTCGGGCCGAGTTTCGGGACACTGCGCAGCTACGACGTGTTCGCCGACAACCGCGCGTGCTCAGGGCCGGTCGCCGGGCGCGCGTTCTTCACCGGCTTCCCGTGCTATCGGAACGGGCAAGATACGCGCTTCAACCTCTTTCAAGCGGCCGTCGGCTACAAGGACGGCACACCCCGGCCGATCGATCTCTCCGTCTCGTTCGGCCCGTTCGGCGGCAACGATACGCGGCTCTATTCGCTCACGACGTCGCGCCCGCTCGGGCGGCTTTCGCTCGGGCTCGAATACGACGGCACGGCTGAGCGCTCGCTCACGACCGGCGCGCTCGACTCGCAGTGGCTGCGGCGCATCTCAATCGGCGCGCCGCTCGACGCCGAGTCGAACCTCTCTGTTTCGCTGCGCTCGATCAACGGGCTCGGCGGGTTCGCGCCGCAAGCCGGCACGAATCTCGCGTTCTCGTACCACCGCCGCTTCGGCAACGGCGACGAGCTGTTCCTGAACTACGGCACGCCGGCCGCGTTCAGCACGCTCCATCGCCTCATCCTGAAGTTCGTCTTCCACGTGAACGGCGACGCGGGAACGTAGAGCAGCAGGCCTATTCCGTAGGCAAATCGGCGGTCCGCGTCCCAATCGTGCCGTCTCGCCGGCTGGCTGAACGGTAGATCCAAAGCGCGACCGACAGCGCAATCAGTCCTTGGAAACTCGGTTGTAGCCACCAGACGGTGTTCGGGACCACGATGATGCTGAACAAGAGCATCAGCGCGATGACGACCGCGAGGGACGCCCAGACCAGCATGTCGGCCCGGCCGGCGACAGCCTCTGCGAGCTTGCTCGCTCTTGCCATCCCGAATCGCATGTTGAAGACGCCGATGCCGAGCATCCCGAAGACCACGACGAGGCTGAGCGAACGAAGCCCGACGCCGATCGCCCAACCGCCGAAGGTCGCCTCGACGAGGAAGAGCGAGGTGAGAAGGGCGATCGTGACTAGTGCGACATGCGGAACTTGGTTTCGATTCGTCCGCGTGTAGTGAGCCGGCAACAAGCCGTCTTGCGCCCAAGCGAAGATGTAACGCGATGTTTCAAGCATCCCCGGAGCGATCGTGGCGATCACGATTACCGCAACGAGAAGGTTCAGGAGCGCCGAGACTGCGCGCGGCGCGATCAGTCCGATCAAACCGGGTGTCGTCGCAATTGCAAGGTGCTTTTGGGCGATCAGCGGCGGTATCGACCACCACGGGATCGCATGAAACAGAGCGAATCCAACGACGGCGTAGAGACTTAAAATGCCGAGCCAACCAAGGATGATCCCACGCGGCATCGTCCGTGTCGCATCACGCGTTTCGCCGCCGAGTGACGCTGAGACGGTAAGTCCGCCGTAGGCGAACAGGAAGAGCGCCGTGACCGAAATGAAGGCGCCGAGCGACGGAGCAGCCGGCGGAGGAGTCGTGATCGGTACGTAGCGGACGACGTTTGACAAGAACACGTCCTGCGAAGTCCCAAACCCGTACGCGACCGTGATCGTCGCAGCGACGAGAATCAGCACGAACGTTACGAGGACTAGCCTGGCGTAATGTTTGATCCCGGCAAGGTGGATACCGAAAATGGCCCAGATTACGGTCAGGCCGATTATGAGGTGTCCGGCAGACGACGTCGCCCATTGAAACGGCATCCCAATCGATTTGAGAAACGCACCGATAAACACGGCACACGTGAACGCCAAGAATCCACCCGCGGCGGCGACCCCGACGAACCACACGAAGGCGACACTAAAGCCTACCGGCGCATTCAAGGAGCGGGTTAGCCACACATACGTCGATCCAGCCCGCGGCGCTACCTCGGAGAAACGCGCGAAGATGGCGACCTTGGGCAACAGCAACAGGCCCGCCAGAATGACGGCGTACGGTGCGAGGCCTTCGACGGCTGGGTAGTGCCCTACGCTGTTGACGACGACGAAATTGATACTGCCGTATTCTTGCGCAAGGGCCGAGGCGATGATGGTAAAGATGCCCGCGACCTTCGCGAGACGGAAAGCGCTCTGTGCAGAACCGCCGTGAGTCGCCACGAGTTCCTCCACCGAACCATGCCGGCCAGCCAACTTTTTTGCGATGCTTACGATAATCCTAGCTGAACATCGCGCAGAAGCCCGGTAGCTGGGTAATAGGCTCGGCGTGAGCGACCTTGCCGAGGCGCGCGAGCGGCGTGAGGATCCGACGCTGGCCGCCACCGCCGAAAGTGTCGACCGCGCGCCGCGCGCGCTCGGGGCGCTCGCCGTCGGCGCGCTCGGAGTCGTGTTCGGCGACATCGGCACCTCGCCGCTCTACGCGTTCCGCCAATGCTTTCTGGGCGCGCACGCGCCGCGTCCCGACGCGACGCACGTGCTCGGCGTCTGCTCGCTGATCGTGTGGGCCTTGGTCGGCGTGGTGTGCGTGAAGTACGTCGGCTTCGTGCTGCGCGCCGACTATCAAGGCCAAGGCGGAACGCTCGCGCTCCTCGCGCAGTTCCGGCCGTCGGACCGCACCGGCTCGCCGCCGCGGCTGACGTGGGTCGTGCTGCTGGTGCTGCTCGGCTCGGCGCTGCTCTACGGCGACGGCGCGATCACGCCGGCGATCTCGGTCGTCTCCGCGCTCGAAGGCGTCGGCGTCGTGACGACGGCGGCGCAGGCGTACGTCGTCCCGCTCGCCGCGGTGCTGCTGCTCGCGCTGTTCGCGCTGCAGCCGCGCGGCACCGGATACATCGGCAAGCTGTTCGGACCGATCATGCTGCTGTGGTTCCTGACCATCGCCGGGATCGGAGCGAACGCGATCGTGCATCACCCCGAAGTGCTGCGCGCGCTCGACCCGCGCCGCGCGCTCGGCGAATTGCTGAGCAACGGCCCGTTCGCGGTGCTGCTGACCGGCGCGATCGTGCTATGCGTCTCCGGCGTCGAAGCGCTGTACGCCGACCTCGCGCACTTCGGACGCGGACCGATCACGCTGGCGTGGTACGCGCTCGTGTTTCCCGCGCTGGTGCTGAACTATCTCGGCCAGGGCGCGGCGCTGATCGCCGACCCGCGCGCGCTGCAGTCCCCGTTCTACGCGTTGGTCGCCGGCTGGGCCGTGATCCCGATGGTCGTCCTCGCGACTGCCGCGACGATCATCGCTTCGCAGGCGCTGATTTCCGGCGTGTTCTCGCTGACGCAGCAGGCCGTGCGGCTCGGCTATTTTCCGCGGCTCGACGTCGTGCACACCTCGCGCAGGCACGCCGGCCAGATATTCGTCCCGGTCGTCAACGTGCTGCTCGCGATTGCGACGACCGCGCTCGTCGTCGCCTTCCGCTCCTCGGACAGGATGGGCTCAGCGTACGGACTCGCCGTCACCGGAACGATGATCACGACGACCATCGCGTACGCCGTTCTGGTGCGCGCGAAATGGCGCTGGCCGGCTTGGCAGGTCGCGCTCGTGACCGCGCTGTTCCTCGCGTACGACCTGCCGTTCTTGGCCGGCAACTTGCCGAAGGTCCTCGTGGGCGGCTGGGTGCCGCTCTCGATCGGCCTCGTCGTCTTCACGCTGCTGCAGACGTGGACCAGCGGATGGCGCAAGGTCGTTCGGCGGCTCGTCGCCGGGTCCGTCCCGGTCGAGGACTACGTGCGCGAGACGCGCGGTGCGGAGGCGCACCGTCTCGAGGGAACGGCGGTCTTCCTTACCAACCATCCGGAAGGGGTCCCGTACGTCGCGCAGCACAAGTGGCTGCGCGCGCATATCAGCTACGACACCGTCGTGCTTCTCACGATCCTGAGCGAGTCGGTGCCGTACGTGTCGCGTGAGCAGCAAGTCGCCTCCGAGCAGCTCGGCGAAGGGCTGATTCGCGTGACCGCGCGCTACGGTTTCATGGAACAGCCGAAGCTGGCCGACGTCATTCGCGACTGCTCGCGCCGCGGCGACCTCGACCTGCGCGAGGCAAGCTATTTCGTTCCCGACCCGCGCCTCGAGCGCTCACGCGGCAAAAAGCGCATGCGCGCCTGGCAGCGTGCGCTCTTCGCGTTCATGCTGCGAAACGAAGTGAAGGCCAGCGACCTGCTCGACGTCCCGGCGGACCAGATCGTCCAAGTGGGAGTCGCCGTCCCGGTGTGAGGCCGGGACGGCGAACCGAGGCGATCGCTACGCGGTCGTCGGCTCCGCGGCGCGTTCGGGGACCGGCGGCTGTGGCGTACGGCGGCGGAACGAGGGCGGCTTCGGCGAGAAGCGCGGCTCGATGTGGCGTGCGACCCAGAGGTAGATGGTCGGGACGACGACCAGCGAGAGGAGCGTCGAGGTGACGAGGCCGCCGATCACGACGGTGCCGAGCGGCGCCTGCGTCTCCGAACCGGACTCCAGCCCGATCGCGATCGGCAGCATCCCGCCGAGCGTCGCCAGCGTCGTCATCAGGATCGGCCGCAAGCGCATCGGGCCGGCGTGCATGAGCGCTTCGCGCGGATCGAGCCCTTCGTCGCGCCGCAGCTGCTTGGTGAACTCGACGACCAGAATCGCGTTCTTCACCGCGATGCCGACCAGCATCAGCGAGCCGATGAACGCCGTCAGCCCGAACGCGCGATGGGTGAGCCACAGCGCGCCGATGATTCCGATCACCGCGAACGGCACCGCGCACATGATCACCAGCGGGTCGAGGAACGACTCGAACTGCGAGGCGAGCAGCATGTAGATCAGCGCGATCGCGAGGATCACGACCAGCGTGAGCGCTTGGAACTGGTTG
>DASZGA010000016.1:0-15849 GCA_035939295.1 Candidatus Elarobacter sp. | reverse complement strand
TCTGGACGCCCGGGGTATACTCGCTATGATAACCGGATCCGAAGGAGCTTGAATGGAGTCGAGCCTGGTCACGGCCGAGATCGTCCCGCAGGCGCACAAAGAGCGCGTCGCGGAGCTCGACGGCGTGCGCGCGCTCGCGGTGCTCGCCGTCATGGCCGGTCACCTGCTCGTTCCGCCGTCCAGCGTCTCGCGCGCGCCCAGCGGGTTGCCGCGGCCGATCGAAGCGATCGTCACGCACGGCTGGCTCGGCGTCGACCTGTTCTTCGTGTTGTCGGGGCTGCTGATCACCAGCATCCTCCTCGGCAGCAAAGCCAACGGCGCCGCCGCGTACTTCGGCCGCTTCTACGAGCGGCGCGCGCTGCGCATCCTCCCGCTGTACGTGCTCGTGCTGGCAATCCTCGCGATCGCGTACGTGCAATTTACGGGGCCAGGATACTTCGCGCTGTGCCTGGCGTTCGCGGCGAACCTCGCGCCGCTCGCGCACGTCGCCGTGCCGAACGGCGGCGGACCGCTGTGGTCGCTCGCCGTCGAAGAGCAGTTCTATCTGTTCTGGCCGGTCCTCGTGCTGCTGCTGAACCGCCGCGCGCTCGTGTACGTGTTGTTCGCGATCGTCGTGTGCGAGCCGGTGCTGCGCGCGATCCATCCCTTCGACACCGAGTTCACCTGGATGCGAGCCGACGGCTTGGCCGCCGGCGCGCTGCTCGCCCTGTGGTTCACCTCGAAGCGCCGCACGCCGCGCGCCGACGCGATCCTTGCGCTCGCGCTGCTCGGCGTCGCGCTCCTCATCGCCGTCGTCTCGTTCCCCTTCGGCGGGATGGGTGCGGGAACGGTAAGCATCGCCGTGCGCATACCGCAAGCGATCTGCATCTTCGCGGCGCTGGTGATCTTCGCGGTCTCGTGCAGCGGCGCGCGCTCGACCGCGGCGCTGCGCATCCCGTTCGCGATCATCACCGCGGAATTCAGTTACTGCCTCTACCTGATCCACGTCCCGCTGATCGACGGGTACCAGACGTTCGTCAACCGGTTCGCGCCTGAGCTGCCGCGCGCGCTGGGCCCGCTCGGCGCGAACCTCCTGCGCTTCGCGATCATCCTGTGCGTCGCGTACGCGCTCGCCGCACTCTCGCGGCGCTATCTCGAGAAGCCGTTCCTCCGGATGGGCCGCTCGCCGAGCCGCCCAGCTCCGATGGAAGCGCCCGCGGCGCGGGCCGGAGCGCCGGTCTAAACGCCGGCCGGAGCGCGTTCGCGAATGCGCGCGACGGCCGCCGACAACGCGAGCGTCGCGAGCAGCACCAAGATCGGCGTGAGCGGGAGCGTCACCGTGCGCTGCAGCTCGACGGGATTCACGATCAGCGCGACGAGCGTCGCGGCTGCCCCGCCGATCGCGAGTGCGGCGACGATCGTTCCGCGCGCGGCGACCAATCCGATCCCCGCCAGCACGAGCATGAACAGCGCGCCGTGCCGGTACGTCTCGACGACGACCTCTTGCGCGAGCGTCGCGACGAACGTGAGCGCCCACCACATAATGAACGGCCGGTTCGAGAACGGCCCGCCCGTCGCGCGTTCCCAATCGTACTCCCAACGTAACTGCTGGGCGACGCCCGGCCCGTGTACCCACGTCGTGAACGCGAGGAATGCCAGGCCGATCGCCACGAACGCAATTGCCGCGCGCGCTGCGGTCGTGCGCTGCGCGGAGCCGCGAGGTGAGGCAAGAAACGCCGCGAGCGCCGCGCCGAACGGTAAATAGATCGCCGGCCGAACGAACGTGAGCACTGCCGCCGAGGCGATCGCGAGCGGGAGCCACGGCAGCGCGCGACCGCGCAGCGCCGCCAGCAGCGCGCCGAACGCTGCGATCCACAGCGCGAGCGCGAGCTCGTCGGTGAGCGGAAGCGCCGCGAAGTTCAGCACCGGCGGCGCCGTTCCGAACCCGATCGCGCCGAGCGCCGCCAGCCAAGCGGGGACGAGCTGCAGCAGCACGAGGTACATCAGCACGGTCGCGGCGACGTACGCGCACACGCTTACGATCTTCAGCGCGTCGGGACCGAAGCGCGGATAAAGCGGCGCGGCCAGCAGCGGATACAACGGCCGCGAGCGGAACAGCGCGAACTGATCGCGGTAATGCTGCGGCGGTGAGTCGGTGTAGAAACCCTTCGCTTCCGGCAACCGCGCCTCGGGCGTCGTGTTGATGAACGCGTCCGACCGGCGCTTGGCTTCGTCTTCGCTCAGGCCGCGGTCGTGGAGCAGCATGCGAAGATAGATCGCACCGTCCGAGGTCCACTCCAGCCGGTCGTGGTGGAAGCGGTACGCGCCGATCGCGATCGCGACCAGCGCGACGAGAAGCGTCCCCAGCGCGATCGCCGGGCGGCTGGAGCGGTTCGTCATCGAGATCGCTCGTGCGTTACCGCACGTAGCGCAGCGGGCGCGTCAGCATCACCATGCGCAGCTGCGCGGCGAGCGCGAACACGAGCCACACGTGCTTGTGCGCGGAGACGTCGACGAAGCAGCCGGCGAGCAGCAGCGACGCGAGCGCGGCCGTGATCCCGACGCGCAAGTCGTACAGCGAGTCGCCGCGCTCGATCCTCTTGAGCGGGCCGAACGCGGCGAACCACGCGCCGAAGAACAGCAGCACGCCGACGATCCCGAACTCCACGGCGAGGAACAGCGCGGTGTTGTGCGGCGGACGGCTCCAGCCGGCGTTGTACGCCTGGAACACGGCGAGGAAGTTGCGGTTGTACGCGTCGATCGAGTTGCCGGTTCCCCAGCCGATCAGCGGGTGCTGCAGGAACGCGTGCCAGTCGACCGACCAGATCGATGCGCGACCGGCGCCGCCGGTGTCGATCGCGTCCTGGACGCGTGAGAGCAGCGAAGGCACCAGGATCGGCAGCACCACGAACACCGGGATCGCGAGCAGCGCGCCGAGCAGCCGGCGGCGCGAGAACCACACCGTCACGGCGACGATCACGGCGCACGAGAGCAGCGCCTCGCGCGAGAGCGACGTCACGATCGCCGCGGCGACAACGGCGAACGCGGCGAACGACCCCAGCAGCGGCCCGGCCCGGCGCGCGTTCAGCGTCGCGACGAGCGCAAGCGCGAACGGCGCGAGCAGCGCGTCGGCGAAAGCGTTCGCGTCGAGCGTTTGACCCATCAGGTCGAGCGTGACGCGCGCGTTCGTCTTCGCCAGCAGCTCGGGATGCTGGTGGAAGAGATACATCCCGTACAGCCCGGCGATCACGCCGCCGGCGATCGTCGCCCAGCACAGAAACCGCAACTGCCGCTCGTTGATCGGTGCCATTGCGAAGACCGCGAACAGCAGGACGAGCGAGATCGCCGCCTGCAACGTCGCCTGCCCGTTCCCGACGTCGACGCTGCGCAACATCTCGATCGCGATCCATCCCACGTACGCCAGCCACAGATACAGCGCGAGCGGCGGGCGGCCGATGCGGCGCATGCGGAACGCGTAGACCGCGACCGCGAGGATGCTCGCCAGCCCGAGATAGCGCGTCAGCGTCCCGGCGCCCGGGATCGAGAGGACCTGGTCGAACGGCACCAGCGCGATGTAGACCGCGGCTGGAAAGACGTACGGCCACCGGAGCGCGACCAGCAGCAGCACCGGCGCGAGCGCGACCGCGACGAGGAGCCGCAGTAGGCCGGCGTCGCCGGAGCCGATGGCAAACGCGATCACCAGGGCGAACACGACCAGCCCGGCCGCACCGGCCGCCAAGGTCGTGCGCCTGTCCGAGAAGTCCAGCCGGCGGCCGAAGGCCCCGAAAACCATCCGAGGTGAGATCTCCATCGAGCGAGCCGTCGCCGGCTCCTCGGATACGTACCCGTCCCGGTGGTTTTCCATCGGTCTTCCGCGCGGCGCGAGAGGGGAAAGGCCGTTTTGGCCGATGATTTCCCTGTGCCTCCGATCTCGAAGGTCGACGTGGTGCTCGGCGGCAGCACGGTCCCGGCGTGGCAGGACGCCTGCGTCCAAGCCCTCTCGGCGCTGGACGGCGTCCGGGTCAACGCCTTCGCCGGCGACCACCGGTACGAGCCGCCGCGCGGGATCCATGCGCGGCTGACCGGCAAGGCGCTGGCCGCCGCGACCCCGTCCGGCACGCGCCCCGCCGCGGAGCGCGATCCCACCGGCGCCGACGTCGTGGTCGACCTGACCGCCGGAGAGCGACCCGTCGCGGGCCGTGAGGTGTGGCGCTTGCGTTTCGACGGCGGCGACGATGCCGACGGAACCTTCGTGCGCGCGATCGCGCGCGACGCCGACGCGCTCGACGTCGCGCTCGTCCGGCACACCGCCGAATCGAACACGGTTCTCCGAACCGGCCGGTTCCCGGTGACGCGCTGGTATCCGAGCACGCTGCGCTGGACGCTCTTCTCAGTTGCGGCGTGGCCCGCGATCCTCGTCGCCGCAATCAACGCCGGCGCCACGCTCGAAGAACACTTGCCCGCCGCTGCTGCGCCGGCCGCTGCTGCGCCCTTGCGCTGGAGCGAACGCATCGCTTTCGCTGCGGCGCTTGCGCGGCGTCTTGGCGGATACGTCGTCGAGCGCGCGTTCGCGAGCGGCGAGTGGAACGTCGGGTTTGCCGATGCGGGAGCAGCGGCGATCGTCGACGGCACGCCGCTCGATGCGCGCTGGCTTCCGAAGCCGGTGCTCGGAACGTGGGACGCCGATCCGTTCGTCGTCGAACGCGGCGGAACGCGGATGCTGTTCGTCGAGGCGTACGACGAAACGCGTGGGCGCGGCGTGATCGACGCGCTCGAGCTCGGCGACGGCGAGGCCGTCGTGCGGCGCGCAACGATCATCGACACCGGCAAGCACTTGAGCTATCCGTACGCGTTCTCGTTCGAAGGCGTCGACTACATCGTGCCGGAGAGCGCCGCGGCGCGCGAGGTCGCACTGTACCGCGCTGTGGAGTACCCCTGGCGCTGGGAGCGCGAGCGCGCCATCATCCCGGACCTCGACGCGCTCGACACGACGATCTTCGTGCACGACGATCGCTGGTGGGCGCTGTGCACGCGCGCTTCGCGCGGTTCCGACTTCGCGCTCTACGCCTTCTACGCCGATTCACTGCACGGCCCGTGGCAGCCGCACGCGCTCAACCCGATCGTCGAAGACGTCACCCGCGCGCGTCCCGCCGGCGCGCCGTTCGCGCACGACGGCGCGCTCTACCGCCCCGGCCAGAACTGCGCGCGCGCGTACGGCAGCGGGCTGACGATCGCGCGGATCGACGAGCTGACCCCGCTCGCGTACCGCGAGACGGTCGTCCGGCGGATCGACGCCCACTGTTTCGGCAGATATGCCGACGGAGTTCACACGCTGGGCCTGACCTCGCGCGGAATCGTCATCGACGGCAAGCGCGCCACGCTCGATCCGCTTCGGCCGCTGCGCCGGATCCTCGCAAAGCGGGCCGGGTCACATCAGGACGCAAGCGGCTCAACACCGGCCCCGCGCGTCCGATAATACAAAGGCGGACGCAGCGCTCGTCGCCATAGACGTTTTATAGACGGGCTCTTCGTACGCTGGTGCCGCGGGAGAAATCCCGTTCAGAAATCGCTACACCGCCGGTCATGCCGGCAAGCTCGCCCGACGGTGCAGCGGATCGCCAGTACTCGACGCACCGGCTTCGACCAAGTGTAACGCGAGTCACGCGTCGAGTGCAATCACCTTATCAGAGGGATTCACTTCGATGCGTGCGCTATCGAACGCGTTCCGGCTTGGCCTTTGCCTTTTTGCTCTCGTCCCCGCCGCGTGCGGCGGAGGAGGCGGTAGCTCCGCGTCCGTCCTCCCGGCGTCGCCACCGAGCGCGCCGGGCGGAAACGGCCCCGGCAGCGGGACGGGATCGGCGCCGGCTGCCGTCGACTTCACCATCGCGATCCCGAGCGGGGCCAGCCCCTCATCGCTGCGCCGTACGCGTTATATCTCGGCCGGTACGAAGTCGGTCGCGGTGACGTACGGCGGCGCGCGGCAAACCGCCGACTGCGCCGCGACCTGCAGCATGACGCTGCAGGTTCTCCCCGGCGCCGTCACGTTCGTCGCATCGCTCTTCGACCACACCGGCGCGACCGGCAACATGCTCGCGACCGGGCAGACGACGACGACCATCACCTCCGGCCAGCGCAACACCGTGAGCCTCACCTTCGGCGGCGTCGTCGCCAAGGTCACCGTCTCGCTCGCGAAGACGAGCGTGACGGCAGGGACGCCGGCGACGATCCCGGTAACGGTCGCCGCGCAAGACGCGGCCGGCTACACGATCGTCGGCAGCGATCCGTACGCAACGCCGATCTCGCTGTCGAACGACGACACGAGCGGCGCGACGTCGCTCTCGGCGACGACGCTCGCGAACCCCAGCGCGACGGCGACGTTGAACTACAACGGCGCGAGCGCGATCTCCGCGGTGAAGCTCAGCGCGGTCGTCCCAGGCAGCGCGATCGTCTCCGCGCCTGCGACGCTCGCCGTGCAGCCGGCGCCGCAGCAACAGCCGCCGCCGGGCGACGTCCCCGCGCACACCACAACGTGGTACTACTACGGCCTCAACCAGGTGAACAACGACATCCCGGCCTCGTACATGGTCGCGCACGCCGACTATGTCGAAGACGGCGCGTACTATCCCGATCACGGCGATCAGTTCAAAGCGCTCGGCGGCAAGTATCTCGTCTCCTACACCGACCCCGCCTACGTTCCGTACTGCTACTCGCCGTTCACGCCGCCGGTGCAGAACCCGTGCATCGGCGCGATCGGCAACCATGTCGCCGACGAGTCGGGCTGGTTCCACGGCGCCGACGGCGGCCGTCTGCACCACTACGTCGACCAGGAGTTCCAGTACCAGGAAGCGCTCAACCCCGCTTCGCAAGCGGCGCGCGACGCGTGGACGTGGTACACGCAGCGCACGCTCAACCACTCGCCGAAAGTCGACTTCTTCCTCGCCGACGACGAAGGCGGAACGTTCATCGGTCCGGACGGCACGCAGACGTCGGGCTGGTTCTACGGGTTCAACGCCGGATCGGTCGAGATCACCAACGACGCCGACTTCATCAAGGCGAACCAAAAGATGCTCGCGGCGGCGCTGAAGCCTGTCTTCGTCAACGGCTACGATCCGGCAACGCGTCTGCCGTCGTACAACGGCAAGTGGCTCGACTCACCGAACGTCGTCGGCGACGAGTACGAAGGCTGCTACACCGCTGAGGCCGGCGGAAACGTCGCCGGCGACAACAACGACAAATGGGCCGGCACCGGAAACGGAATTCTCGCGGTGCTCGCGCACAACAGCAAAGCGCTGTGCATGATGACCGCGGCCGCGACGCCGTCGAACCGCATCTACCTGATGGCGTCGTGGTGGATGACGTACAGCGAAGGCTCGACGATCGCCGCGCCCGAGCGCCCGACCTCCGACGGCTACACGGTGCGGCCGGAGTACGACATCGTTCCGCGCCAGCCGCGCGCCACCGCGACCAGCGACATTCACGTACTGCGCTCGTCGACCGGCGCGTACGTCCGCGAGTTCGCGACCTGCTATCAAGCGCGAACGCCGATCGGTCCGTGCGCGACGATCGTCAATCCCAGCGGCTCGCCGGTCGCGATGCCGCGTCTCGCCGGCAGCTACACGCGCTCGCTCGTCGTCGACGACCGCAGCGCGTACACCGGCGGCCAAGCCACGTGGACCGGCAGCATGCCGGCGCAGCTCCCCGCGCTCAGCGCGGTCGTGGTGCGGTAGCGGCGTCGCCTGTCCGCAGCGGGCGCCGGGACTCCGGCGTCTCCGCCTCGGGCGCGCGGCGGCCGCCGAGCCGGCGCAGCGCGCCGGCCGCGAGCGCACCCAGCTCGTTGCCGACCACGCCGAAATCGTTCCAGTCCAAATCGGCCGAGGTCGCGCGAAACGGCAGCCACTGCAGCAGATCGCCGCGGCGATCCTTGAGCGCGCGCACGAAGTGCGACGGAAAGACGGGGATGTCGCGCTGCGGCAACAGCAGCTCGTGCGGCTTCGGCGGCGCGCCGGCCAGCATCTCGCCGAGCTCGCGGCCGAAAGCGGGACGCGCGGGGCCGACGACATGCGTCACCCGCGCGTTGAACTCCAGAAAGAAGGCGTTGCCGCCGGCGTCGACGATCCAGTCGACCCCGCCGAGCCCGTGAAACTTCGTCGCCTCGCCGACGGCGCGCACCATCGCTTCGACCCCCGGGATCGATACCGGGCGACGAATCGTCGCCGGATGGAGCGGGGTCGGCCACTGGCCGAGCATGTGCGCCGACGTCCAGCAGCGCGGAACGCCATGGTCGAAGAGCACGTCGGTACAGCCCGGGCGGGACTCCAGAAACCGCTGCACCGTGACGTCGCCCGCGGGCGCGAGCGACGCGTACGCAGCCTGCAACGCATTCGGCGCGTCGACGCGCCGCACGCCCGCGCCGCCGCATCCGACCGCGTCTTTGAGCACGAGCGGATAGCCGATCTCCGCTGCCGCCGCCGGAAGCTCCGCTGCGGCCGCAACGATCCGCGACGGCGGTATCGCGATCCCGCGCGCGGCGATCGTATCGAGCATGCGGTTCTTGTCGAGCACGAGCGCGCACGTCGCCGCGTCGGCGGCGAACGGTAACACGCCGTCCATCCACGGTTCCAACCGGCTCGCGAGCGCGAGCAGCAGCGCTTCATCGGCGACGATCGTGAGCGCGTACTGCCCGGTTGTGACGAGCTCGCGCAGCGCCGCGACGATCGCCGTCTCGTCGCGCGCTACCGAAACGTGGCGTTCGATCACCCAGCTGTGCGCCAAGCTCGTGTCGGACGGGCAGAGCGCGGTGACGCGGCACCCGCCGTAGCGCAGCATGATCGGAACGCGGGAGACGTTCCGCGCCGGATCCAGCGCGGCGAGCAGAACGTGCGCGCTCACACCGCTTTGCCGGAACGGTACATCACGTTCGCGATCGCGGTCTTCAGCCCGAGCAGCTTCGGCCGCGCGTACGCGATCGTCGCCGCGCGCAAGCCCGGAACCGCGAGCCGGAAGTGCCGCGTCAGCGTGACCTCGTCCGCGTAGTTCTGCTTGAACGGCTCGTCGCCGCGCAGGAAGTCGAACCGCGTGTAACCCGATTCGATCGCGGCGCGGATCGCGCGCCCGACGATCCCTTTCCCGGGCGAGAGCTTCGCGTACGCTTCGTCGAATCCGATCATGTACAGCCCGAACGACGACTGCAGGTCGTCCAGAAAAGCGGCGGCGCCGGCGATCGGGTTCTCGCCGTCCCAGTACACGAACAGCCGCATCAGACCGCGGTCGTACGCGTTGCGGAACATCCCGCCGAAGCGCGTCCGCGCCGAAGCGATGTTGCCGCCCCAGCGCTGGTGGTGCACGAGGACGACCGCCTCGATGTGCGCGTCGAGGTCGTCGGTCCCCGGCTCGGAGATGCGGAAGTTCGGCAGCGCTTCGGCGAGCCGGCGCTCGACGCGCAGCGTGTTCACGCGCGTCTTCGCGCTGATCTTCGTCGCGACGTACTCTTCCCACGTCGCCGGCAGCGCGACCGACAAGCAGCGCGTCTCGTCGGTCGCGGCGAGCCGGAACCCGTCGCCCGCGAGCTGCTCGACGATCGCTTCGACGCGCGGATCGCGGACGTCGCAGGCGTTGAACGCGTCCCAGCGCTGCCGCGCGAGCGCGCCGGCGAACGCCGCGACGGCGCGGCACTCGTAGTCGGGGAGCGCGATCATCCCGGTGTAGTCGGCGCGCGGGTTTCCGCCCAGGTACAGCTCGCGGTCGAACAGCCAGCCGCCGTGCGCGATCGGCAGGTACGCGACCGCGAGGTCGCCGTCGCGCAGCACCAGCACCGACCAGCGCAGCCGCGCGACCGGCAAGTACGCGCGCAGCCAGCGCCACGAGGTGAACACCGTCGCGTAGCGGTCTTGCCGTTCGATTGTTTCCCAGCGCTCGCGTTCGGCGTCGAGCTCCGGAAGGGTCGAGAATCGCGTTACATCCATGTCGCTCTCCGCTTACACCGTTCGGCCCGGTCCGTACACGACACGCGCCGCGACGGCCTTGAGCGAACGATACGACGGCTGGACGGCGTCGTACAGAATGGACCGAATCACCCGCCGCTTGACGCCGAAGTGCCGGGTGATCACTTCATCCTGCGCGTACGACGCCTTGTAGTCCTCGTCGCCGCGCAAGAAATCGAACGTCTTAAACCCGCTTTGCACGGCGTCGCGCAGCGCGATCGCGAGCGCCGCCTTCCCGGGACTGTAGCGCGCGTACTCCGGGTGGTACGCGAGCTGGAAGAGGCTGTACGTGTTCGTCTCGGCGTCCGTGAACGAGGCGGCGCCGCCGATCGGCTCCGTTCCGTCCCACAGGACGTGCAATCGCAAGCAGCCTTGATCGTGCGCCGAGCGGAAGAGCCGCCCGAAGCGCGCGTACGCGCTGCGCAGGTTCCCGCCCCAGCGCGCGTGGTTCACGCGCACGATCGCGTCGACGTGCGCGTCGATGTCGGCATCGGAAGCCGTCGTCACGCGGAAGTTCGGGAGCGCCTCGCCGATCCGGCGCAGCGTGTAGTCGGTCTGGTAGCGCGTCTTGCGCGAGACCGTCTTCCGAAACTCGTCCCACGTCGCGGGCAGCGGCGTGCGCAGGCAGCGCGTCGTCCCGGTCTGCGTCACCACGGCGCCGTCGCGCTCGAGGAGTCCGAGGATTGCGGCGATCCGCTCGTCGGCGACGTCGCGGAGCGAGGCGCGGTCCCAGCGCAGCGCGCGCAGCTGGTCGGCGAGCCGCGGGAGCGCCTCGCCTTCGCGTTCCGGAAGACACAGGATCCCCTGATAGTCGCCGACCGGCTCGCTCGCGAACGCGAGCTCGCGCGCGATCGGGACGCGGTGGTGCGGGGCGCTGCGGATCTGCAGCGGAAGTGCCGCGATCAGCGCGTCGCCGTCGCGGACGACGGCGATCCGCCAGCCGGCGGCCGCGACCGCGAGGTAGGCGCGCAGCCACGGCCACGACAGGAACACCTGGCGGGCGGGATCGGCACGGTAGAGGCGTTCCCAGCGCGCGCGTTCCGCATCGAAGTCCGCCAGGGTCGTTATCCAGGAATCCACTTCTGCTCGTCATTCCCGCAAGCAAGCCCTAAGCATCGCGGTCCCAGGGAAATTTATCCTAGTCGTACAGGGCGAGGATCCGCGCCGCCCACGCGCCGAGGTCGGCCGAGCTTCCCGCCGAGGCGCGGACATGCTCCGCAAGGGTCGCCTTGAGCGCCGCCGCGAGAAGCGCTGCGTCGCCCGGCGGGACGACCCGCACCGCCGCGTTTCCGGCGGCGAGCTCCACCGCCCACGGCAGCGCGCTCGCGACGACCGGGACCCCGCACGCCAGCGCCTCGAGCGCCACGTACGGCATCCCTTCGCCGCGCGAGGGGATTGCAACGGCGTCGACCGCCCACAAGATGCTGCGGACATCGTCGGTGAGCGGGACCGAGACGACCCGTGCGTGCCGCGCCAGCTCGGCGACCGCGTCCGGCGGCGTCGCGACGGTGACGACGGTCAGCTCGCCGCTCGCTGCGAGCGCCGCGGCCAGGACGTCCGCGCCCTTGATCTGCGGGTCGCGGCCGAAGAAAGCCACCGCCGGCGACCCGTTCAGCCCCAGCCGCTCGCGCGCGGCCGCCCGCACGTCGGCGGCCGGCGGGTGGTACCGGCTCCCGTCGACCGCGTTCGGGACGACGGCGATCTTCGAACGCGGGATTCCAAGCCGCTCGGCCTCGGCGGCCATCCCGTCGGCGACGACGATGAAGCGCGAGACGCGCCTGCCGACGATCCGGAACTTGATCGTGCGCCGCCAGGTGAACCGCAGCGGCCCGCCGTCGGGCTGAAACGTCGAGTGCAGATGCCACAGGACGCGGGCGCGCGAGGGCCACAGCGCCGCGGTCACGGTGACGAACCATCCGTCGAAGTGCGCGTGCGCGACGTCCGGCCGCAGCTTCACGGTCGCGGCCGCGGCGGCGCGGGCGTTGTACGGCTGCACGAGGTGGACCCCGGCGCCGAGCCGGCGCAAGTCGTCGTGCCAGGCGAGCGTCCCAGCGACGTCCGGGAGGACGACGTCGAAGCTGTCGCCGCGCGCGAGGACGGCCTGGGCAACGCGCTCGATGACCGGCACGAAGCTGCCGCGTTGCGTCCCGTAGTAAGCGGCCGGCCAGACGATGCGCACTTCGGCTACCGCTTGCCCGCCACCGGGCGGCGCGAAACGGCTCGCAACGGAACTTGCGCTCGCCTGTTACGAACGAGGGCCGCCAGGGCACATGGCAATCGACCATGAGGGACGCGATGCTCACGGTTGAGCATGTCGACAAGAGTTTTCCGGTTTCGCACGGCTTCGGAGCGATGCTTCGTTCGATGACGGGTCGTTCCGTACCGCGGCGCCAGGTTCTCTTCGACGTCAACTTGACCGTCGCGCGCGGCGAGCTGTTCGGACTGCTCGGCCCGAACGGCGCCGGCAAGTCGACGCTGCTGAAACTGCTCTCGACGCTGACCGTCCCCGACCGCGGGCGGATGACGATCGACGGGATCGATGTCGAGCGCGAGCCGCTCAAAGCGAAGCGCCGCATCGGGATGTGCACGAGCGACGAGCGCAGCTTCTACTTCCGGCTCACCGCGCGGCAGAACATGGAGTTCTTCGGCGCGCTGATGGGGCTCGGCGGAGCGGTGCTGAAAAAGCGGATCGAAGAGTGCGCCGAGCTGGTCGATCTGCACGAGTCGCTCGACCAGCGTTTCGGCGGCTACTCGTCGGGGATGCGCGTGCGGCTCGCGGTCGCGCGCGCGCTGCTCGCCGATCCCGCGATCTTGTTTCTCGACGAGCCGACGCGCGCCGTCGATCCGGTGCACGCCGAAGATCTGCGCGGGCTGATTCGGCGCAACCTCGTCGACGGTGCCGGCAAGACGGTCGTGCTCGCCACGAACCTGCTCGACGAAGCGTGGGACCTGTGCGACCGCGTCGCGGTCGTGAACCGCGGCCGGATCGTCGCGCTCGCGCCGCCGCGCGAGTTGGACGCCGAGCTCGACGCGGTGGCGCGCTACCGCGTGACGGTCGACGCGGTCGACGACGATCTGCTGCACCGCACGCGGACCGTCCCCGGCTTCCGCGACCTGCGGATCATCAAGCGCGAGCGCAGCGTCGATCTGCACGTCGAGATGGAGCCGCGCGCCGGCGCGCTCGGCGCGCTGATGCGCGCGATCTCGTGGAGCGCGACCGGCGTGCGCGACTTCCGCCCGGTCGAGAACGAGCCGGTCGACGTCTTCAAGAAGGTGACGCTCCAAGATGACCGCGACCACTAGCCTCCCGCAGGCGTCGCCGTGGTCGCGCGTCGGTGCGATCTTCCGGCGCGACGCGATCGTCGCGCTCTCGTATCCGGGGAACTTCGCGCTCTCGTGGCTGAGCATCGTGATCCAGGTCGTCGTCGCCTGGTACATCTCGCGACTGATCCCGAACTCGCCGAAGTTCAGCGCGACCGGCGAAGTCGCCGCGAGCTATTTCCAGTACATCGCGATCAACACGGCGTTCGTGCGCTTTCAAACCGCCGCGCTGAACAGCTTCGCCGAGTCGATCCGCGACGCGCAGCTCACCGGCACGCTCGAGATCGTGCTGTCGACACCGACGCGGCTGAACACGCTGGTGCTCTCGTCGGCGGTGTGGTCGATGACGTACACGGTGCTGCAGACGGTCGTCTTCCTCGCGATCGCGGCGGCGTTCGGGCTCGACCTGCGGCACGTCGACGCGCTCACCGCGCTGGTGTTTCTGATCCTCACCGTCACCTCGGTCGCGCCGCTCGGCGTGCTCGCGGCCGCGCTCTCGATGGTCATCAAGAAGACGGGTCCGGTCGAGTTTCTTTCGACCGCGAGCGCGAGCTTGTTCGGCGGCGTCTACTTGCCGTTGCGGCTGCTCCCGGGCTGGCTGCAGGCGATCGGGTGGACCCTTCCGATCACGCACGCGCTGAACGGTTTCCGTGCTGCGGCGTCCGGGGTTCCGCTCGCGCAGGTCGCGGGCGATGCGATCTGGCTGCTGGTCGCATCGGCGATCCTGATGCCGCTCTCGCTGTGGCTGTTCGCCAAGTCGGTCGACAAGGCGCGCGTCGACGGCACGCTCTCGATGTACTGATCCGATGCCGCCGGATACCTGGGAGATCGTCGACGACCCGGCCGCGCTGCGCGCGCTCGAGCCGGAATGGGACGCGCTGTGGGACCGCGTGCACGACGCGTACGCGACCCAGCGGTTCGCATGGTGCTGGGCGTCGTGGAACCACGTCGCGCAGCCGCTCGGACGGAGGCTGCGCTGCGTCGTCGGCCGCTCCGGCGGAGACCTCGTCGCGGTGTGGCCGTTCGTGACGTATCGCTACGGATTGTGGACGCGGGCGCGCCCGCTCAGCCCGGAAGTCGCCGAGTACACCTCGATCCTCCTCGAGCGCGACGAGCGCACCGACGCGCGCGTCGCGGCGGCCTGGGAAACCCTCTCCCGCGGCGTTCGCTGCGATGCGATCCTGCTGCCGTACGTCCCGGCCGGGACGACGCTGCACCGCTTCATGGAACGGCAACGGCGTCCGATGCTCACGCAGTCGACACCGCTCTCGAGCACGCGCATCGAAACCGAAGACGACCGCGCGGCGTTCGCGAAAGTGCTGCAGAGCAAATCGCTCGCGAAGCACCGCCGCCGCCTCCAAAAGCTCGGCGAGCTGCGCGCCGAGCGGGTCACCGATCCCGACCGCCGTGCTGCAATCGTGAAATGGACGCTCCAGCAGAAGGAGGCGTGGCTCGCGCGCACCGGCGGTCACCCGCTGTGGCACAGCACGGAGCTCTATCGCAACTTCCTGGTCGCGGCGGCGCCCGACGAGCGGTTCGAAGTCTTCGCGCTGACGCTCGACGGCGCACCGGTCGCAAGCTGCATCGCGCGGGTCGACAACTTTCGCTTCGAGCAGTTCCTCTCGGCGTACGACTTCAAATATCAGGACTTCAGCCCAGGGCAGCTGTTGCGCGTCGAGGACATGAGCTGGGTGTTCGAGCGCGACCTCGAGTACGATCTGCGCGTCGGCGAGCACGCCTATAAGAAAGACTGGACGAACCGCTCGAGCTTCGCGGTCTCGTACAACGTCGCGAACTCGCTGTGGGGCCGCGTCGCGGTCGCCGCGCGCGAAGCACAGCTCGGGCTGCGCAAGCCGAGCGCGGCTTAGGGCCCGCGCTCGATCCAGCCGAGCAGCGTTCGGCTCGTCGCGCGCGTCTCGAACTCGCGCAGAATCCGCTCGCGGCCGGCGCGGCCGCACTGCAGCCGGCGCTCGCGGTTGCGCAACAGCTCCTCCAGCGCATCGGCAAGCGCGCGCGGATCGCGCTGCGGAACGAGCGCGCCGAACGCCGGCTCGACGAGCTCCGGCAAGCTTCCGGTCCGCGTGACCACGACCGGCATCGCCGCCGCCATCGCCTCCATCACCGCGACCGGGATCCCCTCGTGCTCGCCGAACCGCTCGGTGCTCGCGAGCGCGAGCAGGTCGTACTCCGCCGCGTTCACCCGCGCGACGAGCTCGGGATGCGGAACGTTGCCGAGCATCCGCACGCGATCTCCCAGCTGCAGGCGTTCGATCGTCGCGGCGACCTCGGCGCGAATCTCGCCGTCGCCGGCCAGATCGCCCGAGAACTCGACGCCGCGGTCGCGCAGCAGCGCCAGCGCTTCGAGCAGATCGCGATGGCCTTTCCAGCTGCACAGACGCGCGGCGCACAGAATCCGCGGCGTTCGCTGCGGCGGCACGACGACCGTCTCCGGAACCGCGACGCCGAGGTGGCCGACGACGACGCGCGCGCGCCGCGCCGGCTCGAGCTGATCGCGCAGATGGTCGGCGTTGCGCGCCGAGATGACGCGCACGAACGTCGCCGCGCGCGA
>DASZGA010000015.1:0-3626 GCA_035939295.1 Candidatus Elarobacter sp. | reverse complement strand
CGCGCGGATCGTGATGCTCGAAGGCGACGCCGGCGCCGGAAAGTCGCGGCTCGTCGCGGAGCTGTGCGAGCGGCTCGCCGACGGCGTCACGGTCGCGCACGGGCGCTGCGAGCCGGGTTTCGCGCGGCCGTATCTTCCTTTTGAGACGCTGCTGCGGCAGCTCGAATCCCGCGCGCGCGGACGCCTCTCGGTGCTGGCGCGGATCGGCTCGCGCGACGGCGACGAAGCGGCGTTCTTCGAAGGTGTAGTCGCGGCGCTCGCGCGCGAAGCCGCACGCCGCCCGCTGATCGTCGTCATCGAAGACCTGCACTGGTCCGATCCGGGAACGCTCGCGCTGCTTGCGTACGCGGTGCGCGAGCTGCGCGGCGCGCAGGCGCTCGTCGTCGTCACCTATCGTCTCGATGACGCCGCGGTGGAGCGAAAGCTGGCCGCCGTGCGCAGCGCCGCGGCGCGCGCCGGTGCTACGACGGTGCAGCTCGAAGGCCTTGCGCGCAACGAGACGCGGCATCTATTGCAGCGCTTTGCCGCCGCGCGCGACGTGCGCGTCGCGCCGGAGACGCTTGCGCAAATCGAAGAGCTGGCGGAAGGAAATCCGCTCTTCGCCGAAGAGCTGCTCGCCGTCGCGCTCGAGCACGGCCGGGTGCGTGTCGACCGCAACGTGCCCTTGACCGCGCGTGCGATCGCGGCGGCGCGGCTGGCGCCGTTCGACGAGCGCGAGCGCGATCTGCTCGTGCACGCGGCGATCGCCGGCCGCGCGTTCGAAGCGCCGTTTCTCGCCGCGATCGTCGAGCGTCCGCTCGCGCAGGTCGCGGCGGTGCTGCAGCGCGCGGTCGCGAGCGGGCTCCTTGAAGCGGAAGGCGACGACCGCTACCGGTTCCGCCACGAGCTGGTGCGGCGCGTCCTCGCCGACGAGCTGATCTTCACGCTCGCCGCGCCGCTGCACATGCGCGTCGCGACGGCGCTCGAAGCGGTCGGAGCGGCGCCGCCCGCGGAGCTCGCGCAGCACTGGGCGGCGGCGCGGATGCCGGATCGCGCGCGGCGCTATTTCGAAGCCGCCGCCGACGCCGCGTACCGCAGCCACGCCTACCGCGACGCGATTCGCTACTATAGTGAAGCGCTGCGCTGCAACTACCCGCGCGGCGCCGAGCGCGCGGCGCTCTACGAGCAGCTCGGGACCGCGCTCTACCTCGACGGCTGCCGCGACGAGCCGCTTCCGAGTTTCGCGCGCTGCCGCGACGAACGCGCGGCGCTGCGCGATCCGCTCGGCTCGGCGCGCGCGCTGCTCTTGATCGCCGACCAGCAGTGGGTCGACGCGCACACGACCGAATCGCTGACGACCGCGACCGAAGCCGCCGTCGCGCTCGCGCGCTTCGACCGCCCCGAGCTCGCCGCGCAGGCCTCGCTCGCGGTCGCGCGCTTCGAGAGCACGCTCGGTCATCGCGAGCGCGCCGCCGCCGAGCTCGCGCACGCCGCGCGCACAGCCGACGCTTTCACGCCGCAGCTGCGCGCGAACTTCAGCGAGATCCAAGCCGAGGTTCACGCCGCGTTCGGCGCCGGCGCGGACGCGCTGCACGCCGGCGCGGTTGCGGCGCGGCATGCGAACCATGCCGGCGACATCGAGCTCGTGGCGCAGGTCGAGAACAACGTCGCGCTCGTCGCCTGCGATCTCGGCGAGACGCAGATCGCGCTGCGGCACCACCAGCGCGCGGTCGACGCCGCACGGCGCGGCGGTATTGCCTGGCGGCTCGCGTACTCGTCGCTGAACTACGCGCGCACGCTGACGCTGGCAGGTGAGCTCGCCGCAGCACGCGCGCAGATCGAGACCGCGCTCGAGACCGGCGTCGACACGCCGACGTTCCGCACCAAAGCCGCGAGCGTCGGGATCCCGCTGGCGCTGTTGCTCGACGACCGCGCGCTCGCCGATGCGTGCGCCGACGCGCGCGCGCTCGACGTCGCGTTCGAGTCCGGCGAGGTGCAGCGGATCGGTTCGGTCGCGGCCGCATTCGCGGAGTTGCGCGCCTCGCGCGGCGATCTCGCCGGCGCGCGCACCGTCCTGCGCCGCGCGCTCGACGCGCTTCCGTATCTGCACCGCTGCTGGCCGCTGGCGACGGCGGTCGCGCGGTGCGGCGACGCGCACGACGCGGCGCGGATGCGCGGCTTGCTCGAGCGCTCGCACGGGCGAGCGCGGGTGCGGCGCGCGCACCGTCTGCTGCTCGACGCGTGCGCGCTTCCGCACGGCGCCGAGCGGACGCGCCGCGCCCGGCTCGCGGAGCGCGCCTTCACGGTGTTGGGTTGGCTGCCGTACCGCGCGCTCGCGCTCGAAGCGGCCGGTGATACTGAAGCGGCGCGTGCGGCGTACGCGGCGATCGGCGCGACGGTATCGCTCGTGCCGGCCGGTGAGACCGTGGCGAACGCGGATCCGCTACGCGTCCTCTCGGCGCGGCAGCGGCAGATCGCCGAGCAGGTAGCGCTCGGCGCGACGAACCGCGAGATCGCCGGGACGCTCCACATCAGCGAGCACACCGTCGAGCATCACGTCTCGAACGTCTTCGCGAAGCTGAACGTCCGCTCGCGCGCGCAGCTGGCCGCGCTGATCGTCGGCCGGCGCGAGCCGGCGTAGCGGATATCCGGGATACCCCTGCTCCGAACGTACGGCTACAATCGGGGCGGGAGGGCCGGTATGTCCGCTTTGCTTCGTCGTTGCTTCTTCTTGGTTGTCGCGTTCGCGCTTTCGGGTGTGTTCCAATCGCCGGCGGCGCTCGCCGGAACCACCGGATCGATCGTCGGCACCGTCACCGACGGAAAGACGCTCAAGCCGCTGGCGGGGGTCCGCGTCGAAGCATCGAGTCCGTCGCAGAGCGTGACGGCGACGACCGACGCGAACGGGCGTTTCACGTTCATCTCGCTTGCTCCGGACACGTACGCGATCACTCTCGCGAAGAGCGGCTACGAGCGGCTCGTGGCCGGCGGGATCACGGTCCAGGCGGATCAGGAGCTCTCCGAGCAGCTCTCGCTGCAGCCCTCACTGCAACAGATCGGTCACGTGACCGCGCGCTCGCCGCTCGATTTGGTGAAGCCCGGTACGACCTCCGACGTGTACTCCGTCGGCCAAGCCGTCACGGCCGGAGCCGCGCCGCTCGGCGGCGGCGGTGCGCTGAATAGCGCGTACTCCGCGATCGCCTCGCTCCCGGGCGTCTTCGTTCCGCCGGGACAGCAAGGCGTCAATCAGAGCGTGTTCATCCGCGGCGGCTACTACGACCAGATCGGCTACGAGTACGACGGCGTCCCGATGAACCGTTCCTTCGATAACTACCCGGCACACGCAGCCTCGACGCTGGGACAGCAGGAGCTGCAGGTCTACACCGGCGGTGGCGGCGCGGGCGCGTCGGCGACCGGGCTGGCGGGATTCATCAACCAAGTCGTGCGCACCGGCACGAATCCGGGATTTACCGAGCTTTCCGCAAGGTTGGGCGCGCCGGCGTTCGATCACGACCTGCACTTCGAATACGGCGGCGCGACGCCGAGCCGCAGCTTCAGCTACTACGTCGGCGCTCTCGGCTCGAACCAAGACTTTCGCTACCTCGACCAGTTCAACGGCGCCGGTCAGCTTGCGACGTTTCCCGGGA
>DASZGA010000014.1:0-3340 GCA_035939295.1 Candidatus Elarobacter sp. | reverse complement strand
CCGTGGTAGACCGCCGCGCGCATCGTCGCCGCCATGACGCGCTCTTGGCGATCCGAGGGCCGGAGCCTTGCGCGTGGAACCCGCCGTGATGATCTCGCACGGCCGCACGATCTACACGCCTGCATTCGCGCGCCCGCCGCTCCAGCCGTTCCCCGGCGGCGCACGGCTCGCACTCCACGTGATCGTCAACGTCGAGGTGTGGGATTACGACCAGCCGATGCCGCGCACGGCGCTCCCGCCGCCGCTCGGCGGCGGGACGCTTCCCGACGTGCCGAACTTCGCGTGGTACCAGTACGGTCAGCGGGTCGGGATCTGGCGTCTGCTCGACGCGCTGGCGCGTCACGACGCGCGCGCGACGCTGAGCGTCAACTCCGCCGTCTGCCGCGAATACCCGGAGATCATCGAGCGCACCGTCGCCGCGGGCTGGGAGATGATGCCGCACGGCGTCGTGCAGCGCACGATGGCGAAGGTCGACGACGAACGGGCGACGATCGCCGAAGCGATCGCGGAGCTCGAAGCAGCGAGCGGAAAACGCCCGCGCGGCTGGCTCGGGCCCGCGCTTGTCGAGACACCGCAAACGCTGGACCTGCTCGCCGAGGCCGGACTCGAATACTGCTGCGATTGGGGTCCGGCCGACGACCTGCCGCACGACTTGCGCGTCGCGCACGGCCGGATGGTCGCGATCCCGTATCCGGTCGAGACGAACGACATCGTCGTCTACGCGGTTGAGCACCATGGCGTCGACGAGTTCTATGCGCGCTGCACCGCAGCGATCGACACGCTGCTCGCGGAGGGCGCGCGCTCGCCACGCGTCCTCGCGATCGCACTGCACCCGTACCTCACCGGCGCGGCGCACCGCATCGCGGTCCTCGACCGCGTGTTCGACTACGCGCGCGGGCACGGCGAAATCTGCGTGATGACCGCGAGCGAGCTGCTCGACTGGTACACGGCACAGGTGCCGAAGCCGGCTGGTTAGCCGCGGCTATGCGCGACCGATATCAGCGCGCGATGACGGCGGTCGCTTCGATCTCGACTTTTGCTTCGTCCTCGAGCAGCGCGGCGACGGCGACGACGGACATCGCCGGGAAGTGGCGGCCCATTATCTCGCGGTACGCGACCCCGATCGGGTGTTGCGCCGCGAGATACTCGCGCTTGTCGGTGACGAACCACGTGAGCCGCGTAACGTCCGACGGTCGCGCGCCGGCTTCGGCTAGCACCGCGACGACGTTGCGCAGCGCTTGACGCACCTGGCCGGCGATGTCGGTCGATGCAAAGCGACCATTCTCGTCCCAGCCGATCTGGCCGCTCACGAAGACCGTCGTTCCCTCGGCGCTGACGCCGCTCGAATAGCCTTTCGGGCGCGGCCAGCTCGGGGGCTGCAGGATCTTCATGCGTTCGCCTCCGCGGTGCGCAGCTTGAAGCGCTGCAGCTTGCCGGTCTGCGTGCGCGGGAGCTCGGCGACGAACTCGATCGCCCGCGGATATTTGTACGGCGCGATTCGCGCTTTGACGAACTCTTGCAGCTCGGTGACGAGCGCGGCGTCACCGGCAGCGGTGGTGTCGTCAGCTTGAGGGTCTCGCAGAACGACGAACGCCTTCACGATCGTGCCGCGCGCTTCGTCGGGCGCGCCGACGACCGCACACTCGAGGACCCGCGGGTGCTCGAGCAGCGCGCCTTCGACTTCCGGGCCGGCGATGTTATAGCCCGACGAGATGATCATGTCGTCGGTGCGCGCCTGATACCAGAAGTAGCCGTCGTCGTCGAGCAGATAGGCGTCGCCGGTGAGGTTCCAGCCGTGCTGCACATAGTCGCGCTGGCGCGGGTCGGCAAGATACCGGCAGCCGGTCGGGCCTTTCACCGCGAGCCGGCCGACATTGCCGGGCGGAAGCTGATTCCCTTCGTCGTCCAAGATGCACGCGACGTAGCCGGGAACCGGCGTTCCCGTCGCGCCGGGACGGATCGCGTCGCCCGATGCGGCGATGAAGATGTGCAGCATCTCTGTCGAGCCGATCCCGTCGATGATCCGCACGCCGGTCGCGTCTTCCCAGAGCTTTCGCGTGCCGGCAGGAAGCGTTTCGCCCGCGGAGACGCACGCGCGCAGCGTTCGCAAGTCGTAGTTTTTCGCGAGCGGCGCCATCGCGCGGTACGACGTCGGCGCGGTGAAGCACACGGTCGCGCCGAACGTCTGAATCGCGTCGAGCAATGCGTCGGGGGTGGGCTTCTCGATCAGCGCCGTCGCGGCACCCGCGCGCAGCGGGAACAGCAGCGCGCCGCCGAGGCCGTACGTGAACGCGAGCGGCGGCGTGCCGACGAAGACGTCCTCAGGTACCGGCGCGAACGACGAAGGCGGGAAGGTGTCGCAGATCGCGAGCACGTCGCGGTGGAAGTGCATCGTCCCCTTCGGCCGGCCGGTCGTCCCCGAGGTGAACGCGATCATGCAGACGTCGTCGGACGCCGTCGCAACGTTCTCGAACGTCGCCGGTTTGCGCGACGCCATCGCGGCCAGCCCGCCCGGACGGTCGTCGTGCGAGAAGACGACGGTGCCGAGCGTCGGGCACGACGGCAGCGCGTTCTGCAGCTCCTCGCTGAGCCGCAAGTCGCAGATCGCGTGCGTCACCTGCGCCGCGTTGACGACGTCGGTCAGCTCCTTCGCGCGCAGCAGCGGCATCGTCGTGACGACGACGCAGCCGGCCTTCACGACGGCGAGCCAGCACACCGCCATCACGTCGTTGTTGAAACCGCGCAAGAGAACGCGGTTGCCGGGCACCAGCCCAAGGTCGTCGCGAAGCACGTTCGCGACGCGGTTCGCCTCCGCCAGCAGCTCGTCGTAGGTCAGCCGCCGCTGCGGCGTGAGGATCGCGGGGCGCGCGCCGAAGCCCTTCGCGACAGTCGCGTCGAGCAGCTCGGCTGCGCAGTTCAGCCGCTCCGGATACTGCAGTTCCGGAAGCGTGAACAAGAACTCCGGCCACTCCTCGCGCGGCGGTAGGTGGTCGCGGGCGAAGGTATCCAGGTGCGCGGTCGGCGTCATGCTCGTTCCTCTTCGTACTGCGCGAACACGCGGCGCGCGATGATCTGCTGCTGCACCTCGCTCGCTCCTTCATAGATGCGAAGCGCGCGAATCTCTCGGTAAAGCCGTTCGACGACGGTCCCGCGGGTGACGCCGAGCGCGCCGTGAAGCTGCACGGCCGCATCGACGATCCGCTGCGCGGTCTCGGTCGAGGTGAGCTTCGCCATCGCCGCCTCGCGCGTCGTCGGCTCCTTCGCGACGTCGCGCAGCCACGCCGCGCGATAGGTCAGCAGCGCGCACGCGTCGATCCCGGTCGCCATCTCCGCGATCTTC
>DASZGA010000013.1:0-21343 GCA_035939295.1 Candidatus Elarobacter sp. | reverse complement strand
CGCCGCCCCGGTCGCCGGCGCTGGCGCCCGCGGCGCGCGCCGTTCCGACGACGGCGAGGACGTCCGCCTCGGAGCCGCTCCCGGTGAAGATGATCTCACGAGCGCTCGCGCCGAGCACCCGCGCGACCGTTTCCCGAGCATCGTCTAACGCCGCGCGAGCGGCACGTCCTTCAGCGTGGACCGAGCTCGGGTTATAGCCTCCGCCGAGCAGCGGAACCATCGCTGCGACCGCTTCCGGCCGCACGACCGTGGTCGCCGCATGATCGAGGTAGATCCGCCCCATCCCGCCCTAAGAGCACGATTTACGCCGCGAGCGTTGCGGGCACAACCAACGGGCTGAACCTGGGGCGGTCGCTCAGCGCCTCTAGCAGGTTTTGCGCCTTCCAAACGTCGATCGGCCGCTCGCGAATACCGATCCCCGTCTTTGCGATCGCTCGGCGAGCGTTCACATCGTGCAGGTCGTCGTCTTCCGATACGATTGCGTCGACGTTAGCGTTCATCGCCGTCTCGACGACCTTGTCGTCGCGCGGGTCTCGCACGCCCATCGGTACGTGATAAATCGTGACGAACGTCGACACCGACGAAAGGGCATCGAGGAATTCCTCGACGAAGGCGGGGTCGACGCGCGGGATACGCTGCAGAGCCGAACGCAACTCATACATGAGCGGATCGGACGTCACGTTCTCGTAGCGGCGTTGTGCGATCAGCGCAACTTCAACGAGCCACCGGTTTCTGCTTGGGCGTTCTTCGCTCCACGCGATTGCGGCGCGCACGAGGACGTTCGTATCGAGCACGACTCTCATCGATGCGAGCAAATCTCGTCAGCCAACGCATCAATCTCGTCCTCACTCAGCCCTAATTTCTCGTGCGTCGCCGCGAGCTCGTTCAGTCTCCGCGCCTTCTCCTGCGCCAACGCGTAGTCGGGGCGATTCCCCTTTGCGATGTGCTCGCGAATGACGCGGGCAAGACGGTCTTCGCCGGCAGAATGGGACACTCCGAGCTCACTGCCATGCTGTGGTTGCACCATTGTTCACCTCCCTCTCTTCGATCACTCGCCGGCAGCGGCCGACTAGGCCCCGGCGAAAGGATTGCGGAGGAGATGCTAGCGCCGTCTGGGCGACGGCGTCCATACCTAACTTTATGCGTTAACGCATTGATGCGTCAGCGCATATATTATTCTTCGTCGAAGAGGTCGTCGGGGACGCCGAGGGCGCTGCGGCGGCGTTCTTCGATCCAGGCGCGGAGGCGAGCTTCGTCGCCTTGTTTTCCGGGCTCGAAGTAGGTGCGCTCGCCGAGCGCTTCCGGGAGGTTCGACTGCAGCGCGACGGCGGGCGGGAGATCGCCTTCGGCGTCCATGTCGGCGTAGTCGGAGTGCGCGTAGCGGTAGCCTTCGCCGTAGCCGAGGTTGCGCATCAGCTTCGTCGGCGCGTTGCGGAGGTGCAGCGGAATCGGGTCGTTGCGCGTCGACTGGACGTCTTCCAGCGCCGCTGAGTACGCGCGGCCGACAGTGTTCGACTTCGGCGCGGTCGCCAGGTAGAGCACCGCGTGCGCGAGCGGGTAGAAGCCTTCCGGCATTCCGACGAAATGCACCGCTTGTTGCGCGGCCATCACGAGCGGGGAGCGCGCGCGGGTCGGCGAGGCCGACGTCTTCGCTCGCGAGGATCACCAGCCGGCGCGCGATGAACAGCGGGTCTTCACCGGCATCGATCATGCGCGCGAGCCAGTAGACCGCGGCGTCCGGATCGCTGCCGCGGATCGTCTTGATGAAGGCGCTGATCGTGTCGTAGTGCGAGTCGCCGGACTTGTCGTAGCCGGTCGCGCGGCGCTGCAGCGCGTCGGCGATCGTCTGCACGTCGACGACGCGCGTTCCGTCGTCGCGCTTCGGCGCCGCGGACGCCGCGAACTCGAGCGTCGAGAGCGCCGAGCGCGCGTCGCCGTTGGCGAGGTTCACCAGCGCATCGAGCGCGTCGGGCGCCACCTCGACGTTCGCGCCGCCGAGCCCGCGTTCGGTATCGTGCAGCGCGCGCTCGACCAGTGCGCGCACGTCGTCGTCGGCGAGCGACTTCAACACGAAGACGCGCGAGCGCGAAAGCAGCGCGGAGTTCACCTCGAACGACGGGTTCTCGGTCGTCGCGCCGATCAGGGTGACGGTGCCGTCCTCGACGTACGGCAGCACGGCGTCCTGCTGCGCCTTGTTGAAGCGGTGGATCTCGTCGATGAACAGCACCGTGCGGCGTCCGGTCCGGCGCAGCTTCTGCGCGTCCGCGACGACGCGGCGCAAGTCGGCGACGCCGGCGCTGACCGCAGAGAGCGCCGCGAAGTGCGCGCCGGTTTGCTGCGCGACGATTCGCGCGAGGGTCGTCTTCCCGGTCCCCGGCGGTCCCCACAAGATCATCGAGGGCACCTGATCCGACTCGATCGCACGGCGCAGCGCCCGCCCCGGCCCGACGATCTGCTCCTGTCCGACGAACTCGTCGAGCGTCTGCGGCCGCATCCGCGCCGCCAGCGGCTCGCGAACGCCGCGCCCGCCGCCGCCGCTGCCGTCCGATTCGTCGAACAGCCCTAGCATGTTAGAACGGGATCCGGCGTTTTTTCGGCTTCGGTGACGGCGTGACGGAGCCGGGCTCGGGCGTGGGGACGGGTTGTTTGATGACGATCGGTTTGCCGGTGGCGTCGACGTGCTTCGTGTTCAGGTTGTAGTCGACGTAGGTCGCGGTCAGCGACGACTCGCCGTCGATCGTCTTCACGTTGCCGTCGAGCCGCAGCATCCCCGTGCTGCGGTTGAGAACGCCGCGGTCCGCATCGGCTTTGCGCGCGCCCTGCTCGAAGTGCACGTGGCCGATCGCGGTGTAGATCTTCGCCTTCGAGTCGACGTCGAGCTGGTCGCAGGTGAGCGTCGAGGGCCCGCCCTTCGAGTATTCGTCGGCTTGCGCACCCGCTTCCGGAGCGTTGCCGTTGTCGTGCAGCACGACGTTCCCGTGCAGCGAGACGGTGCCGCGCTTGTCGTTCCCGTCCGCGCGGTCGGCGGTCCCGTCGCTGCCGGGACGCGAGAACGTCACCTTGTGCGGCATCGTGAAATCGCCGTTCGCCTTGTACGAGATCTCGTCGGTCTCAACCTTATAGTACGGCGTCTCGAGCGCCGGCTTCGACGCTGCCTTCGGCGCCGTGCTCGGCGCGCTCTTCGGCGCGGCGCTCGGTGAGCTCGTCGGCGACGGTGCAGGCGACGGCCCGACTGCAAACATACCCGTGCTCATCGCGGCGAGTGCGAAGGCGGCGAGCGTCGTGCGCGCGCGCGGACGCATCGCTACGGCCTTCGCGTCGGCGCCGGCGAGGGCTTCGGTTTCGTCGCCGGTTTCTGCGCGTTCTTCGGCGCTTGCGTTCGGGCCGGCTGCGGCTGCTGTTGCGGCGCCTGGTTCGCAGGCTGCGTCATCACCGCGGGGCCGCCGCGCACTTCGGCGTCCTTCGTGTTCAGGTTGTAGTCGACCGAGTCGGCGGTCAGCGTCGAGCCGTTGTCGGAGAGGTGGACGCCGCCTTCGAGATGCAGCATTCCGCTCGCGCGGTTGAGCAGCGCGCGGTCGGCGGTTCCGCTGCGCGTCCCCTGCGTGAAGTGCACGTGGCCGGTCGCCGTGTACAGCTTCGCCTTCGAGTCGATCTCGAGCTGATCGCACATCAGCGTCGCCGGACCGCTCCCGCGATACGCCGCATCGCCGGCCTCGCTCGCGTTTCCGCTGTCGTGGACGACGACGCTTCCGATCAGCGTCGCCGTCCCGCGCTTCGAGTTTCCGGTCGCCTTGTCGCCGGTCGCGTCGGTCCCGGGGCGGTAGAACCGGACGCGGTGCGGCATCGTGAAGTCGCCGCTGTTGAAGTTCCAGTGCGTCTCGTCGGTCTCGATCCGGTAGTCGGGGGTCGCCAAGCCGCCGGCGCCCGGCCCGGGTCCCTGCGCCGCGCCGAGCGTGGCGAAGCCGCACGCCAATGCGAGGCCGAGCGAGATCGCTAGGCGAGAAAGCCGGGAGCCGGGGTTCATCACTTCGTTACAACGTGCCCTTGGGGCGGAAGGGTGTCGGCGGCTAATCAGCCGTTCATCGAGCCGGAGTATCCGACGCGCTGGCCGGTGCCGATCGCAACGCACGACATCGGGTCCTCCGCGACGATAACGGGGATTCCTGTGACCTCTCCCAACAGCGTATCCAGCCCGCGCAGCAGCGCGCCGCCACCGGTCAGGATCACGCCGCGGTCGATGATGTCGGCCGCCAGCTCCGGCGGGGTCTTCTCGAGCACGGCCTTGACCGCTTCGACGATCGCCTGGACCGGCTCGGAGAGCGCTTCGCGCACCTCTTCGGAGGTGATCTTCACCGTCTTCGGGAGGCCGTTGATCAGGTCGCGCCCGCGAATCTCCATCGCGAGCTCTTGCTCGAGCCGGTACGCCGAGCCGATCTTGATCTTGATCTCTTCCGCGGTGCGCTCGCCGATCATCAGGTTGTAGACGCGCCGGATGTGGCGGATGATCGCTTCGTCGAGCTTGTTCCCGGCGACGCGGATCGACTGCGAGACGACGATCCCGCCGAGCGAGATCACCGCGACGTCGGTCGTGCCGCCGCCGATGTCGACGACCATGTTTCCCGACGGCCCGTCGATCGGCAGCCCGGCGCCGATCGCGGCCGCCATCGGCTCTTCGATGATGTCGACCGACTTCGCGCCGGCAAGCTTCGCGGCGTCGCGGACCGCGCGTTCCTCGACCGAGGTGATCTCGGCCGGTACGCAGATGACGACCGACGGTTTCGGCCGGAACAGGGTGCTCCAGAACCCGCGCTGGCGCGTGACTTTCTTGATGAAGTAGCCGAGCATCGCTTCGGTCACCTCGAAGTCGGCGATGACGCCGTCGCGCAGCGGCCGGATCGCCTGGATGTTGCTCGGCGTCTTGCCGAGCATCAGTCGCGCCTCTTCGCCGACGGCGAGCGTCTTGTTCGTCCGGACGTCCTTGGCGACGACGGACGGCTCGCGCAACACGATCCCTTTTCCCCGCACGTAGACGAGGACGTTTGCGGTTCCCAGGTCGATCCCGATATCGATGATGTTGACTCCCGGATTGGGCTGCGTCGCACGTGCGACGAAGCCGCTTTGAAAACGACCCCCTTGCGTTCGGGCCTCGCGACCGGAATCCTTAGACCGTTTCCGAGATGGCTTGCTTGATCTCCGCGATGCGCGCCTCGTCGCGCCGGTAGAAGGTCCACTGCTTGATTCGCTTGCCGCGCAACAGGCCGGCTTGCGAAAGCACCTTGAGGTGCTCGCTGACGGTCGGCTGGCTCACGCCGAGCTTCCGCGCGATCAGGACGCCGCAGACCCCGTCGTCGACCAGATCGCCGTCGACCTGGGGCGGAAAGTGCTTGCGCGGGTCTTTGAGCCAAGCCAGAATCAGGCGCCGGCGCTCGTTCGCGATCGCCCGCAGCGCCAAGTCGATCGGCATATTGCCATTTTGCTAATTCCCTTCTATCATGTCAAGCGCGATGCTACATGAAGCCACCAGGGCGGCGGACGCAGACCGCGACGCGATCGTCGCAACGGCCCGGGTGATCGCGCCCTACGTGCGGCAAACGCCGGTGCTGGAGATCGAGCCGCACTACCACGGTCTGGGCGGCGTCGCGGTGACGGCGAAGCTCGAGCTGTTGCAGCACACGGGGGTGTTCAAGACGCGCGGCGCGTTCGCGAACCTGCTCACGCGCGAGGTGCCGGCGGCCGGCGTCGTCGCCGCATCCGGCGGAAACCACGGTGTGGCGATCGCGTACGCGGCGATGAGGCTCGGCGTGCCGGCGACGATCTTCGTGCCGACCATCTCGGCGCCGGCGAAGCTCAAACGGATTCGCGCGTACGGCGCGAACCTCGTCGTCACCGGGGAGCGCTACGCCGACGCGCTCGAGGCGTGCGAAGCGATGATCGCCACGTCGGGCGCGCTGTCGGTGCACGCGTTCGACCAGCGCGAGACGTTGCTGGGCCAAGGGACGCTCGGGATGGAGATCGAGCAGCAGCTGCCGGAGATCGACACGCTGCTGGTCGCCGTCGGCGGCGGCGGTTTGATCGGCGGGATAGCGGCGTGGTACGCCGGTCGCGTGCGAATCGTCGGCGTCGAGCCGTACGGATCGCCGACGCTGACGCGCGCGCTCGAAGCCGGACATCCGGTCGACGCGCCGGCCGAGGGGCTCGCCGCCGACTCGCTCGCGCCGAAACGCGTCGGCACGCTGACGCTGCCGTACGCGCAGCGCTACGTCGAACGCGTCGTATTGGTTGACGACGACGCGATCCGCGCCGCGCAGCAGGCGCTGTTCGACGCGCTCACCGTCGTTGCCGAACCGGGCGGCGCGGCGGCGTACGCCGCACTCCTCGCGCGCGCCTACGTGCCGCAGCCCGGCGAGCGCGTCTGCGTCCTCGTCTGCGGCGGCAACAGCACCGCGGTGTACTTCAGCCGCTGATAGCGAACAACGGAAGGGAACCATGAGCATCGATCGCATCGAACCCGGCCCGCGCATGAGCCGCGCAGTCGTCTACAACGGCACGATCTACGTCGCCGGACACGTCCCGGACAATGCGTCAGCCGGCGTGGCAGACCAAATGCGCAACGTACTCGCGAAGCTCGAAACGACGCTCGCCGACGCGGGCAGCGACAAGTCGCACCTCTTATCGGTGACGATCTACTTGTCGAACATCGCGTCGTTCGAAGAGATGAACGGTGTCTGGGATGCGTGGGTCGACGAAGCGAACCCGCCCGCGCGCGCGACCGTCGAAGCGCGCCTGGCCCGCGCGGACTTCAAAGTGGAGATCGTGGCGGTCGCCGCCCGCAAGTGACCGCGAAAATTCCGGCGTTTAGACGCTCGGGTAGACGCTCGTTTCGAACGTACCGGTCGGTTCGCTGAACGGGGTGATCCCGCTCGCGCGCTGGACCTGACCGCCGAGCGCGGAGAGCGTCTCTTCAAGGCGCTCGTAGCCGCGGTCGATGTACTCGAGGCCGATGATCTCGGTCTCGCCCGACGCCGCGAGGCCGGCGAGAACCAAGCCGGCGCCGGCGCGGATGTCGGGTGCTTCGACCGGGGCGCCGGAGAGCGTCGTGACGCCTTTGACGAGCGCGGTGTTGTTGTCCATCGCGACGCGCACGTCGGCGCCCATGCGGACCAGCTCGTTGACGTACGAGAAGCGCGCGTTGAAGATCGACTCTTCGACGACGCTCACCCCGGGCGCCGTGCACAAGAACGACAGCATCTGCGGCTGCAGGTCGGTCGGGAAACCCGGATGCGGCGCGGTGACGACGTCGGTTCCGCCCTTCACCGTGTCGGCTTGGACGCGGATCCAGTCGTCGCCGCTCGAGACTTTCACGCCGCACTCGCCGAGCGCGAGCTGCAGCGCGAGGACGTCGTCGGGCCGCGTCTCCTTCACCGTCACGTCGCCGCGCGTGATGGCTCCCGCCAGCAGCAGCGTTCCGGTCGCGATGCGGTCGGGGATGATCTCGTACTCGACGCCGTGCAGCTCCGCGACGCCGGTGACGCGGATCGTGTCGCCGCCGGCGCCGGCGATCTTCGCGCCCATCGCGATCAGGAAGTTCGCCAGGTCGACGACCTCCGGCTCCATCGCCGCGTTGTGGATGATCGTGTCGCCTTCGGCGGTCACCGCGGCGAGCATCGCGTTCTTCGTCGCGCCGACCGACGGCATGCGGAACTCGATCTCGCCGCCGTGCAGCCTGCCGTTGCGCGCGCTCGCGATGAGATACCCGTGCGCGACCGCGACCTCGGCGTCGAGCGCGCGGAACGCGGCTTCGTGCATGTCGGTCGCGCGCGTGCCGAGGACGCAGCCGCCGGGAAGCGGCACCTCGGCGCGCCCGAAGCGGCCGAGCAACGGACCGCACAGATCGAACGAGGCGGCGAGCTTGCGCACCAGCGTGTACGGCGCGCGCGCCTTGTTGACGTTCGACGCGTCGATCGTGATCGTGTTGCGGTCCTGCGTCGAGAGCCGCGCGCCGAGCGCTTCGAGCAGCGACCACATCACCGAGACGTCGGTGATCCGCGGGACGCGGCGCAGCGTGACCTTGCCGCGCGCGAGCAGCGCGGCGGCCATGATCGGAAGCGCGGCGTTCTTGGCGCCTTGCACCTCGACGCTCCCCTCGAGGCGGGCGCCGCCGACGACGCGGAGCGTGGTATCAAGGCGGTCAAGCACGTTCATGCAACGCTCCACCCGACAAGCGGCTCCAGGGCGATGGTTTCGCTGTCGTGCGGTCCGCCGGTGAACGTCGCTTGCAAACGCTGGTCGATCCCGACGCCGATCTGCACGGTGAAAGCGCGCATTCCGTCGATCTCGCGCATCCGCGCGCGCGCGCTCTCGGCTTTGCCCGCGTACCGCCCGCCGTCGACGTCCACGAACCGTATGTTCCCGTCGGGATAGAATCCGAAGGCGAGACTGCTCTCGCCCGCTCTGCCGCGGACGATCTGCGTCGTCGCGTCCGCCGCTTCCATGATGAACCCGGGCGCGCCGTTCGAATCGGCAACGCGCTCCGGCGGCGGCCCGAAGCGCGGCGCCGCCGACGACTCGACCGCGCGCACGATCGGCCGGCGCGGCGGCGGCTCGGGCGACGGCGGCGGCTCCGGTGACGGCGGCGGTTCGGCAACCGCATCGGACTGCTCGGACTGCGGCTCTGGTTCGGCCTCGCGGGCGGCCGGCGCCGGTTCCGGCTCGGGCTCACGCTCCGGAGCCGATTCGGGGACGCGGGGCGGCGGCGTGGGCGCGCGGTAGCTGAACGCGATCTCCTGGACCGCGGGCGCGGGGGCGAGCGCCTCGGGGCGGGCCGCGGTCTGCGGCTCGGGGGCGGGTGGCGGGGGCGGCGCTTCGGGCGCCTCTTCCTCCTCGTGGGCCCGCAAGCTCCACTCCATCGCCAGCAGGCAAAGCCCGAGCGCCGCTAGCTGTACCCCGGCAAAGGCCACGAAGACCCAGGGTGGCGTGCGTTTCATTCCGCGTGCTTCGTTCGTCGTCGGAGACGATGTTTCTTAGCGAGCCTGCTCGTATGGGAATAGAGCCTGAAACCGACCGGGGAGAACCGCCAACCGTGCAACGCAGCATCATCGCCCCTGCCGAGCGCGTCACCAACCTGCGCTGGGGGATCGCCATCCTGCTGGGGATCGGCGTCCTGATCAACTACTTCGACCGCGTCAACCTCACGGTCGCCGGGCCGTCGCTCCGCAAGGAGTTCGGGATCGATGAAATCCAGTTCGGGTACCTGCTGAGCGGCTTCGCGTGGACGTACGCGGTGCTGCAGATCCCGGTCGGGGTCTTCCTCGACCGCTTCGGCGTCGTCATCATCGGCCGGGCCACGGCGCTGCTGTGGAGCATCGCGTCGGGGCTGACCGCGCTCGCGATCGGGTTCTGGACGATCTTCGCCTCGCGGCTGCTGCTCGGCGTCGCCGAGACGCCGACGTTCCCGATCAACGCGAAGGCGATCGGCTACTGGTTCCCGACCAAGGAGCGCGGCCTCGCAACCGCGATCTTCGACTCGGCCGCGAAGCTCGCGACCGGGATCGGGATCCCGTTCGTCTCGGTGATCCTCTTCTATTACGGCTGGCGCGCGACGTTCATCGTCACCGCGATCCTGAGCTTCCTGTTCTTTCTCGGATTCTACGCGTTCTACCGGAACCCGAGCGAGGACAAGCGGCTCACGCACGCCGAGCGCACGTACATCACCGAAGGCGGCGCGCAGCCTGAAGGGCTGCCGACGACCGGGAACGTCGGCACCGCGCTGGGCTATTTGCTGATGCAGCGCAAGGTGTGGGGGCTGACGATCGGCTTCGCCGCGTACGGCTATTCGTTCTACCTGTTGCTGACCTGGCTCCCGGGCTACCTCGTGCAGACGTATCACATGGACGTGATCAAGACCGGCGGGTACGCGATGATCCCGTGGATCATCGCCGCGATCGCCGACTTGATCGTCGGCGGCTGGCTCGTCGACTACCTCATCCAGCGCGGCTTCGAGCCGACGCGCGTCCGCAAGACGATCATCGTGATCGGGATGCTGATGGGGCTGACGATCATCGGCGCCGCGTTCACGACCAACCCGAACATCGCGATCGTCTGGATCACGATCGCGCTGACGGGGCTCGCGTGCACCGCCCCGATCGGCTGGTCGATCCCCGGGCTCATCGCGCCGAAAGGCGGGGTCGGTTCGATCGGCGGGATCATGAACTTCTTCAACAACGTGATGGGAATTCTCGCTCCCATCGTGACCGGCTACATCGTCGCGGGGACGAGCTCGTTCGCGAACGCGTTCATCACGGCGGCCGTCGTGCTGCTGATCGGGATCGTGTCGTACGTCTTCATCCTCGGAAAGATCGAACCGATCCCGGATCCCGCGTAGCGTGCCGGGAGCGGCGCCCGTCGTCGTCGGAGTCGACCTCGGCACGAGTGCCGTGAAGGTGCTCGCGACGACGACCGCCGGGCGCGAGATCGCGAGCGGCTCCGAGTTCTATGGTCTGGAGACGCCGCATCCCGACTTCGTCGAGCAGGACGCCGAGGCGGTCTACCGCGCGACGATGCACGTCCTCGAGCGCGTTCTCGCCGACGTGCGGCTGCGCGGGAGCGACGTCGCCGCGATCGGCTTCTCGAGTGCGATGCACGGCGTGCTGTGCGTCGACGACGCCGGCGAGCCGCTCTCGCACGTGATCACCTGGATGGACCGGCGCGCGCACGCAATCGCCGACCAATGGCGCGCCGACGGAAACGGCTCGGCGCTCTACGCGCGCTGCGGTGCGCCGATGCACCCGATGCTTCCGGTCGCGAAGCTGCGCTGGCTCGCGGAGAACGATCCGCGGCTGTTCGAGAAGACGCACCGCTTCGTCGGCTTGAAAGAGCTGGTCGTCTTCCGCTGGACCGGCGAGTGGCTGGTCGACCACGGGATCGCGTCGGCGACCGGGATGCTCGACCTGCGCACGCGCGACTGGGATCCGCTCGCGCTCCAGCTCGCGCAGGTCGGCGCGCACCAGCTCTCGCAGCCCTCGTTTCCCTCGACCGCGCTGCGCCGCTTCCGGCCGGCGATCGCGCGCCAGCTCGGGCTCGGCGCGGAGACGGCGCTCGTTCTCGCCTCCGCCGACGGACCGCTGGCGAACATCGGCGTCGGCTGCGCACCGCGCGACGACGTCGCGCTGACGCTAGGAACCTCGGGCGCCGTGCGCATCCTCGCGGACGAACCGATCCTCGACGCGCACGGGCGCACGTTCTGCTACTGCGCCGACGACGCGCAGTACGTCGTCGGCGGGCCGACCAGCGCCGCCGGCGCCTCGCTCGACTGGATCTTCGCGCTGCTGCTCGACGAGACGCCGAAGGAAGAGCGGTTCGCGCGCGCGACCGCGCTCGCCGCGAAGATCCCGCCCGGCGCGAACGGGCTCGTCGTCCTTCCGTTCTTCGGCGGCGAGCGCGCGCCGTACTGGAACAGCGAGCTGCGCGGCGCCTTCGACGGTCTCGATCTCGCGCACGACCGCAGCACGATCGTCCGCGCCGCGTTCGAAAGCGTCGTGTTCGGCGTGTACGCGGTCTACAAGGTCGTCTACGAGCTCGCGCCGGACACCGAACGGCTGCTGCTCAGCGGCGGCCTGACGAAAGCGCCGCTGGTGCGGCAGCTGCTCGCCGACGTGTTCGGGCTCCCCGCGGTGCAGCCGCGCGAGCAGGAAGCCTCGGCGTTCGGTGCGGCGCTGGTCGCCGCGGAAGCCGTCGGGCTGGTCGAAAGCGCGAGCGCGGCGGCGCGCGCGGCCGGATACGACGCGCCGACCGTTCCGAACCACGCGCTCGCGAACACCTATCGCGACGCGTTCGACAAGTACAAGCGCTACGTCGAAGCGCACTTGCCGCTGGCGGGCTGAACCTCGGCCGCGCCCGTGCGCGGCACTAAACTGGCACTTCCGCGAACGCGCACGCCGGACGCACAAAGTGCGAGGCAGAGAAGCGACAGTAATCCGACAGCGCCGGTTCCCGTGCGCGCAGAAATTCCGGAGCGGCGAATTGTGTTCGCCGGAAGGATACACTGCATGACAACGACCGCTTCTTCGCTGAAGCGCGGCGTCGTCGCGATGCTGATGATCTTCGCGTTCGTGCTCCAGGGAACGACAAGCGTTCTGGCAGGCACGACCGGAGCGATCACCGGCGCCGTCGCGGACGCCACGACCAACAAACCCATCTCCGGTGCTAAAGTAAGCGTCATCAGCCCGTCACAGTCGGCGACGACGACGACCGACGCGACGGGCCGCTTCTCGTTCATCTCGCTCAACCCCGACACGTACGCCGTGTCGGTCGCCGCCGGCACCGGCTACGACGCCGCGAGCGTCTCCGGCGTGACCGTTCAAGCCGACCAGACGGTGACGGTCAACCTCGCGCCGCTGGTCCTCAAACAGATCGGCGGCGTCACCTCGCGCGCCGCCTCGGCGCTGGTAAAACCAGGTACGACGGCCGACGTTTACTCGATCAACTCGGTCACGCAGGACAAGGCGTCGATCGCGGGCGGCGGCGGCAACCTCAACAGCGCGTGGTCCGCGATCTCGACCGTGCCGGGCGTGTTCGTCGCGAACAGCCAGGTCGGCTACATCGGCGCGAACGCCACGATCAGCATCCGCGGCGGCGACTACGACCAGATCGGTTACGAGCTGGACGGCGTCCCGGTCAACCGCGCGTTCGACAACTACCCGTCGGGACCGCTCTCCTCGCTGGGACAGCAGGAGCTGCAAGTCTACACCGGCGCGCCGTCGGCGAGCGCCGAGGCGAACGGGATCTCGGGCTACATCAACCAGGTCATCCGCACCGGCACGGCGCCCGCGTCGCGGAACCTCACGCTGGCGGCCGGAACGCCGGTCTTCTACAACAAGCTCGCATTCGAAGCGGGCGGCGCAACCCCGGCGCGCACGTTCTCGTACTACCTCGGCGCCGGCGCGTACAATCAAGGCTTCCGCTATTACGATCAGTACAACGGCGCCAGCCTGCAATCGGTCTGGGGCGCGGCGCTCGCGCCGTGTCCGAACGCGCAGCCGATCGGGTGCCACGGCCCGCAAGGTCAAGACTACACGAACGGCGGCTTGGCGAACGCGTGGGCGCTCGGCCCGTACAGCGCGTTCACCGGCTTCACGACGGCGATTCAAGATCGCGACACGGTCGCGAACTTCCACTTCGGGATTCCGCGCAAGGACGGGAACCGTGACGACGTGCAGCTGCTGTTCGACAACAACTTCATCAACAATCTGGTGCCCAGCTCGACGAACGACCAGGGCGGCGCGGCGTTCCTGAACGCGATCGGCGCCTTGCCGGGCTTCTGCAACGGCGCACCATGCTTCGTCGACGGCTATCACTTCACCGGAGCGCCGAACGGCACGGTCCTCCCGGTCGCGTTCGCCGGCGGGAACGGAAGCGCGCAGCCGTACCTCTTCCCCGACGGGCCGATGGGGCGCGCGTTCCGCGCGCAGATCGATCCGAACCGCCGCGACGCGTTCGTCAACAACCAGTCGATCGTGAAGGCGCAGTACCAGCGCAACTTCGGAACCAACGCGTTCCTGCGCGTGTACGGCTACACGTACTACTCCGACTGGCTGCAGAACGGCCCGCAGTCGGCGTTGCAGAACAACCTCGGGATCCCGGTCCAGTACCTGCTCGACAGCCACACCCGCGGCGTGAGCGCGCAGTTCTCGGACCAGCTCAACTCGCAGCACCTCCTCTCGGTGCAAGGTTCGTACACGACCGCGTCGACGATGCGCTACAACAATTCCGGGATCGGGAACAACCCGGTCGTCGGGCTCCTGGTCGACTCGACGAACCCGTACAGCGGGATCTGCTACGACGGCGCGGGCGCCTCGGGCCCGTGCGCCTTCGGCGCCTTCACGCCGGCCTCGTTCACCGCGCGCGACGCGTACCGTGGCACCGTCACGCCGGCGTCGACGTACGGGAGCACGTGCGGCGGCCATCCGTGCGCGTACGTCGTCGGCAACACCGGCGTCTCGGCGACGTTCAACACCGTGACGCCGCAGTTCACCTCGGCCTCGATCACCGACCAATGGAAGCCGACCGACCGGCTCAACCTGAACCTCGGGCTGCGCTGGGACAACTTCCGGTTCATCGGCGCCGACACGAGCGACTCGCCGGCTCGGCAGCTGTTCTACAACGCCTACAACATGGTGCACGGAACGAACGTCGTCAACGTGACGCACCAGACCGAGTCGTACGCTGAGCTCCAGCCGCGAATCGGGCTGACCTACACCGTCAACCCGAGCACGGTACTGCGCGCCAGCTACGGCCGCTACGCCGAAGCGCCGAACAGCGCGTTCGAGCAGTACAACTACCTGCAGCCGAACGACGTGAACCAGCTCGCGCGGTTCGGCAACTTCGGGCTGCCGACGACGCCGATGCATCCGGTTCGCCCGATGGTCGCGAACAACTACGACTTCTCGTACGAGCACAGTTTCCCGCACGACACGGCGATCAAGTTCACGCCGTTCCTGCGGAAGACCCAAGATCAGATCCAGCAGTTCTTCCTCGACCAGCGGACGGTGTTCGTCTCCGGGCTGAACGTCGGCAAGCAAACCTCGGAAGGCTTCGAGCTCGAGATCGACAAGGGCGATTTCTCGCGCAACGGTCTGGCCGGGCGGCTGTCGTTCACCTACACGAACAGTTACATCAACTACACTCGCCTGGGTAGCGGGCTTTCGCTGGTCGATCCGATCAACGGCCAGATACAGGGATACAACGCGTACACCTCGTTCTGCGCGACCAACCCGGGCGACGGCCGTTGCCAGCGCGGTGCGGGAACACCGGTTGCGGCGCCGTGCTACACCGCCGCCGGCGCCCCGGCGCCGGCGTGCGGCGCAGGAACGGTCGCGAACCCGTACTGGAACGCGCCGGTTCAAGCGCTGATCGATCCGAACGCGAACTTCCCGACGTTCAGCCTGTTCCCGGGCGGCCTGCCCGGCGGCGGCGGATACGTCACCTACGGCGCACCGTACGTCGCAACGCTGCTCGTGCAGTACAAGCACGGCCCGCTCGCGGTCACACCGGCGCTCCAGTTCTCGGGCGGGTCGCGGTACGGCGTACCGCTTTCGACGCCGGGGATCCAGCCCGACGCGTGCGGCGCGCCGCTCCCGGGCAGCACCGTCAACGATCCTCGCTACCGCTACGGCGCGGCCGGCGGTTCGCCGTACGACGCGACGAACTGCGCGCTCAACCTCTCGATTCCCGATCCGTTCACGCGGCGGTTCGACGGGGTCGGCGGGTTCGTCGCGCCGAACTCGATCCTGCTGCACACCCAGATCACGTACGACGTGAACAAGCGCCTCACGCTAGTCGGCAACTTCGCGAACATCGTCAACCGCTGCTGGGGCGGGACGAAGGTTCCGTTCGCGGTCAACCAGGCTTGCGGCTACACCACGCCGACGGTCAATGGCGGCGGCAACCCGATCATCGGGAACCAGTACAACCCCGGCTGGGCACTGCAACCGCAGGTCGCCACGCCGTACTTCCCGACGTTCCCGGGCTTCCCGTTCAACATGTACTTCGAGGCTCGGATCAAGATCTGATCCGCGTCTCGCAGCACGCAACGAAAGGGCGCCGGCTCAACCCCGGCGTCCTTTTTCGTTTCACATCTCGATGTGAGCCAGCGGCCGTCGCCTTCCCATGTCAGCCTGAGGCCATCGCCAATCGTCTACCTTGCGCTCGTCGTCCTGGCGCTGGTGTGGGGCTACACCTGGGTCACGATCAAGATCGCGACCGCCGACGCATCGCCTCTCTTCGTCGCCGGCGCGCGGCTCGCGGTCGCGACCGCGATCCTGTTCGCGATCCTCGCGCTGTCGGGGCGCTCGCTGCGGCCGACGCCGTTCGTTCCGACGCTGATTCTCGGGCTGCTCCAGACGACCGGCTGGACGCTGTTGCAGACGCTCGCGGTCGCGCACGGCGGCGCCGGGAAGTCGGCGGTCCTCGGCTACACGATGCCGTTCTGGGCGGCGCTGCTGGCGTGGCCGTACCTCGGCGAGCGGATTGCCGGCGTGCGCTGGATCGCGCTCGCGCTCGCCGCGGTCGGGCTCGCGCTCGTCGTCGCGCCGCTCGACGCGCGCTCGTTCGGCGCCGACGCGCTGGCCGTGCTCGCCGGGCTCTCGTGGGGCGCGAGCGCCGTCTACGCCAAGCGGCTGCGGAAGAAGTACGACGTCGAGCTGCTCTCGCTGACCGCGTGGCAGCTGCTGTGGGGAACGATCCCGCTGGTCGTGCTGATGCTGGCGTTCCCGGCCCCGATCCACTGGACGCCCTCGTTCATCGCGGCGATGGCGTTCATGTCGGTCGGCGGCGGCGCGCTGGGCTGGTTCTTGTGGATGTTCATCCTGTCGCGGCTCCCGGCCGGCGTCGCCGGGATCGCCTCGCTCGCGACGCCGGTCGTCGGCGTCGCGGCGGCCGCGATCCAGCTGCACGAGGTCCCGCCGCTCACCGAGCTGTGCGGAATGACGCTGATCGTCGGCGCGCTGGTCGTCAACTCGCTGCCGGTCTCGCAGCCCGACCCCGTCCTGGCCGAACCGCTGGCGCCTGAAAACCTCTAGCTCGGAAAGACTCGTTGGCCATTCGGACAATAACCATCCGTCGCCATACCATCAATGGCGCATTGGGAGGCGTAGGTGTCCGAGTTCCGCAGCGGCGTTCACTTCTTGCAGATCCCCGGGCCGAGCAACGTCCCGGAGCGGGTCCTCCGGGCGATCGACCGCTCGACGATCGATCACCGCGGACCGGCGTTCGCGAAGCTCTCGCTCGAGATCGTCGAGCTCGCGAAGCCGGTTTTCAAGACGAGCGGCCCGGTGATCGTGTGGCCGGCCTCCGGAAGCGGCGGCTGGGAAGCGGCGCTGGTGAACACGCTCTCGCCGGGCGACAAGGTGCTGATGGCCGAGACCGGCCAGTTCGCGGCGCTGTGGAGCAAGGTCGCCTCGCGGCTCGGGCTCGACGTGGAGATCATCCCCGGCGACTGGCTCCACGGCGTCGATCCCGACGCGATCGGCCAGCGGCTCGCCGACGATAAGCAGCACGCGATCAAAGGCGTCGCGGTCGTGCACAACGAGACCGCGACCGGGACGACCTCGCGCGTCGCCGACGTGCGCAAGGCGATCGACCGCGCGGGGCACCCGGCGCTGTTCTACGTCGACACCGTCTCCTCGCTGGCCTCGATCGACTACCGCCACGACGAGTGGAAGGTCGACGTGACGATCGGCGGCTCGCAGAAAGGGCTGATGGTTCCGCCCGGGCTCGGGTTCAACGCGATCTCGCAGAAAGCGCTGGCCGCTTCGCAGAACGCGCGGCTTCCGCGCGCGTACTGGGCGTGGGACGACATGCTCGAGAGCAACCGCACCGGCTTCTTCCCGTACACGCCGGCGACCAACTTGCTGTACGGTCTGCGCGAAGCGCTGCTGATGCTGCAGGAAGAAGGGCTCGACAACGTCTTCGCGCGCCACGCGCGGCTCGCGGAAGCGACGCGGCGCGCGGTGCGCGGCTGGGGCTTGGAGCTGGTCGCCGCCGATCCGCGCGAGTACTCGAACACGGTGAGCGCGATCTTCGTCCCCGACGGCCACGACGCCGACGCGCTGCGCGCGACGATCTTAGAGAAGTTCGACATGTCGCTCGGCACCGGGCTCGGCCGTTTGAAAGGCAAAGTCTTCCGGATCGGCCATCTCGGCGCGTTCAACGAGCTGATGCTCGCGGGAACGCTGTGCGGCGTGCAGATGGGGCTCGAGCTCGCGAAGATCCCGCACGGCGACGGCGTCACGCCGGCGCTGAGCTATCTCGCGAACCCGAGCCGCGAGAAGACGCTGGTCGCGGTCTAGCGCGCGGCGCGCTCTTCCGCGGCGCGCTCTTCCATTGCGCCGATCGTGTACAGCTTGTGCGCGAGGTGCGCGCGCAGCAATGCGTTGCAGCGCGCACCGTCGCGGCGCTTGAGCGCGTCGAGGATCTCGTCGTGCTCGCGCATCGCTTCGGCCCATCGCTCCGGCGAATGGTTGGCGAGGTAGCGCGCGCGGCGGACGCGGTTCGAGACGAGCGCGTACATCTCGGTGAGCTGCGCGTTTCCGGCGGCACGGTTGATCGCTTCGTGGATCGCTTGATTGCAGCGGAAGTAGCCGGCGAGGTCGCCTTCATGGTAGTGCTCGGCCATTCGCACGTGCGTCGCCTCGATGCCGGCGAGCTCGGCCTCGGAGATGCGCGCGCAGGCCAGCTCGCCGGCGAGCCCTTCGAGCGCGGCGACGACCTCGAAGGCGTCGCGCAGCTCGGCCGCCGAGAGCGCCGTGACCCGCGCGCCGCGGTGCGGAAGCAGCTCGACCAACCCTTCGGAGGCCAGGACCTTGAGCGCCTCACGAAGCGGCGTCCGCGAGATCCCGAACCGGTCGCACAGCTCGCGCTCGCCGATCCGGCTCCCCGCACCGAGCTCGCCCTCCAGGATCATCGCGCGGATCCTGGCGACCGTCTCTTCGTGTAAAGAAATTCGGGAGATCAGCATGGAATTCGGATTATGCATTCAATATGCGACGTCCGAATCCCACGTCGACAAGCGTCGGAGGACCGCGCGTGCCGGGTTTCCAGAGCGGCGTTCACTTCCTGCAGATTCCCGGGCCGACGAACGTGCCGGAGCGGGTGCTGCGCGCGATCGACCGCGCGACGATCGACCACCGCGGCCCCGGGTTCGCCCGGCTCGCGCTCGAGATCCAGGACCTGATCCGGCCGGTTTTCGGGACCGCGGAGCCGGTGGTGATCTATCCGGCCTCCGGGACCGGGGCGTGGGAAGCGGCGCTGGTCAACACGCTCTCGCCGGGCGACCGCGTCCTGATGGTCGAGACCGGTCAGTTCGCGGCGCTGTGGAGCAAGCTCGCGGCGCGGCTCGGCCTCGACGTCGAGGTGATCCCCGGCGACTGGCGGCACGGCGTCGATCCGTCCGCGGTCGAGGAGCGGCTAGCCGCCGACGGCGCGCACGCGATCAAGGCGGTCGCGATCGTCCACAACGAGACTTCGACCGGCGTCACCAGCCGCATCGCCGAGGTGCGCGAGGCGATCGACCGCGCCGGCCATCCGGCGCTGTTCTTCGTCGACACGATCAGCTCGCTGGCGTCGATCGACTACCGTCACGACGAGTGGGGCGTCGACGTGACCGTCGGCGGCTCGCAGAAGGGCTTGATGCTCCCGCCGGGGCTCGCGTTCAACGCGATCTCGCGGAAAGCGCTCGCCGCATCGCGCGGCGCGCGGCTGCCGCGCGCGTACTGGGCGTGGGACGAGATGCTCGCGCTGAATCGCGAGGGGTACTTCCCGTACACGCCGGCGACGAATCTGCTGTACGGCTTGCGCGAGTCGCTGGCGATGCTGCACGAGGAGACGCTCGCGGCCGTGTTCGCGCGGCACGCGCGGCTCGCCGAAGCGACGCGCCTTGCCGTGCGCGGCTGGGGGCTGGAGATTCTCGCGCTCGATCCGCGCGAGTACTCGAACACGCTCACCGCGATCGTGCTCCCCGACGGCTTCGACGCGGACGCGCTGCGCGCGACGATTCTGACACGCTTCGACATGTCGCTCGGGACCGGACTCGGCAAGGTGAAGGGGAAGGTGTTCCGGATCGGCCACCTCGGCTCGTTCAACGACCTCATGCTGGCTGGAACGCTGTGCGGAGTGCAGATGGGGCTCGAACTGGCGAAGATCCCGCACGGCGAGGGCGTCGGGCCGGCGCTCGCGCACCTTGCCGCGCCGCACGCATCGCCGGCGCTCGCCGCCGCCGTCTGACGTTGACTACCGCCGCGGCGCTTCGAGACGGAACCGCGGCGCCGGCGCGCGAGCCCGTGCTCGCGCGGCGCGTCGAGTCGCGCCTGCGCGCGGAGATCGCCGGCGAGGTGTGGTTCGATCGCACCTCGCGCGGAATGTACGCGACCGACGCGTCGATCTACCAGATGATGCCGCTCGGCGTCGTCGTACCGCGCACCGCTGACGACGTCGAGGCGGCGATCGCGATCGCGCGCGAGCACGGCGTTCCCGTGACCCCGCGCGGCGGCGGAACGTCGCAGTGCGGGCAAACCGTCAACAGCGGGCTGATCGTCGACGTCAGCCGTCATCTGCGCGAGATCGTCGCGCTCGACGTCGCGGCGCGCCGCGTCCGCGTGCAGCCGGGGATCGTCCTCGACGAGCTGAACCGCGTGCTGAAGAAAGAAGGATTGTTCTTTCCGGTCGACCCGTCGACGGCGAGCCGTGCCACGATCGGCGGGATGACCGCGAACAACAGCTCCGGCGCACGCTCGATTCGCTATGGTATCATGGCCGACAACGTCGCCGGGATCGACGCGGTGCTGGCCGACGGGACGCGCGCACACTTCGGCGCGGTTGCCGCCTCGAACGGCGCGCCGGCGCCGGCGCGGTATCGCGAGCTCGTCGAGCGCGTGCGCGCGATAGCCGAGCGCGAGTCGGCCGAGATCGACGCGCGGATCCCGAAGCTGCAGCGGCACGTCGGCGGCTACGCGATCCAGACGATCGACCCGCGCGGCGACTTCAACATGGCGAAGCTGCTGGTCGGCTCCGAGGGGACGCTCGCGTTCTTCACCGCGATCGACTTGGAGCTGCAGCCGCTCCCCCGCGCGAAGGCGCTCGGCGTCTGCCATTTTCCGCAGTTCGCCGACGCGATGCGCGCGACCGAAGCGCTGGTCGCGCTGAACCCGGTCGCGGTGGAATTGGTCGACCGCACGATGATCGAGCTCTCGCGCGAGATCGCGGCGTTCGCGCCGATCATGGCGAAGTACGTGCGCGGCGAGCCCGGCTCGCTGCTGCTGGTCGAGTTCGCCGGCGACGATCCGGCGCCGCTCGGCGAACGGCTCGACGCGCTCGACGAGACGATGGCCTCGCTCGGGTTTCCGCGCGCGGTGGTGAAGCTGACCGATCCGGCGCAGCAGGCCGAGATGTGGGAAGTCCGCGCCGCCGGACTCAACATCATGACCTCGATGCGCGGCGACGCGAAGCCGGTCTCGATCATCGAGGACTGCGCCGTTCCGCTGCGCCATCTCGCAGACTACACCGAACGTTTGAACCGCATCTTCGCGAAGTACGGGACGACCGGGACGTTCTACGCGCACGCGTCGGTCGGCTGTCTGCACGTGCGGCCGGTGCTGAACGTGAAGCACGACGAGGACGTCGGCAAGCTGCGCGCGATCGCCGAGGAGGCATTCGCGATCGTGCGCGAGTACGGCGGCGCGCACTCCGGCGAGCACGGCGACGGGATCGTCCGCTCCGAGTTTCACGAAGAGATGTTCGGCCCGCGGATCGTCGAGGCGTTTCGCGAGATCAAGACCGCGTTCGACCCGACCGG
>DASZGA010000012.1:0-17460 GCA_035939295.1 Candidatus Elarobacter sp. | reverse complement strand
GCGCCCGTGTACCGGCGGTATTGCCTCCAATGTCACGGTGCCGATCTTCAAGGATCCGCCGGACCGGCGGTCGCGGGAACCGAGTTTCTGACGAACGCGCAGCGCAACAAGTGGACGCTGAGCGATCTGCGCACGACGATCTTCGAGAACATGCCGTTCTCGAACCCCGGCTCGCTCACGCCGAAGCAATACGCGGACGTCACGGCATTCCTGCTGGCGTCGAACTGCTATCCGTCAGGCTCGAAGCCGTTCCCGACGGCCGCGACTTCGGCGCTCGCCAAGATAAAGCTCGGCCCGGTTCACGGCGTCAAGCCGGCGAATGCGAAACTCGGCACCTGCGCCGTGAAGTAACGGTTGCTCTTTGAGGTGAAGGAGAGTAGGTGCGGACAATCGGGATCGTGTTGGCATCGGCGGTGTTTTGCTTTGGCGTGGGCCGGCCCGCGCTCGCCCAGACCGTGAGCCCTGTTCCGGCGCCGCCGAGTACAAATGCGAGCGCGCCGCCTGCGGTGTTGCAGCGCCCGGACTTGAGCGCGCTGTGGCAACCCGGTGTGACGCTGCGCTACCACCGCACGACCCCCGGTCCCGGCAAGGGCGATTTCTCGCGTTATGTTCTCGATGAGGTCGTCAAGTCGGACTGCCCGACGCCTCCGTGCTCCAAGTGGCACGGCTATCTGCCGGACCCGCACGGCGGGCCCGACGTGGAAGACTACGAGTACTATGATGGCGACGGAAACCTCTATAAGCTGACCACGAAGAAGGGGCGGTCCGTGTTCTCGTGCTACCCGCGCTATCTTCAGTTCCCGCTCAAGGTGCCGAGCGATGTGCAGCTAGGATGCAGCGCCGTCGGGCTCAACGGCAACGGCGCCGACCACAGCAATCTCGATTTGCACTATGAATGGGAACGCGTCAAAAGCACCTATACCGGCACCGATCCGGTGTGGGCCGTCCACGTCACGATCAAAGTAACCTGCAGTCGGTGCTCCGCCGCAGATATCTCGCACCGCTACTACTACCCGCAAAAGGCCGTGTGGATTTTGCGCATCGACGGCGGCAGCCTCTACGACCTGACCTCGATCGCGCCGGCGAGCGGGTGATTCGGAAGGCGGCGGTTAGTCGCCGGGTTTGAGAGGATGTGCGCGCTGGTAGGTTCCGTGGCAGAAGAGGAGCGTGGGTTTGCGCTCGTAGCTGTAGCGCTCGACGTGGCCGAGGAAGATCTCGTGGTCGCCGCCGTAATAGCGGTCGACGATGCGGCATTCGAAGTGGGCCGCCGCGCCGTCGATCAGCGGGACGCCGTACTCGCCCAGCGTGTGCGGGACGTTCTCGAACTTGTTCGGGTGCGGGCGCGCGAAGCGCTCGGCGAGCTCGTGCTGTTCGGTGGCGAGGACCGTCACGCCGAAGTGCGTCGCGGCGCGAAACGCCGGGAGGCTCGGCGCCGCGCGCGCGAGGCTCCAGAGCACCAGGGGCGGGTCGAGCGAGACCGAGCTGAACGAGTTTCCGGTCAGCCCGAACAGGTGTCCGCCGGCGTCGCGCGTCGTGATGATCGCGACGCCGGTCGCGAAGGTGCCGAGCGCGTTGCGCAGGTCTCGCGCGTCGAACGACGCGGCGGCGGACTCGTGTGGCGTGGGACTCACCCCCGGAGAGGGTTATTTATCTAGCGATAAAATGCACGCTTGCGAAGCCCCTGTCAAGGGGCGCAGGCGACGAGGGCTTTTCATTGCCGATCTGCATCGACTGCCACGCGCACTTTCTCCCCGACGACTTCGTCGAAGCGCTCCGCCGCCGCGGGCTGGTCGACGCCCGCAAGGACGCCGGGGTGCTGCACCTCGCCAAGGCAGTCTGCGGCTACGCGGCCGAGCACACGCGGCTCCCGTACTTCCCGCTGCTCTACGATCTCGAGGCGCGGACCGCGCTCGCCAAGCAGCAGGGGATCGATCGGCAAATCGTCTGCCTCCCGCCATTCTATTTCGCGTACCTCGCCGATCCGGAGCTCGGAAAGGCGATCTGCCGCGCCGGGAACGACGCGCTCGCGGCGACCGTCGCGCGCGCGCCGGAGCGGTTCGCGGTGTTCGCGACCGTCCCGCTGCAGTCGCCGCCGGACGCCGTCGCCGAGCTGCACCGCGCCGTCGAGGAGCTGGGGTGCTGGGGGGTCGAGATCGGCTCCAGCATCGGCGGCGCGCCGCTCGACGATCCGGCGCTCGACGTCTTCTGGGCGGCGTGCTGCGAGCTCGGTGTCCCGGTGTTCATGCACCCGCACCACGAGCTCGCCGGCGAACGCGCCGCGCCGTACTACCTCGGCAACCTGTTCGGCAACCCGTCGGAGACCGGGCTGATCGCCGCGCGGCTGATCTTCGCCGGCGTCTTCGAACGGTTTCCGCAGCTGAACATGATCCTCGCGCACGGCGGCGGAACGCTGGCCGCGATCGCGGGCCGGCTCGACCACGGCTACCGCGTCCGCACCGAGACGAAGACGATCCCGAAACCGCCGAGCGCATATCTCTCGCAAATCTATTTCGACATCGTCGCTCATGACGACGCGTATCTGTCGTATCTCGTCGAGCGGGTCGGCTGGCAGAGCGTCGTCGTCGGAACGGACCGCCCCTTCGACATGGGGATCGACGACCCGCGCGAGACGGTCGCGCGCATCCCCGGGCTCGACGACGTCGCGCGCGCGGCTATCCTCGGCGGGAACGCGCGCTCGTTCCTTTCGCGGTACGCTTCTTCGCCGGCGTGAGCGTCTTGGCGATCACCGCCGGAACGCCGTCGAAGAACGACGTCGCGAGGTTGGCGACGACCTCGTCCACGTTCTCCGGAATCTCAAGGCCGTATATCCATTTGCGAATACCGATGTAGAAGATGCTGGCGTGGAGCGCCCACACCAGCTCGAACTCCATCTCGCTGATCGGGACCTCGCTCGGTGAGGGCATCCCGTACGCCAGCCGTACTTCGCGAATCACGCGCGTGTAGATGCGGTCGCGCACCAGCGTCAGATACCGGCTGTTCAGGTTCATCCCGCGCAAACCGGAGAACATGAAAATCCGGATCCATTCGTAACTGAGAACCGCTTTTGCATACTCGCGGTAGAATGCGACGACGCGCTCGCGCGCGGGACGCGAGTGGTCGTCGAGCAGCTCTTCCCAGTGGGGGTCCCAGCGGTTGAGGTAGACCTCGCGGTAGACGCGGTCGATCAGCGCCTCTTTGTTCGGGAAGTAGCGGTAGAGGAGCGGCTGCGTGATCCCGAGCCGCTTCGCGAGCTCGCGGGTCTGCCCGCCGAACCCGACCTCACAGAAGAACGCGACGGCGCCGCGCGCGATCAGCCGCTCGCGCTCGTCCGGGGCGAGCCGGGTGCGCCGCGACTTCTTCGCAGCCATGCGCTATTGATATGGCGATAAGTAGGAAAAGCCCTCGCCTGCGTGAAGGTTCGCGCTGGAGGATCGGCGATGCGGCTTGGCTACTTCACGATGCCCCTTCACCCGCCGTCACGGAACTACACCGAGGTCCTGAAAGAGGACCGCGAGGCGATCGTGCTGGCCGACCGGCTCGGCTACGCCGAGGCGTTCGTCGGCGAGCACGTGACCGATCTCGCCGAGCCGGTCACCTCGTGCCTCACCTTCATCGCCTCGCTGCTCGACCGCACCGAGAAGATCGTCCTCGGCAGCGGGACCGTCAACCTCCCCAACAACCACCCGGCGCAAGTCGCGGCGCAGGTCGCGATGATCGACCACCTGCTCGAAGGGCGGTTCCTGTTCGGGATCAGCCCCGGCGGGCTGCTCTCCGACGCCGAGGCGTTCGGCAACCTCGACCGCGACCGCACCGCGATGTTCGTCGAAGCGATCGATCAGGTGCTCGCGATCTGGGCCGGCGAGGCGCCGTACGATCTGCGCGGCGAGTACTGGAACATCAGCACGGCGCGCACGATGAAGCCGGAGATCGGGCAGGGGAGCGTCGTCAAGCCGTACCAGCGCCCGCACCCGCCGATCGTCGTGACGGCGGTCGCGCCGTTCTCGAAAGGCGTCACCGAGGCGGCGAAGCGCGGCTGGACGCCGATCTCGGCGAACTTCCTGCAGCCGAACTGGGTCGCCTCGCACTGGCCGAAGTACGTCGAAGGCTGCGCGAGCGGTCCGCGTGCCGCCGATCCGGCCGACTGGCGCGTCGCGAAGAGCATCTTCGTCGCCGACGACGACGCGACGGCGCGGCGCTACGCCAAAGGCCACGACGGCCCGTACGCCTACTACTTCCGCTCGATCATGACCAAGCTGATCGGCAACGGCCGCCCCGAGCTGTTCAAAGCGGACCGCGCGATGCCCGACGAAGCGATCACGCTCGACTACGTCCTCGACTCGCTGGTGATCTGCGGAACGGTCGATTCGGTCGTCGAGCAGCTGCTCGCGTTTCGCGCGAAGATCGGCGACTTCGGCACGCTGCTCTACGCCGGACACGACTGGGCCGACGCGGCGCTCTCGAAGCGCTCGATGGAGCTGATGGCGACCGAGGTGATCCCGCGCGTGAACGCGGCGATCGCGCGCGAAAGCGCGGCGAAGAGCTCGTCGGTGGCCTAGCGGATGCCGAAGCGCGCCGGCGTCGTGGGTCTCGGGATCATGGGGTCGGCGTACGCCGGCCACCTGATCGACGCCGCGTTTCCGACGACCGGGTTCGACGTGGCTCCGGAAGCGCTGCGGCGCTTTGTCGCGCGCGGCGGCCGGCAGGCCGACACGCCGCGCGCGGCGGCGCGCGACGCCGACGTCCTGATCACCGCGCTGCCTAGTACCGCGGCGATGGACGAGGCGTTTTTCGGCGACGACGGAATCGCCGCCGGCGCCCACGACGGCTTGACGATCGTCGAAGCGAGCACGTTCCCGCTCGAAGCGAAGGAACGCGTGCGCGCGGTGATGGCGGAGCGCCGCGTGCGCGTGCTCGACGCGCCGGTGAGCGGAACCGGCTCGCAGGCGCGCGTGAAGGACATCGCGTTCTACGCCAGCGGCGACCGCACGGCGTACCACGCGGCCGAAGACGTGCTGACCAGCATCGCGCGCTCGGTGCGCTACGTCGGCGAGTTCGGGACCGGCTCGAAGCTCAAGTACATCGCCAACCTGCTGGTGACGATCCACAACCTCTCGACCGCCGAAGCGATCGTCTTCGCGCTGAAGGCAGGGCTCGACCCTGCGATGATGCTTGACGTGATCCGGGACGGCGCGGGGGGCTCGCGGATGCTCGACGTGCGCGGGCCGATGATGGTCGCCGGCTCGTACGACGAGCCGACGATGAAGCTCGACGTCTACCAGAAAGACATCGACATCATAGCCGACTTCGCGCGTGAGATCGGCGCGCCGACGCCGCTCTTCTCGCAGAGCGCGGTCTTCTACGCCGCGGCGCTCGCGCAGGGCCGCGGCAAGCAGGACACCGCGGCGATCGCCTCGGTATTGAAGACCATGGCCGGACTCGCGCCGGATCCCTGATGGATCCGCGTTTCGTTCTGCAAAACGTGCTCGGCGGGCTCGCCTACGGGAGCCTGCTCTTCCTGATCGCCTCGGGGCTGACGCTGATCTTCGGGCTGATGCGGATCATCAACCTCGCGCAGACCGCGTTCTACCTGCTCGGCGCGTACGTCGGGCTGACGCTGGTCGCGAAAGGCATGAACTTCTGGCTCGCCAGCGCCGCCGCGGGAATCGTGACGATGGTGCTCGGCCTGGCGGTGTACCGCGCGTTCCTGCACCGCTACCACGCCGATCCGCTCACCTCGCTGCTGCTCACGCTCGGGTTCACGCTGATCCTCGACGATTCGATCCTGGCGATCTGGGGCGGCGATCCGCACTCGATCGCGCCGCCGCCGATGCTCGCCGGCTCGGTGCAGCTCGGAACGCTCGTGTTTCCGGTGTACTGGCTGGCGGTGATCGTGATCAGCTTCCTGGTCGCGGCGATCATGTTCTTCGCGCTGCAGCGCACGATGCTGGGCGTCATGATCCGCGCCGCGGTCGACGACGAAGAGATGGCGCGCGGGCTCGGCGTCGACGTCAACCGCTCGTTCTACGTCGTGTTCGCCGCGGGTGCGCTGATCGCGGGGATCGGCGGGCTGCTGGGCGGACCGATCACCAGCGCGTATCCCGGGCTCGACGGTGAATTGACGCCGCTCGCGTTCGCCGTCGTGATCGTCGGCGGGATGGGAAGCCTCACCGGCGCGCTGGTCGGCTCGCTGTTGATCGGGCTCGTCAACGCGTTCGGCAAAGCGCTGTTTCCGGAATTGTCGTACTTCACGATCTTCGTTCCGGTCGCGCTGATCATGGCGTTCCGGCCGCAAGGTCTGTTCGGGCGGAAGCTGTGAGCGCGCGCCGCCGCTGGATCGTCGCCGCCGCCGCGGGGCTCGCGATCGCGCTGCTGCTGCCGAAGCTCGGCGTCCCGACGTTCTACGTCTCGCTGCTGACGCAGACGTGGATCCTCGCGATCGTCGCGATGAGCCTCGACCTGCTGATCGGGTTCACCGGCTTAGTAAACTTCAGCCAGGCCGCGCTGTTCGGCGTCGGCGCGTACGCGGTCGCGATCGCGGCGACGCGCTTCCACGTCGTCGGGTTCGCGCCGGCGATCGTGCTCGGGATTATCGCAGCGGTCGTGACGGCGGCGATCTTCGGGCTCGTCGCGCTGCGCAGCGAAGGCGTCGGTTTCATCATCATCACGATCGCGCTCAACGAGATCGTGTGGGGGCTGGCGTACCAGTGGGTCTCGGTGAGCGGCGGCGACAACGGGATCACCGGGCTCGTGCGCCCACGGGTCGGGCCGTTCGACGTCTCGGCGAACACCGGCTACTACTACGTCTGCTTGGCGTTCTTCGTGATCGCGCTGCTGCTGATGCTCACCATCGTGCGCTCGCCGTTCGGACTGGTTTTGAAAGGCGTGCGCGAGACGCCGCGGCGGATGCGCGCGCTCGGCTACAACGTGTGGCTGTACCGCTACCTGGCGATGATGATCTCGGCGGCGTTCGCCGGGCTCGCCGGCGTGCTGTTCGCCTGGTACAACCAGTTCGTCGGGCCGGGTGCGCTCTCGCTGGACCAGACGACGCAGATTCTCATCATGGTGATCCTCGGCGGGATCGGGACGCTCTACGGGCAACTCTTCGGCGCGCTCGTCGTCGTCTTCCTCAGCAACGAGCTCAGCGCGATCACGCCGCGCTGGCAGCTCATTCTCGGGCTCGTGTACTTCGCCGTCGTGATGTACGCGCCGGGCGGATTGGTCGTGCTCGTCCCGCAGCTGTGGGCGAAGCTGCGCCGCACCGCACCGGTCGCCGCATCGGAGCCGTCGTGAACGGCGCGCAAGCGAACGGGGTTTGCCTGGCGCTGAACGGTGTGACGAAGCGCTTCGGAAGCCTCGGCGTCCTCGAAGACGTCTCGTTCACCGTCCCGACCGGCCAGCGCTGCGGGATCATCGGCCCGAACGGCGCCGGCAAGTCGACGCTGTTCAACATCGTCGCCGGCGATTTGCCGCCGACCCGCGGCTCCGTCAGCTTCCTCGCAAGTGACGTCACGCGCCGCAGCGCGCACGCGCGCGCACGGCTCGGCCTCGCGCGCACGTTTCAGACGACGACGCTCTTCCCGAAGCTCACCGTCCTCGAGAACCTCGTCCTCGCGCTGCAGGCGCACAGCGCCGAGCGGTTCGCGATGCTGGTTCCGCGCAGCCGTTACCGCGAGCGCGACGCCGAAGCGCTCGCGCTGCTGGAGCGCGTCGGCCTGACCTCGCGCGCGAGCTATCTCGTCGACGCGCTCGGCTACGGCGAGAAACGGCAGATCGAGATCCTGCTCGCGCTCGCGCAGCGGCCGAAGCTGCTGCTGCTCGACGAGCCGACGGCGGGGCTCGCGCCGGCCGATGCGACGCTGGTCACCGCGATGCTCAAGAGCGAGCACGCCGGGTTGACGATCGTGCTGATCGAGCACGACATGGGCGTCGTCTTCGACGTCGTCGAGCGGCTCGTCGTGCTGCACCACGGACGCGTCGTCGCCGACGGCTCGCTCGACGCGATCCGCGGCGACGAGCGCGTGCAAGAGATCTATCTGGGCGGGAAATTGTGAGCCTGCTCGAGGTGGACGAGATCCACACCTACTACGAGCACAGCCACATCCTGCAAGGCGTCTCGCTGCGCGCCGAGACCGGCCGCGTCACGGCGCTGCTCGGCCGCAACGGCGTCGGCAAGACGACGCTGATCCGCTCGGTGATCGGCTTCACGCCGCCGCGCACCGGCCACATCCGCTTCAACGGCGAGGCGATCGAAAAGCTGCCCTCGCACACGATCGCGCGCCGCGGCGTGGGCCTGGTGCCGCAAGGACGCCGGATCTTTCCGTCGCTGACCGTCGAGGAGAACCTGCGCATCGGCGGGCTGCCGGCGCGCGAAGGGCGCTGGTCGCGCGAGACGGTCTACGAGATGTTCCCGCGGCTGCGCGAGCGGAGCGGCCACTACGGCGGCCAGCTCAGCGGCGGCGAGCAGCAGATGGTCGCGATCGGCCGCGCGCTGATGGCGAATCCCGTCCTGCTGCTGATGGACGAGCCGTCCGAAGGGCTGGCGCCGCTGATCGTCCGCGAGCTCGAGCGCACGATGTCCGCGCTGAAAGAAACCGGGCTCGCGATCGTGCTGGTGGAACAGAATTTGCCGTTGGCGCTCTCGGTCGCCGACGAGGCGTACATCATCAGCAAAGGACGCGTCGTCTTCGACGGCGATCCGAACGTCATTCGCACCGACGACGAGGTTCGTACCAAGTACCTGGGGGTTTAAGCGCAGCTCGTACAACACCGGAACCGGAGGGATCATCGCGATGAAGATGTCCACCACAGCGAAGACTGCGGCGCTCGCCGCCGTGCTCGCGATACTGTCCGCGGGTGTGCCGCCGCCGGCGCGGTCGGCGGACGCGGGGCCGATCAAGGTCGCGCTCCTCGCGCCGACCTCCGGCTCGGCCGCCGCCGCGGGACACGACATGGTCGCCGGGTGGGAGCTGTACTGGAAGGAGCACAACGGCAAAGTCGCCGGCCGCACCGTGCAGACGACGGTCTACGACACCACCTCGAACGCCGCGCACGCGCTGGACCAAGCGCGGCGCGCGGTCGAGCAGGACGGTGCGCAGATGATCGTCGGGCCATACCTCGCGAACGAAGGGCTCGCGGTCGCGCCCTACACGATTCAGCACCGCATCCCGCTCTTTCTCCCGACCGTCTCGGCCGATGACCTTTCGCAGCGGATGGCAAGCGCGTTCGTCATCAAGGTCGCCGGCTGGAGCTCGAGCTTGACGACGCATCCGGCCGGCGAGTGGGCGTACGAGCAGGGCCATCGCAAGATGGTGACGCTCGCGAACAGCTACGCGTTCGGCTACGAGAACGCCGGCGGCTTCGCGCAGACGTTCACGCAGAAGGGCGGGAAGATCACCGACCAGATCTGGGCGCCGCTCGGCACCGCCGACTACACGCCGTACATCTCGCGCGTGCAGGCCGCCGCGCCCGACGCGCTGTTCGTCGAGATGGTCGGCGCCGATGCGGTGCATTTCCTCACCCAGTGGAGCCAGCTCGGATTGAAGAACAAGATCCCGCTGGTCGCGAACGAGACGACGACCGACCAGTCCAACATTCGCTCGATCGCGCCCGAGATCGTCGAAGGCATCACCAGCTTCGGACACTTCGCCGAGTGCCGCGACGCGCCGGCGACCCGTGCGTTCATCGACAAGTACGGCAAAGCCGAAGGCGTGCTGCCCTCGTACATGGCCACCGGGTTCTACACCGCCGCGCAATGGATCGCCCACGCGATCGAAAACGTGCACGGGAACACCAGCGATCCCGGCGTGCTGCTGCGCGCGGTGCGCGAGATCAAGCTCGCCGACTCGCCGTTCGGCCCGATGACGCTCGACCAGTACGGCGCGCCGGTCGAGAACGTCTACGTCCGCAAGGTCGTTGCGACCAGCGGCGAGGCGGCGAAGTACGCGAAGACCTGCAATTCCGTAATCAGGACCTACCCGCGCGTCTCGCAGTTCTGGACCTGGCGCGCGGTCGACTATCTCAAACAACCGGTGTACTCGCCCAGCTATCAGGGGTACGTGAAATGACGAACGTCAAACGAGTCGCCTGGCTCGCCGCGGCCGGCTTCGCGCTCGCAAGCCTCGGCGCGCAGCCGCACGAAGCGCGCGCGCAAGCGAAGACCATCAAGATCGGGTTCCTCTACCCGGTGACCGGCGTCTTCGCCGCGCCCGGCAAGTACATGCAAGAAGGGCTCGAGCTCTACCTCAAAGAGCACAACAACACGCTCGGCGGGATGAAGGTCGAGGTCGACGTCGCCGACGATCAGGGAAACCCGTCGGTCGGATTGACGCAGATTCGCAAGCTGGTCGAACAGGACCACGTCGACGTGATCTTCGGCCCGCTCTCGGCGGCGGTCGGCTCGGCGATCGTCCCCTACATCGAGCAGCACAAGGTCCCCGCGGTCTACCCGATCGTCTCGTCCGACGATCTCACGCAGCGCACGCCGAGCGAGTACATCCTGCGCACGGAGTGGACGAGCTCCCAGCCGACCCACGTCCTCGGCGACTACGCGTACAAGACGCTCAAGTACCGCAAGGTCGCGACGATCGCGTACGACTTCAGCTTCGGCTGGGAATCGCTGGGCGGTTTCGTCGACACGTTCCAGCGCGACGGCGGCAAGATCACGAAGCAAGTCTGGACGCCGCTGGTGACGTCGGACTACTCACCGTACCTCTCGGCGCTGCCGCGCGACGTCGACGCGGTGATGTGCAGCTACTCGGGCGCCGCCGCGGTGAACTTCATCAAGCAATACAAGGCGTTCGGGCTGAAGATGCCGCTGATCTGTCAGGGCAACACGACGGACGAGAGCACGATCCAAGACACGCCGGACGCGGTCGGGATGATCACCGCGCTGCAGTACAGCGCCGCGCTGAAGAACCCCGCGAACGAGAAGTTCGTCGCCGCGTACACGAAAGCGTACGGCCACGAACCGTCCTACTACGCCGAAGGAACGTACGTCGGCGCCCAATACCTCGACCGCGGCCTAGCGGCGATGAAGGGCAACACGTCGGATCCGATCGCGTTCGTCAAAGCGATGCGCGCCGTCCGCATCACCGACGCGCCGCGCGGCCCGGTCCATCTCGACGACCGCGGCAACCCGGTGCAGAACATCTACATCCGCCGCGTCGAGAAGCAAGGCACGCAGTACCAGAACGTCGTGCTGCAGACGTATCCGAACGTCTCGCAGTTCTGGACCTACAACCCCGCCGAGTACCTGAAGCAGCCGGTCTACGACCGGACGCACCCGGCGTGCAACGGCTGCGGAGGCTAAGGGGCTAGTTCGCGGACGCGGGGATGGTGTCGTAGCGCGAGTAGGCGACGCGCGACGTGCCGTCCTCGTCGAACTGCAGGCACGAGTCGATCGGCTTCGCGTAGACGTGGAGCGTGATCGCGCGGCCGTCACATGAGCCGACGCGGTGGACGGAAAGGTGGCCGCTGCGCATGTCGATCTCGCCTTCGCGCAGCGTTCGCGTCGTCGTACGGCGCAGGTCGCGCGGCCCGTTCTCGAAGCCGTCCGGGTACGCGACACGGTAGTTCTCGCACGTGATCGCGCCTTGCTGCAAAACGAACGCGCAATCGGAGTCGGCGTGGTCGTGGATCGCCGAGCAGGCATCCTTTTCCCAGCAGATCGCGATCAGCTCGAAGGCGTCGTCGCGGACGACGAGGTTGCGGGTGTAGCGGTTCGGCGCCCAGCTGAGGAACGGTTCGAGCGTGCGCTGGTCGATGCGCACGCCGCGCAGCGTCGCCGCGACGCGCACCGGCTGCAGCACGTCGCCGAGCTCGCGCAGCGCGAGCACCAGATCGTCGATCCCGTGGAGCGTCGTCAATTCGCCCTCCCTCCTCGGGGTGACATAATGCTTCCCCGCGGCGAGCCGGTCCTGTGCAAGCAAGCGCGCTCGACCGAACCGAGAGGAGCCGCGCCGTCCGGGCCGGGAGTAGTCGAGCCGGAGGGCACCCGATTGGTTCAGGAACTCGCACGCACGATCCGCGCACCGCGCGGGAACGTGCTGCGCGCTCGTAGCTGGCAAACCGAAGCCGCGCTGCGGATGCTGATGAACAACCTCGACCCGGAGGTCGCCGAGCGGCCGGACGACCTGGTCGTCTACGGCGGGATCGGGAAAGCCGCGCGCGACTGGCCCTCGTTCGACCGCATCGTCGCCGAGCTCGAACGGCTCGGTGACGACGAGACGCTCGCGATTCAATCGGGGAAGCCGGTTGGCGTCTTCAAGTCGCATCCCGACGCGCCGCGCGTCGTGCTGGCGAACTCGAACCTCGTCCCGCGCTGGGCGACGTGGGAGCACTTCCACGAGCTCGACCGCAAGGGCTTGATGATGTACGGCCAGATGACGGCCGGCTCGTGGATCTACATCGGCTCGCAAGGGATCGTGCAGGGGACCTACGAGACGTTCGTCGAGATGGGACGCCGCCACTACGGCGGCGACCTCGCGGGCAAGTGGATTCTCACCGCTGGTCTCGGCGGGATGGGCGGCGCGCAGCCGCTCGCCGCGACGATGGCCGGCGCATCGATGCTCGCGATCGAGTGCGACCCGGCCCGCATCGAAAAACGGCTGCAGACGCGCTATCTCGACAAGCGCGCCGGCTCGCTCGACGAAGCGCTCGCGATCGTCGAGGAGTCGAGGCGCACGAAGATTCCGGTCTCAGTCGCGGTGCTCGGCAACGCGGCGGAGATCGTGCCGGAATTGGTGCGGCGCGGCGTGCGGCCGGACGCAGTGACCGATCAAACGTCGGCGCACGATCCGGTAAACGGCTATCTTCCCGCGGGCTGGACGCTGGAGCGATGGCGTGAAGCGCGCGAGCGCGATCCGCAGTCGGTTGCGGAAGCCGCGAAGCGTTCGATGGTCACGCACGTCGAGGCGATGGTCGCCTTCCACAAGATGGGAATTCCGACGTTCGACTACGGCAATAACATCCGGCAGATGGCGTTGGACACCGGCTTACATGACGCGTTCGCATTTCCCGGATTCGTGCCGGCGTACATCCGGCCGCTGTTCTGCCGCGGCGTCGGGCCGTTTCGCTGGGTCGCGCTCTCCGGCGATCCCGACGACATCGCGAAGACCGACGCGAAAGTCAAAGAGCTGCTGCCGAACGACGTGCACCTGCACCGTTGGCTCGACATGGCGCGCGAGCGGATCGCGTTTCAAGGGCTGCCGGCGCGAATCTGCTGGATCGGGCTCGGCGACCGCGACCGTGTCGGCCTCGCGTTCAACGAGATGGTCGCGCGCGGCGAATTGAAGGCGCCGATCGTGATCGGCCGCGATCACCTCGACAGCGGCAGCGTCGCCTCGCCGAACCGCGAGACCGAAGGGATGAAGGACGGCTCCGACGCCGTCAGCGACTGGCCGCTGCTGAACGCGATGCTCAACGTCGCCGGCGGCGCGACGTGGGTGTCGATCCATCACGGGGGCGGCGTCGGGATTGGCTTCTCGCAGCACGCCGGCGTCGTGATCGTTGCCGACGGGACCGAAGCGGCAGCGAAGCGGATCGCGCGCGTCCTCTGGAACGACCCGGCAAGCGGCGTCGCCCGCCACGCCGACGCGGGCTACGAAGAAGCGCTCGAAACCGCGCGCGCACACGGGCTCCATCTTCCGATGCACGACGCGCCCCGCCCGGAGTCTGCCGAAGGATGAGCGCACCGGCGCTCGACCGATCGACGATCACGCTGCGCGCAGGTGAGCTGCGCGGGCACGATTTGCGCGCGCTGCTGCGCGACGACGCGCGCCTCGCGCTCGCGCCGGGCGCACGCGAGGCGGTCGACCGCGCGGCTGAAGTGGTCGCGTCGATCGCCGCGCAAGACGCGAGCGTCTACGGCGTCAACACCGGCTTCGGCAAGCTGGCGCAGACGCGGATCCCGCGCGAAAAGCTCGCCGATTTGCAGCGCAATCTGGTGCTCTCGCATGCGTGCGGCGTCGGCCCGCCGCTGCCGCGCGAGGTAGTGCGACTCGTCGTCGCGCTGAAGATCAACTCGCTTGCGCGCGGGTATTCCGGCGTGCGCTGGACCGTCATCGAGACGCTGCTGGCGTGTCTCGAGCGCGACGTGCTTCCGGTGATCCCCGGTCAAGGTTCGGTCGGCGCATCCGGCGATCTCGCGCCGCTCGCGCACCTCTCTGCCGCCTTGATCGGTGTCGGCGACGCGATGGCGAACGGGCGCCGCTTCCCCGCCGCCGAGGCGCTCCCGCAGAACGGGATCGCGCTGCTCGAGCTGCGCGCGAAAGAAGGGCTCGCGCTCCTCAACGGCACCCAAGTCTCCACCGCGCTCGCGCTGCGCGGCTTGATCGGCGCGGAAGACGTCCTCGCTGCGTCGGTCGTCGCGGGCGCATTGTCGATCGAAGCCGCGCTCGGGAGCGTGAAGCCGTTCGACCCGCGGATCCACGCCGTGCGCGGTCACGCTTCGCAGAGCGACGTCGCGGCCGCGGTCCGCGGCTTGATCGAAGGCAGCGAGATCAACGAGTCGCACCGCGATTGTGGGCGCGTCCAGGATCCGTACTCGCTGCGGTGCATCCCGCAGGTGCTCGGCGCGTGCCTGCGCACGCTGCGCGACACCGCCGCGATCCTGGTCGACGAAGCGAACGCCGTCTCCGACAACCCGCTCGTCTTCCCCGACACCGGCGAGGTGATCTCGGGCGGAAACTTCCACGCCGAGCCGGTCGCGCTCGCTGCCGACGCGCTCGCCGTCGCGATCGCCGAGATCGGCAACATCAGCGAACGGCGCTGCGCGCTGCTCGTCGACCCGACGTTCAGCGCGCTTCCCGCATTCCTCGCGACCGATCCGGGGCTGGAGTCCGGCTACATGATCGCGCAAGTGACCGCGGCCGCGCTCGCGTCGGAGAACAAAGGGCTCGCGCACCCCGCTAGCGTCGACAGCATCCCGACCAGCGCCGGACAAGAAGATCACGTCAGCATGGCCACGCACGGCGCGCGCCGGCTCGACGACATGCTGCGGAACGCGGCCTCGATCGTCGCGATCGAGTTGCTCTCCGCCGCGCGCGGGATCGCGTTCCGGCGCCCGCTGCGCACTTCGAGCGCGCTCGAAGCGGTGCTCGCCGAGATCGCGCCCGACGGCGGCGGCACCGGAGATCGCTATCTCGCGCCGGAGATCGAGCGCGTGACGGCGCTGGTGCGCAGCGGCCGGTTCACGCCGCTCGTCGGTCAGTTGTTTCCGACGACCGCGAGCGCACGCACGTGAACGCACCGGAGTCGAACGTCTACGCGCTGGAGTGCGGCGACGGGCCGTTGGTGATCAGCGCGCCGCATGTCGGCACGCTCTTGCCGGACGATCTCGCGGCACGGCTCACTCCGCCGGGGCGTGCGCTCGTCGACACCGATTGGTACGCCGATCGCCTGTATCCGTTCGCGAAGGCGCTCGGCGCGACGGTGCTGCGCGCGCGGTGGTCGCGGTACGTGATCGATGTGAACCGCGATCCCGCCGGCGTCTCGCTGTATCCCGGCGCGCGCACGACGGGGCTCGTTCCGGTCGAGACGTTTGAAGGCGAACGACTCTACGCGCCCGGCGATGAACCGAAGGACAAAGAGATCGCCGCGCGGCGCGCGCGGTATTTCGAGCCGTATCACGACGCGCTGCAAGGTGAGGTCGCGCGTCTTCGCCGCAAGCACGGCTACGCGGTCCTGCTCGACGCGCACTCGATCTGGAGCCCGTTGCCGCTGCTCTTCGAAGGCGAGCTCCCCGACGTGAACGTCGGGACGAACTCAGGCCGCTCGTGCGATCTCGATCTGCGCGACGCGGTGGCTGCCGTCCTCACGGCGTCGCCGTACTCGCACGTCGTCGACGGCCGCTTCAAAGGCGGCTACATCACCCGGCGCTACGGCAACCCGGCGCATTCGGTGCAGGCGATCCAGCTCGAGATCAACCAGAAGTCGTATCTGGCCGGCGGCTCGCGGACGGAGTGGGACGAGGCGAAGGCGCAGCGCTTGTCCGCCGTCCTGCGCGGCGTCTGCGAGACGCTGCTGAAGCTCGCCGCGACGCGCTCGCCCAGCAGCAGCACGATCGTGTAGTAGACCGCGCGGTTTAGGGGGAACCGCGCCCCGTTCTCGCGGAACTCGCGCCGTTATGCTGCAGCAGAAGCACGAGATCGCGCGAGCCGAGTTCGTCGACACCGGTGCGGGGCACCGCGCCTACCTCGCCGTCCCGGCCGGGGACGGTCCGTTCCACGGCGTCCTCGTCTTTCAGGAAGCGTTCGGAATCGACGACTACATGAAGAGCGAGACCGAGCGGCTCGCGAAGCACGGCTATGCCGCCATCGCCCCCGACCTGTTCGACGGGCAAACGTACTCGTACGCCGACCGCGAAAGCATCGGCCCGCGGCTCTCGGCGCTCACCGACGAGCTGATGCTCGATCACGTCACCCGTGCTGCCGACGCGCTGCAGAAGCTGCCCGTGTTGAAGAAGGGCCCGCTCGGCGCGGTCGGTTTCTGCATGGGCGGACGGCTCGCGTTTCTCACCGCCGCCGCGTTCGGCGATCGGCTCGCAGCCGCGTCCTGCTTCTACGGCGGCAGCATCGGCTCGGAAAAGAGGGGCTTCTTCGACACGCTGCTGCACCGCGTCCCCGAGATCACGGCCGAACTGCTGATGATCTACGGGGCGGACGACCCGTCGATCCAGGCGCAAGAGCACGGGCGCATCGCCGAGGCGCTTTCGTCGCACAAGAAGCAGTACACGCTGAGCGTTCACGCCGGCGCCGGGCACGGGTTCGCCTCGCGCGACCGCACGGCACTCTACAACCCGCACGCCGCGGAAATCGCCTGGGCCGACACGCTGACGCTTTTCGAACGCGCATTGCGATAGCAAACGCGCGCTCCGACAGCAAACGCGCGCTCCGAAGGAGCTTACGTGGGCGTGTCGATGTACGGTTCGCCGGCGACCACGACGCCGGCACACTTGCTCGCGCCGAGCCAGTAGCATAGCTCGGACGGCGACTCGACGTCCCACAGCGCGAGATCGCAGCGCGCGCCGACGCGCAGCTCGCCGCGGTCGTGCAGTCCGAGCGCGCGCGCGGCGTTGCGCGTCGCGCCGGCGACGCTCTCTTCCGGCGTCAGCGCGAACAGCACGCACGCCATGTTGAGGATCGTCGGAAGCGTCAGCACCGGCGAGGTCCCCGGATTGCAGTCGGTCGCCACCGCAATCGGCACGCCGTGCGCGCGCAGCGCCGCCACCGGCGGCTTCACCGTCTCGCGCAAATAGTAGTACGCGCCCGGAAGCAGCACGGCGACCGTTCCTGCGCGCGCGAGCGCGGCGATACCGTCTTCGCCGGTATGCTCGATGTGGTCGGCGGAGAGCGCGCCGTACCGTGCGGCGAGCGCGGCGGCGCCGGTGTCCGCGATCTGATCAGCATGAAGTTTCGCCGGCAAGCCGAGCCGCTTCGCGGCGTCGAGGACGCGCGCCGTCTC
>DASZGA010000011.1:0-6778 GCA_035939295.1 Candidatus Elarobacter sp. | reverse complement strand
TCGACACGCACCGTGACCGAACGGATGTATTCCGAGGCAAGCCACTTCTCACCGAACCGCACCGTTTGCCCGTGCAACCCATCAGAAAACGCGAACACGGCTCGCTCCGGGTAGCGCCTCGCAAGGGTCCGCCAACCGCTGAACGCCGCGTTGCCGTAGCCGTGGACGAGCACCGCCACCGCGCCGAATACGAGGAAAATCACCAGTCCGGCGGGGTCGAAGCCGTTCATCCCGGGATGACGAAGATGCCGACGGCGCCTTGGCCGGCGTGGGTGCCGAGGACCGGGCCGGCTTCGAGCTGTTCGAACGAGTGCGGTTGCGTCGTGATCTTTTCGTGAAGCTTGGTGACGACGCGGGCGGCTTCATCCGCGGCGTGCGAGTGGATGACGCAGATACGGGCGCCGTCGGCTTTGTTCGCTTCGGTTGCGGCGGCGTCGATCATCGTGTCGACGGCGCGGGCGAAGGTGCGGACGCGCGCGTGCTCTTCGACCTTGCCGTGCTCGATCCGCAGGACGGGGACGATCTTCACCAGCGAGCCGACGAAGGCTTGCGCGCGCGAGACGCGACCGGTTCGAACGGCGTGCGAGAGATCGGGGATCGTCGCGAAGCCGCGCAGCACCGCGATGTCGCGCGCGAGCGCCGCCAAGACGGTTTGCGCGTCGCCGCCCGCGTTCGCGATCTCGCTCGCGTGCTGCGCCAGCAGCGCGAGGCCGCCGGCGACGCTCTCGCTGTCGACGACGTGAATCTCCGCGTCCGGGAACGCCTGCATCGCCGTATTCGCGGCATTGATCGTTCCGGACAACGTGCCCATGATCGTCACGCAAACGATCGGGCGGCCCGCTTCGACGTGTGGGCGAAACGCTTCTTCGAAGAGCGCCGGCGTCGGCTGCGCCGTCGTCGGCAGCACTTTCAACGACGCGAGCTTGCGGTAAAACTCGTCGAGCGAGAGGTCGATGCGGTCGCGGAAGCGCGTATCGCCGAAGTTGACGAACAGCGGCACGACCGAGATCCCGCGCGCCTGCGCGTCGGCGGGGTCGAGGTCGGCGGTCGAATCGGTGACGATCGCGACCATCGGCCGCGTCGCCGTGCCTTCGGCGCTCATGCGGCGAGCGCCGCGCCGATCGAGCCGACGAGATCGTGCGACGCGACCGTCGCCGCTTGGCGAATCGCGTTGCGGATCGCGACGCGGTCGGAGCGGCCGTGCGCGACGACGCAGTTGCCGCGCACGCCGAGCAGCGGCGCGCCGCCGTACGTCGAGTAGTCGAGCCGCACGCGAATCCGCGCGAACACGCCGCGGCTCAACAAACCGCCGAGCTTCCCGACGATCCCCGCCGACTCGAACGACTCGCGCAGCACGTCGCGAATGTACGTCGCGCTCCCCTCGGCGGTCTTGAGGATCACGTTCCCGACGAACCCGTCGGCGACGACGACGTCGGCATGGTTCAACAGGATGTCCTTGCCCTCGATGTTGCCGACGAAGCGCAGCGGCGCGGTGCGCAGCAGCTCCGCCGCTTCGAGGACCTGCGTGTTTCCTTTGGTGGGCTCCTCGCCGACGGAGATCAGCGCCACGCGCGGCTCCTCGATCCCCAGCGCCGCGCGAGCGTATGCGCTCCCCATCACGCCGAACTGCATCAGCCATTCCGGACGGCAATCGACGTTCGCGCCCGCGTCGCACAACACGACCGGCCCTTCGCGTCCCGGGAGGACCGCACCGATCGCGGGCCGCGCGATCCCGGGGATCGTCCGCAATCGAACCAATGCGATCGCGAGAAATGCCCCGCTGTTGCCGGCGGAGACGACCGCGTCGGCGCGGCCCTCGCGCACCAGGTCGACCGCGTCGCCGAGCGAGGTCCCTTGTGACTTGCGAACCGCTTGCGATGCCGACGCGTCCATCGAGACCTCGCCGTCGGAATGCACGATCTCGATCCCGCGCTCGCCGCGCAGCAGCGGCTCGATCCGCGCGCGGTCGCCGACGAGGATGATCTTCCCGAGGCCGTCGCGGTGCGCGTCGAGCGCGCCGTCGACGATCGCCTGCGGCGCGTTGTCGCCGCCCATCGCGTCGACGGCGATCACCGGAATCGGCGACACCGACGGCGTCTCCGGCTGTGCCGCTTCACTAACCTTCAACACTGATCCAATACTCGACCGACTGCTGGCCACCATAGTAATATTCCACTTCGACGCCGGCGAATCGTTCGCCGAGCAACGCCGCGTACTTCTGCGCGTCGCGCTCCTTCTGCGCGCCGCCGTAGTACAGCGTCACCAGGCCTCCTTCGCTCGCGCCGAGCTCCGCCGCTGCGGCGGCGATCACGTCGGCGAGCGCAGACGCCGTCAGCAGCCGCTTCCCGATCGACGCCGCCGGCCCGCCCTTGCGCACGGCGACGCCGCCGACACTAGAGTCCTTCCCGGCGAAGAACACCGACGCGCTGCGCACCTCGTCGAGAACGGACTGCAGCTCCGCGAGCGGGACCGGCGCTTCCGCCGCGCCGAGCCGCAGCAGCACCGCAAGGCCCGCTACCGGATCCGCGGCAGGGACGACGACGACGGTCTTCTCGGTGAGCGCGCCGACCTCGCGAGCGGCGAGGGCGACGTTCGGGTCGTTCGGGAGCAAGTACACCGTGTTCGCGAGCGAAGCGTTGACGCCGACCAGCAGATCGCGCACCGACGGGTTCGCGCCGTCGGGAACGGCGATCGTCACCTCGGCGCCGAGCTCGCGCGCGATTCGGTCGAATCCGGCGCCGGGAACGACGGCGGTGACGCCGACGGCTTTCTTCGGCGCGTCGACGACCAGCAAGTTGTGCTGCTCGGCCATGTCCTCGCGCTTCCAGCGCGTCACCGTGCCGTGCCGCGCCGCGATCGACTTCACCGTCTCGGGATCGGCGCAGTGAATGTGCACCTTGATCGTCGGTATCGCGCCGATCACCAGCAGCGAGTCACCGTGCCGCTCGAGCTGATCGCGCAGCGGATACGCGTCGACGTCCGCGTCTTCGAGGACGAACTCGGTGCACCAGTGGTTGTCGCCGACGATCTGCCGCCGCGTGAAGACCGACGAGCGCACGGGGCGCCGCGGAAACGCGGTCGTGCGCGCGGCCTGCTCGGGGATGAAGCGCAGCGCGCCTTCGAGGAAGTAGCAGAACCCCGCCCCGCCCGCGTCGACGACGTCGGCTTCTTTGAGCGCCGGAAGCTGCTCGGGGGTGCGGTCGAGCGCGTCGTTCGCGGCGCGCAGCACGGCGTCGCCGAGCCGGTAGAAGTCGGGCTCTCGCACGGCGAGCCGGTAGGCTTCGTCGGCCGCCGCGCCGGCGACGGAGAGGATCGTGCCCTCGACCGGCTTGGTGAGCGCGGCGCGCGCCGCGCCGACCGCCTCGCGCATCGCCAGCGAAAGCTGGAAGGTGTCGATCGTGTCGCGATGCCGCACCGAGTGGGCGAACCCGCGCAGCATCTGCGAGAGGATCACCCCGCTGTTGCCGCGGGCGCCAAGGAGCGAGCCGTTCGCGGCAGCCGAGGCGACCTCGGAGAGCGGCTGGGTCCGGGCCTTATGGGCCTCGCGCAAGGCTGCCTTGGCGGTCAGGTACATGTTCGACCCGGTATCCCCGTCCGGGACGGGGAACACGTTGAGGTCGTTCAGGACGCCCCGGTACTTCCGTAAGAAGTAGGTTCCGGCGGCGACGAACTTCTCGAACGCGCGCCCGTCGAGCTGCGTGACTGCCATTCAGCGGTCCTCGCGTTCCTGAGGAGGCGGCTCCCACCCTGCGGACCTCGCCTCCGGCCTTTGCCCTTGTCGCGATAGCCGGGCTCTGATACAATCCGCCTGTTATGGCCAAGCGATGTGATGTGTGCGGCAAGGGTCCCATGGCCGGGAACAACGTCAGCCACGCGATGAACAAGACCAAGCGGCGGTGGCTGCCGAACCTCCAGTCGGTCAAGGTCGACGACCGCGGCACCCACAAGACGGCCCGCGTCTGCACGAACTGCCTGCGCAGCAAGCGCGTCAAGCGGGTCGGCGCAGCCTAAGTAAGCAGCCCAGCCCGGCAATCGCCTCGCGAACGCCGGAGCCGAGAACACGCAGGAGACGAGCCAGGCTCGTCTTCTTCTTTGTCGTTTCCGGGCTTGACGGACGCCGCTCGAAGGCGTAGTATACCGATCAGTTAATTAACCTATTGGTGTAATACGCATGACGACCGCAGACCCCCTGAGCACCACCTTCGCGGCGCTCGCCGACCCGACCCGACGCGCGATCCTCGCGCGGCTCGCGTCCGGCGAGGCGCCGGTGACGGAGCTGGCCGCCCCCTTTGCGATGAGCCTCCCCGCGATCTCCAAGCACCTCAAGGTGCTGGAGCGCGCCGGGCTGGTGACGCGCGGGCGCGACGCGCAGTGGCGGCCCTGCCGGCTCGCCGGCGCCCCCTTGAAGGACGTCGCAGCGTGGATCGACCGCTATCGCGCGCACTGGGACGCGAGCTTCGACCGCCTCGACGACTATGTCAGCGAACTGAAAAAGAAAACGGAGAAGCACCATGATGACCCAGTCTGACCCGGCGACGAGCGCCAACCCCGAGCTCCTGATCACGCGAACGTTCGACGCGCCGCGCGACCTGCTGTTCAAGCTGTGGACCGACCCCGAGCACCTCAAGCACTGGGGCTCGCCGAAAGATCTGACCGTGCCGCATCACGAGGCCGACATCCGCCCGGGCGGCGCGTACCGGCTCTGCATGCGCGGCCCCGACGGCACCGAGTACCGGCTGCGCGGCGTGTACCGCGAGATCGTCGCGCCGGAACGTCTGGTCTTCACCCACGCGTGGGACGAAGACGACGGCTCGCCCGGTCACGAAACGCTGGTGACGATCACGTTCGAAGACGCCGGCGACAAAACGAAGCTCACGCTCCACCAGACCGGCTTCGCCTCGGTCGAGTCGCGCGACGGCCACCGCGGCGGCTGGAACAGCCAGCTCGACAATCTGGCCGACTACGCGGCGAACCTGCGCCGGTAAACACCGCACACACGCTGCGCCGAGCGCGCGCCGCTGTTTATCTCAGGTGATCCCAACCTGACGGTATGACGGCGGCGCCGCCGGCGCGGCGAATCCCCGCATCTTCTTTCATGCGCCCGACGCGGAGGAGCTCGCGCCCGGTGTGCGCGCGGAAGCGCGAAGCGAGATGACCGAATGCGCGCTTCTCGACGGCGACGAGCAGCTCGAAATCCTCGCCGCCGTCGAGCGCCCAGCGTTCCGCGTCCGCTTCGGAGCGGACCAGCTCTGCGATCCGTCGCGCGCTCGGATGAATCGGAATCTCTTCGATGACGGCGCCTGTCCCCGAGGCGGCGCACAGACGCGCGAGATCGGTTGAGAGGCCGTCTGAAAGATCCATCATCGCGTGCACGCTGCGCGAGGCTGCGAGCCAGCGGCCTTCGCGCAGACGCGGCTGCGGCGTGCGAAACGCTGCCAGCGCATCGGCGGCGGCGGGATCGCTTGCGAGATCGGGGCGTTCCGCCGCGACGAACAATCCGGCACGGCTTGCGCCGAGCGGGCCGGTGACGGCGACGACGTCGCCGGGATGCGCGCCCGAACGCGCCTTGAGGTTTGATGCGCGCACTTCGCCGACGACGGTGATCGAGAAGACGATCGCCGGCGCGCGCGTCAGGTCGCCGCCCGCGATCGCGCAGCGCGCGCGCTTCGCCAGCTCGGCGATTCCGTCGTAGGCTTCGAGGATCCAAGTCGGATCGGTGCCGGGCGGAAAGCCGAGCGCGACCGTCGCAAGAACCGGTCGCGCGCCCATCGCGGCGATGTCGGAAAGGTTCGAGGCGAGCGCGCGGTGACCGGCGTCGCGCGCGCTCATCAGCTCGCGCGAGAAATGGACGCTTTCGACCAGCGCGTCGGTCGTGATCACGCTGCGGTTGCTGCGCGAGGGTTGCCACGCCGCCGCATCGTCGCCGATCCCGACCAGCACGCGCTCGTCCGGAACGCCGCGCAGGCGCTCGCGGATCCGGGCGACGAGCTCGTCCTCGGTCAATTCAGATCCAGTGCGGGTTCCACATGTGCTGGTTGAACGAGTCCCATGTGATCGGCGCGCCGGAGACGATCGGATAGAAGTAGATGAATGCCGCCAGCACGACCGCCGCGTACGCCAGGACCGCATAACGTCCCCAGGCGAAGTCGTGCTCGCGCGCGTAGTTCCACACGCGCTGCAGCACGATCGCGTTCGCCAGCACGATGATCGCCAGGTTCGGAAGAAAATGGTACTCGAACGCGAGCCGCGGCGAACCGATCCACGGCAGCCACTGGAACAAGTACGCCACGATCAGCAGCGCGTAGCCTTTGTTCCGCTCGCGCCACGCAAGCCACGCGACGACGGGGACGCTGATCAGCCCGAACAGCCACACGAACGGGTTCGGCAGCGCGCGGATCGTCGCGACGCAGCAGTCGGGCTGGCCGGCGGCCGCCGTGTGCGTGTACTGCGCCGAGTACAGGATCGGCCGATCCATCAGCGGCCACTGCCACCACTGCGAGGAGTACGGGTGCGTCGCGACCAGCGTCGAGTGGTAGCGGTACATGTCGTGCTGCATCGCGACGACGTCGACGAAGCCGTGGCCCATCGTGAAGTACGGGATGTACGAGAGGATGTAGACGATCCCGCCCGCGACGATCATCGCGGCCGCGATCACGTCGAGCGGCGCGCCGTACGGGTTGCCGAAGAGCGCCGGCCGCCGAATCCAGCGCTGCACCGCGACCGCCGCGGCGACGAACCAGATCACGCCGAAGTCGAAGAGGCCGTTCCACTTCGCGTC
>DASZGA010000010.1:0-11401 GCA_035939295.1 Candidatus Elarobacter sp. | reverse complement strand
ACCATCATGATCCGCAACGTTCCGTTCACCGTGATCGGAACGCTGACGGCAAAAGGACAGAGCGGCGCGGGACAGGATCAGGACGACACCGTGCTGATCCCGTACACCTCCGCGCTCGAGCGGCTCACCGGCGGCACGACGATCGGGACGTTGCTCGTCTCGGCGGTCGACGGCGATCACATCGGTTCGGTGCAGAACCAGATCACCGGGCTGCTCGAGCAGCGCCACGGAATCGTCAGCGGTACCCCCGACGACTTCCAGGTGCGCAACTTGGCCGACATCGCGCAAGCGGCGTCGGCGACCGCGTCGATTCTCGGCTTGCTGCTCGCGGCGGTCGCGGCGGTCTCGTTGATCGTCGGCGGGATCGGGATCATGAACATCATGCTGGTCTCGGTGACCGAGCGCACCCGAGAGATCGGACTGCGCGTCGCGCTCGGCGCGCGGAGTGCGGCGATCCTGCGCCAGTTCCTGATCGAGGCGGTCGTGCTCTCGACCGGCGGCGGCGCGATCGGCGTCGTCCTCGGCGTCGCCGGCGCTGCGGCGATCGTGTTGTTCGCCCACTGGCCGGCGACCGTTCCGGTGATGTCGGTGCTCCTCGCGCTCGCGTTCAGCGCCGCGGTCGGCGTCTTCTTCGGGTACTGGCCGGCGCGCAAAGCGGCCGCGCTCGACCCGATCAAGGCCCTGCGCTTCGAGTAAGATGTACCGCGGCGGCGGCTAGACGGTTCGTAGCCGCCCGCCCGATACGCTCCTTCCGCGGCACTCGCATGGTGGTCCGCGGAAGGAGAGATTCCTCACTCGGTGGCCGTCTCGCCGTTGCGGTTGCCGTTCTGCAGCACCGTGTCGATGATTCCGTACGCTTGCGCCTCGTGGGCGGTCATGTAGAAGTCGCGCTCGAGATCGCGCAGGACCACGTCGACCGGTTTGTGCGTCGTGCGCTCGTAGATCTCGGCGAGGAGCTTCCGCGTCGCGATCAGCTCGCGCGCGTGGATCTCGATGTCGGTCGCCTGGCCGCCGATCTGTCCGATCCACGGCTGGTGGATCAGCACCTTGCTGTACGGCAGCGCCATCCGTTTTCCGGGCGCGCCGCCGGTCAGCAGCAGCGAGGCGGCCGAGGCGGCGAGCCCGGCGCAGATCGTCGCGACGTTCGGCTTGATCAGCTGCATCGTGTCGTACATCGCCAGCCCGGCGCTGACGCTCCCGCCGGGACTGTTGATGTAGAGGTCGATGTCGCGGTCGGGATCGGCGCGCTCGAGGAACAGCAGCTGCGCGATGACGGTGTTCGCGAGCGCGTCGTCGATCTGCCCGGTGACGAAGACGATCCGTTCCTGCAGCAGCCGCGAGTAGATGTCGTACGAACGCTCGCCGCGCGCGGTCTGCTCGACGACGATCGGAATCAGGTGGCTCATGCGCCGCAGTATAGCGGCGCGCGCGGCGGCGCGGGCGGTTCGGGCAGCCGAAAGCGGCCGGGCAGCCAAAAGCGGCCACTGCCGCGCAGGCGCGGCGCTCGCGCGCGCGAAGCGGAGCGCATGAACACGCTGACCGAGGCGCAGCGGGAACGCGTTCTGACCCTGCTGCGCGAGGGCAAAACCCTGCGCCGCATCGAGCACGAGACGGGTCACCGGCGCGAGACGATCGCCGCGTACGGCCGGCGCGCCGGCTTGCTCGACGGCGAGGTCACCTCGCTCGACGCGGCGCGCGAGCCGGCGTCGATCTGCGAGCCGCACCGCGAGCGCATCGAGACGGCGCTCGACGAGGGCGTCTCGCTGCGCGCCGTCCACGCCGAGCTGGTCGAGCGCTGCGCGTTTCCGGGCAGCTACAGCACGCTCAAGCGTTACGTGCGGACGCAGCTCGCGCCGGCGCGCACGACCACGACGATGATGCTCGCCGCCTGAGCGATTACAACCGCGCTTTGTTTTGGACGACGCCGATGGCGGCTGCGAGCTGTGCGTCGGCGGCGGGGTCGCCGAAGCGCGGGTGCGCGTTCTCGTTGACGGTCACGTCGGGGACGAGGCCGATTCCGTCGATGATGCGGTTGCGCGGCGTGAGATAGCGCGCGGTCGTGACTTTCATCGCCGAGCCGTCGGTGTTGTAGGTGATCTGCTGCACGACGCCTTTGCCGTAGGTGCGGCTTCCGACCAGCGTCGCGACGCCCGCGTCCTGCAGTGCGCCCGCCGTGATCTCCGATGCAGAGGCCGAATAGTGGTTCACCAGCACCGCGACCGGGCGCGAGACGTCGGCGTTCGCTTCGGCGTCGAACACCGTCGTACCGGAGCGTTCGGCGACCGAGACGATCGGTCCGGAGTGGATGAAGTGGCCGGCGATCGCGACCGCGGCGTTGACGTAACCGCCGCCGTTGTTGCGCAGGTCGATCACGTACGCGCGCGCGTTCTGCTGCTGCAGGTGCTTGATCGCCGCGCCGAACTCTTCGGCGGTCGGTTCGCCGAAGACGCCGACCGCGATGTAGCCGATCCCGTTCGGCAGCAGCTTCTGATACACCGTCGGCGGGTGAACCTCGGCGCGGACGATCGAGAGCTCTTCGTGCGTCTTGCCGTCGCGCAGCAAGCGCACGCGCACGACCGTTCCGGTTTTTCCGAGCAGCCGCGCGCGGACGTGCGCGACGTCTTCGCCGCGCACGCTCGTTCCGTCGACCGCTTCGAAGACGTCGCCGTTCTGGACGCCCGCGCCGTCGGCCGGGGTGCCCGGCGCGACGTATGCCGCGCTGACGTCTTTCGTCGTTTCGTCCTGCTGCAGCAGCACGCCGATCCCGAAGACGTGCGGCGGGTTCAGCGGCGTCTGAAAGCCCGTCAGCTCCTTCGGCGAGAGAAAGACCGTGTAGCGGTCGCCGGAAGCGCGCGCCATGCCGGCGAGCGCCGCGTAGGTGAGATCCGTCTCGGAAAGTTTGCCGCGCCCGCGCGACGCGTCGATCGAGGCGACGATCTGCGCGAGCGCGTCGTCACCGGAACGGCTTGCGAACGGCGGCGCGGTTTGCCCGCTCTTGCGCAGTGCCTCGGCGAGCCCTGCGCGCGCGCCCGCGACCAGCTTCGCCGGCGCGACCCCGCGGTAGAACGTCGTCGTCAGCGCGCGATAACCGTTGCGGACGTCGTCGAGATGCTGCAGGGTGAGTGCCTCGGACGGCGCGGCCGACGCGAAGGCGAAAACGAGCGCCGCCGCGGCCGCTCCGGTTCGAGGTCTCATCGCCATCCGGGTTCGGGTGCGCCGGGCGCGCCGCCTGGGCAACGGCGTTCGTCTGACGGTTTTTCAGCCGAGCTCCCAGCGGACGAGCCCGCCGCCGACGTGCTGCGGGCGGAACCCCCGTGAGTGCAGCAGTGCGGCGGCGGGCCGGTTCTCCCAGGCGGTGTAGGCCTCGGCGCGGGTGACCCCGCGCCCGGCCATCGAGCTCAGCAGCGCGTCGGCCATCGCGCCGCCGAAGCCGCGGCGCCGGTGCGAGGCGACGACCAGCACGCCGAACTCGCCGCGCCGCTCGCCGTGGCCGGGCGCAGCGTGCGAGACGCCGAGCAGCTCGCCGGAGAGCACGGACTCGATGAGGACCGCGCCCAGCGAATGGTCGCCGAGGAGCGCTTCCCTGATCGCCGCCGTATCCGACGGTGCGCTGACGGAGTGAAATCGCAACCGCACGTCGGCGGGCGAGAGCGATGCGAGCAATGCCGCGTAGCGCGGGACGTCCTCATCGGTGAACGGGCGGAGGCGAAAGCGGGGGTCGAGCGCGGAGCGCGCGGGCAGGGGAAGGATCGCTTGCGCGATCATGATGGTCTCCTCGAAACGTGATCGTCCAGCGCGCTTACGTTCGCCAGGTATACCGACCTGTATACCTCGGTCGCGCAACGACGTCCGTCTTTGCGGCTTGCGCAGCTGCGGAGTACGATCGTTCGTGATGAACACGCTGCAAGCGCTCGACGTTGCAATCGTACAAGCTCCGATGGCGGGCGCGACGACGCCGCGCATGGTCGCCGCCGTCTCGAACGCCGGCGCGCTCGGCTCGCTCCCGGCGGGCTACGCTTCGCCGGAAACGTTCCGCGAGCAGATCGCGCAGGTTCGCGCGCTCACCGACCGGCCGTTCGCGGTGAACGCGTTCGTCGGCGAGTACACGCCGCCGCCGGACGACATGATGCGCGCTGCGCACGAGCGTTTGCGCCGTTATCGCGACGAGCTCGCGATCCCGCATCCCGACGCTCCGCCCGTCGCGGCGACGAGCTTTCGCGCGCAGTTCGAAGTCGTCGTCGACACGCGGCCGGCGGTGTTCAGCTTCACGTTCGGGATCCCGCCGGGCGACGCGCTCGAGCAATGCCGTGCGCTCGGGATCTTCACGATCGGCACCGCGAAGACGGTTGCCGAAGCGGTCGCGCTCGAGCGCGCCGGCGTCGACGCCGTGTGCGCGCAGGGTTTCGAAGCGGGCGGTCATCACGGCAACTTTCTCGAGCCGCTCGAGGAGTCGCTGATCGGAACGCTGGCGCTCGTTCCGCAAATCGTCGACGCGGTCTCGATCCCGGTGCTCGCCGCCGGCGGGATCGGCGACGGGCGCGGCGTCGCCGCGGTGCTCGCGCTCGGTGCCGTTGCAGCGCAGGTCGGCTCCGCGTTCTTGCTCAGCGAGGAGTCGTCGCTCCCGCCCGCGTCGCGCCGCATCATCGCGAGCGAGGCGGCGCGCCGCACGACGCTGACCAACGTCTTTTCGGGAAAGCACGCGCGTGGCGTAGTGAACCGGTTCATCGACGAGATGACCGGCGCCGGAGAGATCGCGCCGTACCCGTACCAGAACGGGCTGACCACCGATATCCGCGCAGCGGCCAACGCGCAAGGGCGGCCGGAGCTGGTCAACCTCTGGGCCGGCCAGGCGGCTCGGCTCGCCAAACCGCTTCCGGCCGCGGAGATCGTCGCGAACCTCGTGCGTGAGGCTCGCGCGGCGACCGAGGCGGCCCGGGCGGCGCTCGGTGATGCGGCTCACGCCGCGCCGTCGGGAGGCGCGAAACCTAAACAATAGCCCCGGCGGAGTCGATATTCAGGATACGACCCTGGCGGACACGTCCGTTCTCCCCGCCGCTCGACGGTGAGGACGGTGGTGCTCCGAAGCGCCTGGTTCGCGAGGGCCGTTTCGAGTTTCGTCAGGCACGTTCGCTAAACGCTGCTTCGCTTTGCCGCGCGCGTGCCCGGGCGCAACACGGATGTTGTTTCCGCCGACACGAGGGTTTTCGCCAGATGAAGCTTGGCGTTTTGATGGCCGCAGCGCTGACGCTTTTGCCCGTATCATCCGCACCGGCGTTCTTGCCGATGCCGCGGCTGGTCGAATCGTCGCACGCGCCCGGACCCGCGATCACGGTCGCGCTGTACGATCCCCACTATCCCGAGAACGTCGTCGACGCGGCGAACGCGCTGGCCGCCGACGTCAACGCCGAGCGCGCGAAGCGCGGGCTCCCGGCGCTCGAGCGCGACAACACGCTCGACCGGTTCGCCTACGCGAAGGCGGTCGAGATGGCGGCGCGCGCGTACTTCGGCCACACCGATCCCGACGGGATCACGTTCCAGGACCGGCTGCAGTCGTGGCACTGGCCGACGACGTACGCCGCCGAGAACATCGCCTTCGACTGGGACGAGCCCCGCGCGCACGCGGCGTTCATGAACAGCCCGCCGCACGCCTCGAACGTGCTCGATGCGAACGAACGCAAGCTGGGCGTCGCCGTCGTCACCGTCGGCGATCACGAGACGTTCTACGTCGAGGACTTCTCCGGGAAGTAAGCCCGGTAGACGCGTCCACGACAACGATGAAGAAGCTCGCGGGGGCGCACGCCGCGAGCTTCTTCATGTGTTATCTGCCGAACCAGAAGTTGGACTGGCCGGTCCCGATCGCCGCTTCGTAGCGGCCGAACTGCTCGCCGCGCGCGCCGCCCGCCAGCCCCTCTTCACCAATCGTCTTCTGGACTCGGCTCCACAGGACGTACACTAGACCATATTGCCGCGGTGCGAACAAGATCCTCGGCATCAGCAGGTTCAGGAGTAACGCTCCACGCTCCCGTAAAGGACGGATCTGAACTGTGCGGCGGACAATCAACGTCGCGAACGCGGACGTAGGTTGGTGCGGGAACGGCTTCTCCTAACACGATGGCGTGCTGCTTCGCGAGGCTGGGAAGCTGGCGTAGAACATCGCGACTCGCCACGGGTGAAGCGAAGCGAATTAGGTCCTGGTCTTCAGGATTGACGATGCGGTGAACGATTAGTGTGCCGCATTGCGAGATCACAGTTCTAGAAAGCTCACTAGGCCGCTGCGACGCGACGCATAATGAAACCCCAAATTTCCGCCCCTCCTTTGCAATTCGCTCAAACACGTTTACTCGACCGAACGGGATATCATCAGAGCGTTGAGAGGGAATATATCTATGGGCCTCTTCAAGTACGAGAAGTATGGGGTACCTAGACCTAGGCCGACACCTCTGAGAAAACTCAAGAATTAGACGCCCAATCAGAGATGTCACGACGGTTAATACATCTGTGCTAATTTCGCTCAGGTCCAATATAACGGCTTGATATCGCTGAGATAATATATCGGCTTTACCAGGAATCGTCCACGGCATCTCCTTGGTCATCGGTGCCCACTGCCCGAATAACAAACGCAGATAAGACTCTAACCCAAATTCTATCGGCGGAACATGTGCAATAAACGCGTACCGTTCGTCGCTTAATAGTCTAGCGATACGGAGGAGGAGCGGCGAGGCAAAGCTACGGACTCGCGAATCATCCGCCATCTCGGCGCTGATCACGCGCGGTAAATCGCGCGTAAGGAGGTCGCTTAGGCTGTAGTAACTTGGTGAGTCGGCATTTCCCTCGGAAATATCGGCTACGCCAAGCTCGATAAGTGCTTGTCGAACATGGAATTCGGCTTCCGTCAGAATCTTATCGAGCCCACCCGCCTGGGTAATCGTTAGTTTGTCCCAATTGATCTTGCCATCAGGCCCCTCGGCTACTAGAGTGAGTTTCTTCCAATCTGCAATACTATGAAGTGCGTTCTCGAATATGGCCGGCGCCGCTTCTTCAGTTTGCCATTTCGCGAGCCTCTGCTCCAGGGCGGTGAGCTGAGTAATCAATTGATGTTGAATGGGCCGGTTCGACGACGCAATCTCTCTGATGTCTCGAAGTGTTTGTGAGATCAGGTCTAGCCGGTGAACTAGAGTAGTGTCGTCGTTGCGCTGCAATTTTGATTCTAGAACAGCACGATGCAACAGCGGCTCTTGAACGCCTTGGCTTGCTCCGAAAAGTTCCACGTGTTCGCGCATGTTCATCAGCCAATGCGGCGCTACTAGCTTCGCATCAGACCCGTCCTCCGATATCCCTAGTCTAATGCTCTTCCACGGCGGTGAACTCAAAGATGCCACTTGAGAATATTCGCCGTTGGCGTCGAATATCAAGACGCTCGCGTTTGGCGTATTGAGCTCTGCTAGACCCTCAAGGATTGCAGAAACCGTGCAAGACTTACCACTACCCGTAGACCCCAATACGGCGAAATGCCGAGTCAGCAATGCGTCAGGGTCGAGAAGTACGTCTTGCTCAGGCGCTACGACAGCGTCTCCGAGCCTCAGTCTGAATTCTTCCGTTGGCCGGAAAATTCTGTCAATCTCGGTTGGCGAGGCGGCGGCAACGGGTGCAAAGAGGGAAGGAAATGCAGCGAGTCCGGGCGTGAATCGCCCGCCATCAAATCGGCCGATTAGCGTAGCTTCGACGAAGCGAGCCGCTGACGTATCGTCAATAGGCTCATCCCTTCGGCCTCGGTCCTCTGTTATACGAATGGCAGTAATCACCGCCACAATGCGCTGGGGACCAGCATCAATAGTTAGATACGAGTTTATCGCGCCGACGGGAAGAATTCCGCTTGAGCCCGCCTTGACAAGAGCCGGCGCACCCGAATCTAGCTGAACCAAGATTCGCTCGCTTTGGACCGAAGCTACCGAGCCGATGATTCGGCTTGGATCAGTCAGCGGCATTTTCGGCTGAGGCCTTTTCGGCCGCTTCATCCTCTGGGGAGACGGCTGGTAGGAAAGTGTCTGCAAATCGGACGAAAGTGCAGTCCTCTCCAGTTATCGCAGCAACTCGTGCATCGTCTATCCCGGCGAACCGCGCGATAGGCGTATCTACCAGGGTGTCCTCATCGCCGTCTGTCTGAAGTAGATACGGGTCGACTATGATGATTGCAAGAGTAGAATTGCTAGCAAGGCTTTGCGCGATAATGCGATTAATGTGCTCATCCGAAAAGCCGTATCCGAAGGTCAGGAGAGCAGTGTCGGGCTCGGATAGCGTCCCGCCAAAAGCACGCAGTAGGTCGGAGTATGGATATCCTAATGTGTCAGCTTCTTTTTGTGGAGTGGGATAGATTAAACTTAAGTCGTCGTAAGGTGTCGTCGAGTAGTTTGGTATCTGCAACACTCGATCTACCATTGTCCGGGAATGGTCTGTACGTGATCGCCAATTGAGGCTTCCGTGAATCTTGTAGAAGTACAGGAAATCGGCGAGCCTCCTAGGTCGTCGATCGTTTGTCGGTGGTATGGTGGTATAGTACTCTCGCGAGTACACGTCCATTCGAAGTGTTCGATTTACGGTACCTATGAATCCATCAATGTAGTCGAGTCCGAGATTGTCCAGGCTCTTTTCGATCACGAGATCGTAGTTCGTTGTATAGACTCGTAGCCGTGGCAGATCGCCTCGCCGACTTGCCACGACCCGTGAGAAGAAGGTCCGATGTGCCCTCAAATCCTCATTTTCTTTGCTAGCGTCGTTTGCGAGGTCGCAGGCCATCGAGAGGGTCTTATTGACTTTTGCGAGCAGCGACTTTAGTTCGGTTTGCCTGGAATCGGTGAAGTCTTGTTTAGCATAGCGGCTCTTACTAAATCGTACTGCGGTCGAGAGGTCTGCGAGCAGCGTCTCGAGATCAAAGCGTCCTTCTGCTCCGTCGACAAACCTCAGCAAGACCTCACGGTCTTGATCCGATAAGGTGACGTGATTCTTCGTCGCCATTTTGATGAGGTCATCAGCCGACATGTCGCGAATCTTTGGCGAATTCAAGTGATAAGAAGCGCCGGCGCCAACTAAAATTGCAACGTTTCGAGTCTGTAGGGCCAAGCTGAGTTTTTCGACTATCCGACGGCGCGCGTCGCGGTGTCGAGACTCTGTTGCAACAATTCGACCCGCTCGAAGGAAGGCGTTCGCAGTATTGGTTATTGACACTCAGCTGGCTCCGGAAGGATGCAATTTTCAAGTTGCCCGTGACCGAAAGTTGCTATTTGGGAATCGCTAGCTTTCCCCTAGCGGCGAACCAGAAGTTGGACTGGCCGGTCCCGATCGCCGCTTCGTAGCGGCCGAACTGCTCGCCGCGCGCGCGCCACGCCGCGCCGCCGTGCGCGCCGGCGAGAACGAGATAGTGCGCGAAGCGGCCTTCGGGCGAGCAGGTGCGCCGGAACTCGTCGGCGTGCGCGAGCGCGGCGGCGTGATCTCCGGCGCGCCACCATTCCATGATCCGCTCGTCGAACGCGCGCAGCGCGGGATCGCTGATGTCCGACGGATCGGCGCCCGCGCGCTCGCGGATCGTCGCGAGCGGCCAGAAGCGGTGCGACATCCCGCCCGAGGCGACCAGCAGCACGCGCCGCCCGCAGCGCTCCGCCGCCGCGGAGATCGCTTCGCCGAAGCGCAGGTTCGGCTCGATCTCCGCCGTGTCGAGCACCGAGATGGGGAGGACGCGCTTTTTTTCCGGCCCGGGGTTGTAGTAGTGCATCGGGTTCAGCGTGCCGTAATGCACGGGAAGCCCGCGGTGCGCGGCGGCTTCGGCGGGAACGCCGCGCGCTTGCGACTCCTCCGCGATCGCGACGGCGAGCTCCGGATCGCCCGGATGGTCGTACGCGTACTCGTGGATCATCCAAGGGATCTCATCGGAGGTGTAGATCCCTTCGTGGCGCGCGTGCGCGTTCAGGATGAACTCGAGCGTCGTGTGCCAGTGGGTGTCGATCACGACGAACGTGTCGAACTCGAGCGCATCGATGCGCTCGCGCTTGATTTGCGGAAGCGCGTCGTAGAACGTGGTGACGTTTTTGCCCATGTACTCGCGCCGCGCCTCGGGATCGAGGATCATCAGGCGCGGAACGTGGGTGGAGAAGAGCCCGGCTGCGATCACGCGTGCGCGGCCGCCGCGTGCTCCGGCGTCCAGCCGTCGGGGCCCTTGTAGCGCATCGGCGGGAGGTTCGGAATTTTCGCGCGGAAGATCAGGTACTGGCGGAAGCCGTCGAGCTCGAAGGCGCGCTTGTCCGCGATCATCCCGGCGTCGTAGAGCGAGGCTGCGATCGGCGAGTCGCGTCCGAGCTTGCGGATCGTGATCGGAAGCAGCCGTTCTTCGAGGTCGAGGATGCGGAAGCGCGCCTCCTCGGGATCGGGAGACGTTTCGATCGCTTCGGTGACCACGCGCAAGCCGGTCGCAATGTGGCGGACTTCGTCGTGCATCACGTACTCGTACGTCACCGCGGTCGCGAGGTCGCCGTACTTGCGCGCGAGATCGGCGATGGAATTGAAGAGCACGTGCGCGGAGTATGCCTCCAGCGTGCAGACCTGGCCGAAGACGATCTCGACGAACGACGGCAGCCCGTTGACGAACCGGAACAGTTCCGTCTGCTCGTACGGAACGTCGAGCGCGTCGGCGAGGTCGAGGTCGCGGATCCGGCGCCACTCGATCTGCGTGTGACGAACTTCGTCGAGCGCGTGGGTCGCGTAGAAGTACTGGATGTTCGGGCGGTTCGTCTTGGTGATGATCTGCGCGACCTGCGCCGTCGTCTGCGCCTCGCCCCAGCAGGTCGTCAGCATGATCGGCCGCATCGCGTTGCGGTACTCCGCGCTCAATTCGGGATCGTGCGTCTTGTGCGCGCGGTACTTCTCGAGGAGCGCCTTGCTGTCGCGGTACTGGTGCTCGATGTACTCCTCGTACGACTCCAGCGTCCCGAACGTCCGCAGCTCCTCCTCGGGGACGTGCTTCGGGATCACCGTAACGGGGTTCATGAACGACATCGTCGATTTACCTCAGTACGAAATGCACACGAGCTTCGGCTCGGTGAAGAAGTCGAGCGACCAACGGCCGCCTTCGCGGCCGAGGCCGCTCATCCCGACGCCGCCGAACGGCTGGCGCAGGTCGCGCAGAAAGTAGCCGTTGATCCAGCACATCCCGGCGCGGACGCGTTCGGCGAAGCGCATCCCGTTCGCGATGCTCGCCGTCCAGATGTACGACGAGAGCCCGTAGCGGGTCGCGTTCGCGCGCGCGACGACCTCGTCGAGCGAGTCGAACCGGAAGACCGAAAGCACCGGGCCGAACACCTCCTCGCGCGCGATCGCCTGCATCTCGTCGCGCGGCGCGAAGATCGTCGGGCCG
>DASZGA010000009.1:0-3247 GCA_035939295.1 Candidatus Elarobacter sp. | reverse complement strand
CTACGACCGTCGCACGCCGCCCGGGGCGGTGGTGAGCCTCACGATCGAACCGCCGGACGGTGCGGCGCGCACGTGGACCTGGAAGCACGTCGGAGGCACCGGCCGCGGATGATGGACGAACGATCCCTCACCACCTTGCCGTCCGATCTTCCCGTTCCGGTCGACGACGGCGCCGCGGCGCACCTGACCGGGATGCGATTGCCGCACGTTGCGCTTGCGGCGACCGACGGCAGCAGCGTCGACCTGAGCGCGCTGCCCGGGACCGTTGTCGTGTTCGCGTATCCGCGCACCGGACGCCCGGGCGAACCGTCGCTGGTCGAAGATTGGGATCAGATTCCGGGCGCACGCGGCTGCACGCCGCATACGTCCCGTTTCCGCGACCTGCACGGTGAATTCACGGCGCTCGGCGCGCGCGTCTACGGGCTCTCGACGCAAGACACGGCGTACCAGCGCGAGATGGTCGAGCGCGTGCACGTTCCGTTCCCGGTGCTGAGCGACGCGGAGCTCGCGCTGACGCGCGCGCTGAACCTGCCGACGATGGACGTCGCCGGGCAAACGCTCCTCAAGCGGATCGCGTGGATCGCGCGCGACGGCGCGATCGAGCGCGTCTTCTATCCGGTCTTTCCGCCGGACAAGAACGCGGACGAGGTGCTCGCCGCGCTCAGGGTCCGCTAACGAAGGCTGCCGCAGGCCTCGGAGATCGCGTTCTGCTTGTTGACCGTTCGCATCAGCACGGCGTAGTTGCCCTTGCGCAGATCCGAGATCGGCAGCTGGACGATCGACTGCGAGACGCCGGAGCTGCTGTTCACCGGCGAAAGCGAGTACCGCTGGTTTTGCACCAGCCCCTGGGCGAGCCCGCGGTTCGACGAGCAGTAGCTGCCGGGGACGATCGACATCGCCGGCGGCGCGAGCGGGTTCTTCAGCGTGATCGTGACGCGGGTGCGCGTCCGCCCGATCTGTTGCAGCCCGACGGTGCCGACCTGCGAGCTCCCGTTCATCAGCGCGAGGGTGACCGACTCGGCCTTTTGCGTCGCGAGCCGGGCGGCTTTGACTTGAGCCGGGCTCGGCGTTTTATAGGTGGTTGTCTGGGCGTCCGCGGCGGTCGTCAGCGCGAACGCGGCCAGCACGGTGAGAAGCGGCGCGCGTACCATGATGACTTCCTACCCCGCCTAGCTAGGCCACGCACGGTCGAGGATCGCGCCCATCGCGGCGCCGGCCGGGAGCGTCCCGAACGCGAGCCCGCCCTCGCCGCCGAGCCGCGCGGCGCAGAAAGCATCGGCGGCTTCAGGCGTCGAGCCGCGGACCAGCAGCGAGGCCTGCAGAACGAGCGCCATCCGCTCGACGATCCGCCGCGCGCTCGCTTGCATGGAGGCATTTCCGGCAGCGAGCTCCGCCCGTAGCGACGCCGCGGCGCGGTCGAGCCGCGCGTCCGCGCCTGCCGCGAGCGCGATCTCGTCGAAATACGCGTCGAGGGAGGCGGGCGCTTTGGCGAGCGCGCGCAGCAGGTCGAGCGCGTTGACGTTTCCGGAGCCTTCCCAGATCGAGTTCAGCGGCGCCTCGCGGTAGAGCCGCGGCATCACGCTTTCCTCGACGTAGCCGTTTCCGCCCAGGCATTCGAGCGCTTCGGCGGCGTGCGCCGGCGCGCGCTTGCAGACCCAGTATTTTCCGAGCGCGATCCCGAGCCGGGCGAACGCCGTTTCGCGCGGATCGTCGCTGCGGTCGACGGCGCGCGCGAGCCGCAGCAGCAGCGCCGTCGCCGCCTCCGATTCGATCGCCAGGTCGGCCAGGACGTTGCGCATCAGCGGCTGATCGGCGAGCAGCGCGCCAAAGGCGCGGCGATGGCGCGCGTGGTGCGCGGCTTGCGCGAAGGCTTGCCGCATCAGCGAGGCGCTGCCGGCGATGCAGTCGAGCCGCGTATGGGTCACCATCTCGATGATCGTCGCGACGCCGCGTCCTTCGTCGCCGACGCGCAGCGCGAGTGCCTGATCGAACTCGACCTCGCTCGACGCGTTGGAGCGGTTGCCGAGCTTGTCTTTCAAACGCTGAATGCGAAACGCGTTGCGCGTTCCGTCGGGGAGAACGCGCGGGAGGAAGAAGCAGGTCAGTCCCTCCGGCGCTTGCGCGAGAACCAGGAACGCGTCGGACATCGGCGCCGAGCAGAACCACTTGTGCCCGGTCAGCGCGTAGGTGTCGCCGTCGAACGGTTCGGCGCGCGTCGTGTTGGCGCGCACGTCGGAGCCGCCTTGCTTCTCGGTCATCGCCATCCCGCACAGCGCGCCGCGCTTCTCGCGCAGCGGCAACAGCTCGGGCTGATACTCGTTCGACGTCAGCACGGGTTCGAAGAGCGCGGCGAGATCGGCGCGGCGGCGCAGCACCGGGACGGCCGCGTACGTCATCGAGATCGGACAGCCGTGTCCGGCCTCGACCTGCGACCACACGTAGAAGCGCGCGGCGCGCGCGACGTGTGCGCCTTCGCGCGGCTCGCGCCACGGCGCGCCGTGCAGCCCGTGCGAGACCGCGACTTCCATCAGCCGGTGCCATGACGGGTGAAAGGCGACTTCGTCGATGCGGTTCCCGTAGCGGTCGTGCGTGCGCAGCTCGGGCGTGAACCGGTTCGCCTCGAATCCCCACGCGATCGCTTCTTCCGAGCCGGCGAGCGTGCCGAGCTCGTGCAGTCCGTCCTCGTCCCAGCCCGCGCCTTCACGCCGGACGCCTTCGAGCAGCGCGGCGTCGGCGGCGGCGACGTCGTAACCCTGCAGCGGGGGCGGCTGGTTCGACACCTCGTGCGTCGCGTTGGTCGGGCGGTCGATCGTGTCCATCAAGGCCTCCGCCGATGGCTTCGCGGCGTGCGCGGCGCCGACCGCCCGCGCGCCGCGGCCGGACGGTTCTCGGGCCGGACAGGGAATCGAGCGTGTCGCGGTAGCATCATCACGGTACGGACGCGCCGGCTCCTTCGGACGCGTCGACTCCCCCGTTTCCCCACGAGGTAGCCGATGAAGAATGTTTACCGGCTCGCGGGTGCCGCCACGCTCTGCGCCGCGCTGCTGCTCACGGGCTGCGCGAAGAGGTCGACCGATCAGACGACGTCGTCGACCACGACGACCACGACCGACTCGTCCCCCGCCGCCGCCGCCGGTGCTGCTGCAAGCCCCGCCGCGGACGCGTCCGCCGCACCCGCCGCTGCGGCGACCTCCGGCGCGATGTCCGTCTCGATCAAGACGAGCGCCCCGGCCGCGAACGGCGCCGC
>DASZGA010000008.1:0-22527 GCA_035939295.1 Candidatus Elarobacter sp. | reverse complement strand
TGCCGTCGAGCAAAAATTGCAGGCGGCGCTCGACGCGCTGCCGCGCTATCAGGGCGCGAACGCCGATCAGAGCCACGTCACCGTGGCGCCGGCGCTTTCGCGGCTCCTCGGGAAGGCCGACGACGAGGCGAAGTCGCTGGGTGACGACTACGTTTCCGTCGAGCATCTGCTGCTGGCGATGACGTCCGATGCGGGCGCCGTCGGCAAGCTGTTTCGCGCGCTCGGCCTCTCGCGCGAGAAGCTGCTCGCAGCCCTCAAAGAGGTGCGCGGCAACCAGCGCGTCACCACGCAAAATCCGGAAGGGACGTATCAGTCGCTCGAGCGTTACGGCCGCGACCTGACGAAGGCCGCCGAGCAAGGCCAGCTCGACCCCGTCATCGGCCGCGACGACGAGATCCGGCGCGTGATCCAAGTCCTCTCGCGCCGCACCAAGAACAATCCCGTGCTGATCGGTGAGCCCGGCGTCGGCAAGACCGCGATCGCCGAAGGGCTCGCGCAGCGTATCGTGCGCGGCGACGTCCCCGAAGGCTTGAAAGACAAACGCCTCGTCTCGCTCGACATGGGCGCGCTCATCGCCGGCGCAAAGTACCGCGGCGAGTTCGAAGAGCGGCTCAAAGCCGTTTTGAAGGAAGTGCAGAGCGCGGCGGGCCGCGTGCTGCTCTTCGTCGACGAGCTGCATACCGTCGTCGGCGCCGGCAAGACCGAAGGCTCGATGGACGCCGGCAACTTGCTCAAGCCGCTGCTGGCGCGCGGCGAGCTGCACATGATCGGCGCGACGACGCTCGACGAGTACCGCAAGTACATCGAGAAAGACGCCGCGCTGGAGCGCCGCTTCCAGCCCGTCTTCGTCGACCAGCCGTCGGTCGAAGACACGATCTCGATCCTGCGCGGCCTGCGCGAGCGCTACGAAGTGCACCACGGCGTGCGGATCAAGGACGCCGCGCTGGTCGCGGCCGCGGTGCTTTCGAACCGCTACATCGCGGACCGCTTCCTCCCCGACAAGGCGATCGACCTGGTCGACGAAGCGGCGGCGAAGCTGCGCACCGAGATCGACTCGATGCCGACCGAGCTCGACGAAGCGTCGCGCCGGATGATGCAGCTTGAGATCGAGCGCGAAGCGCTGCGCAAAGAGAGCGACGACGCTTCGAAACAGCGCCTCGAAAAGCTGGAAGCCGAGCTGGCCGATCTGCACGAGCAGACCGACGCGCTCCGCGCGCGCTGGCAAACCGAGAAAGACGCCGTCGCGAAGACGCGTGAGCTGCGCGAGCAGATCGAACAAACCAAGGTCGAAGTCGATCGCGCGACGCAGGCCGCCGACTACGCGAAAGCCTCGGAGCTGAAGTACGGCCGTCTGGCCGAGCTCGAACGCAGCCTGCGCGAGAAAGAGGCGGCGATCGGCGCCGCTCAGTCACGGCTGCTCAAAGAAGAGGTCGACGAAGAAGACATCGCTTCGATCGTCAGCCGTTGGACGGGGATCCCGGTCAGCAAGCTGCTCGAAGGCGAGATCCAGAAACTGCTCAACCTCGAGACCGAGCTCCACAAGCGCGTGATCGGGCAAGACGAAGCGGTCAACGCGGTCGCGGAGTCGATCGTGCGCGCGCGGTCGGGTCTCGGCGACCCGAACCGTCCGCTCGGATCGTTCCTGTTCCTCGGACCGACCGGCGTCGGGAAGACCGAGCTGGCGCGCGCGCTGGCCGGATTTCTGTTCGACGACGAGCGGGCGATGGTGCGGATCGACATGTCCGAGTACGGCGAGAAGCACAGCGTCGCGCGGCTGCTCGGTGCGCCGCCCGGATACGTCGGGTACGACGAAGGCGGTCAGCTCACCGAAGCAGTGCGGCGCCGTCCGTTCTCGGTGCTCCTGTTCGACGAGATCGAAAAGGCGCACGCCGACGTGTTCAACGTCTTCCTGCAGATCCTCGACGACGGCCGCTTGACCGATGGTCAGGGCCGCACGGTCGACTTCAAGAACACGATCGTGATCATGACCTCGAACATCGGATCGCACCGCATCCTCGACGCGTCGAGCGATATGGGCGGCGCCGACTTCGCGATCATGCGCGCGACGGTGCTCGACGAGCTGCGGCAAGCGTTCCGGCCCGAGTTCCTCAACCGGATCGATGAAGTCGTCGTCTTCCACAAGCTCTCGGAAGAGCAGCTGAAGGAGATCGTCGAGATCCAGCTCGACCGCGTCCGCGCACGGCTGCGCGACCGGCGGATCGCGCTGGAGATCACGGACGCAGCGAAGACGCACCTGGTGCGGACCGGCTACGAGCCGGCGTACGGCGCGCGGCCGCTCAAGCGGGCGATCCAGCGCGAAGTCGAGACCCCGCTCGGCCGGAAGATCCTGGCCGGCGAGGTTCGCGACGGCGACGTCGTCCGCGTCGGGTTCGACGGCGACAAGGGCGAGCTGACGTTCAAGGTCGTCGAACCGCTCCCCGAGATGCCGGCCTTCCGGTAACCGGCGAACATGAGAAAAGCCTCGCTCCGGCGGGGCTTTTTTTACGGGCGCCGCATTTGGGCGGCATATGCTTTCGTAACGGAGGATTCTCCATGCGCAAACTTCTGCTCGCAGCGGCGCTCGCCGCGTTCACCGCCGGCCTCGCGGTCGCCCCGGCACCTGCCCTGGCGAAGCACGACAACGACGCGATGATGGGCCACCGCAAGTGCCCGAGAGGGTCTCATTGGGTACCGGCGCGTCGCCGGGACGGCCGGTGGATCCCGGCCCACTGCCAGCCGAGGCGGTAGGCGCCCGGCGCGACATCACCGAGGGCCTTCGCAGCGATGCGAGGGCCCTTTCGTTTCCGTGCGGTAGATCGGACGACATGACGGCCGAGGACCAGAAGCGCGCAGTCGGGTTTGCCGCGGTGGACCGCTACGTGCGCGACGGAATGTGCGTCGGCCTCGGCACCGGCAGCACCGCGTGCTGGGCCGTCGCGCGCGCCGGCGAACGCGTCGCGCGCGGCGAGCAGATCGTCGCCGTCGCGACATCGCACGCGACCGAAGAACAGTGCCGCGAGCTCGGCATTCCGCTGATCCCGCTCGGCGAGCGCACGATCGACGTCGCGATCGACGGCGCCGATGAGGTCGCGGCGGACTGGTCGCTCACGAAGGGCGGCGGCGGCGCGCACTTTCGCGAGAAAGCCGTGGCGCTCGTCGCGCGCACCTTCGTCGTGATCGTCACGCCGGAGAAGCTGGTCGCGAAGCTCGGCGCGTTCCCGACGCCGGTCGAAGTCGTCCCGTTCACGCTCCGCACCGTCACGCGCGCAATCGAAGAAGCATTTCCCGGCGCGTCGATACGCCGGCGCGGCGGCGCGACGCCGTTCGTCACCGACAACGGCAACGCGCTCCTCGACTGTGCGTTCGGCGCGATCGACGATCCCGCAGGGCTCGACGCGACGCTGCGCGCGATCCACGGCGTCGTCGCGACGGGCCTGTTCGCGGGTGCGCTGACGGGCGCCGTCGTCGTCGGCGAGGCCGGCGGCGTGCGCGAGCTGAAGCGCGACGGCAGCCGCTGAGGCCGCGGCCCACGGCTCTCGAGCAGGGGACCGGGGCGAGCGTCTACGAAGTACGCCGCCCTCGAGAAAGGGCGCCCATGCCGAAGCTGCCTTCGCTCCGCCGTTCGCCGTTGCGCACCGGCCGCTGCGCGCTCGTCGCCGCCGCGCTGATCGCCGTCCTCGGCGGCGGCGCGCTCGCCGCGGGCGACAGTGCCGCCGACCAGCAGATTCGCCGGCTCTACGCCGCGCACAAATACCGCGACGCGGTCGTGCTCGCGACCCAAACGCTCGCGACGGCGCCGAAAGACCTTACGGCTCGGGCGCTGCGCGGCGCCGCGCGCTACTTTCTCGACGAAGACACCCCCGCGGCCGCCGACATCGCCGCCGTTCTCGCCGCCGATCCGCGCAACGCCTTGGCGCTCCGCATCCGCGGCGGGATCCACTTCGACCGCAACGAGTACCGCGCGGCGGTCGCCGACGAGACGGCCGCGCTCGCGATCGATCCGGAAAGCTCGTACGCGCTGCGCATACGCGGCGCCGCGAAGTACTTCTCCGACGACAACAAAGGCGCGATCGCCGACGCGACGGCCGCGCTCGCGCTCGACCCGAAGGACTCGTACGCGCAGCAGATCCGCGGCGCCGCCAAGTACTACGACGGCGACTACAAGGGCGCGCTCGCCGACGAGAGCGCCGTGCTCGCTCTCGACGCCAAGAACGAGTTCGCTCTGCGAATCCGCGGCTCGGCGAAATACTACCTCGACGACAACGCGGGCGCGGTCGAGGACGAGACCGCCGCGCTCGCGATCAACCCGAAGAACACCTACGCGCGGCGGATGCGCGGCGCGGCGAAGCACGACCTCGGGCAGTACGCCTCCTCGATCGAAGACGAGAGCGCGGTGCTCGCGGTCGATCCGAAAAACTCGTTCGCGCTCCGCGTTCGCGGCGCCGACGAGTACGAGCTCGACAAGGACAAAGAGGCGATCGCCGACGAGACCGCCGCGCTCGCGATCGACCCCAAGAACGCCTACGCGCTGCGGATCCGCGGCGGTGCGCGCTTCGATCTGAAGGACTATGCCGGCGCGATCGCCGACGAGACGGCCGCGCTCGCGCTCGAGCCCAAGAACGCGTACGCGCTGCGGCTGCGCGGCGTCGCGCGCTACTATGCCGACGACTACAAGGGCGCGATCGCCGACGAGACCGAGGCGCTCGACATCGAGAAGAGCGCATACGCGCTCCGTATTCGCGGCGCGGCGAAGTACGGTTTGAGCGACTACCCGGGCGCGATCGCCGACGAGACGGCGGCGCTCGAGGTCGATCCGAAGAACGCGTTCGCACTCGCGGTGCGCGGGGCGGCGAAGGGCGAGGCCGCCGACTATTCCGGCGCGATCGCCGACGAGACTGCCGCTCTCGCGCTGGAGCCCGGCGACGCGTACGACCTGCGCGTCCGCGGCGCGGCCCGGTACTCGTCCGCCGATTACGCCGGCGCGATCGCCGACGAGACCGCCGCGCTGGAGCGCGCGCCGCGCAACGGGTACGCGCTGCGGATTCGCGGTGCGGCGAAATACTATTCCGACGACTACGCCGGGGCGATCGCCGATGAGACCGCCGCGCTCGCCATCGACCCGAAAAACGCCTTCGCGCTGCGGATGCGCGGCGCGGCAAAGATCTACACCGCCGACTATGCGGGCGCGCTCGCCGACGAGACGGCGGCGCTCGCGGTCGAGCCGCGCAGCGCGTTCGCGCTGCGGATCCGCGCGACGGCGAAGTACCGGAAGGATCAGTACGCCGAGGCGATCGCCGACGCGAACGCGGCGCTCGCGATCGCGCCGAACAGCGCCGAAGCACTGGAGGTCCGCGGCGCCGCGAAGGACGGCCTCGACGACTACGCCGGCGCGATCGCCGACGAGACCACCGCGCTCGCGACCGACCCGAAGTCGTCGTTTGCGCTCGCCGAGCGCGGCGCGGCGTACATGTACCGTGGCGCCGCCGGCGACTACGCCAAGGCGATCGCCGACGAGACGGCCGCGATCGCGCTCTCGCCCAACGACGCGTTCAAGTTCCGCATCCGCGGCGCGGCGAAGTACTACAACGACGACTATGCCGGCGCGATCGCCGACGAGACCGAGGCGCTCAGGCTGAGCCCGAACAGCGCGTACGCCTACCGGATGCGCGCCGCCGCGCGCTTCTTCCTGACGACCGGCCCGAACGGGCACGGCGACTACCTCGGGACCGTCGACGACGACACGCGGGCGCTCGCGATCAACCCGAACGACGCCTCGGCGCTCGCTCGCCGCGGCGCCGCGTACTACGAGCTGGAGAAGTACGAGCTCGCGGTCGCCGACGAGACGCGCGCGATCGCGCTCGACCCGAAGAACGCGTTTGCGTACCGGAACCGCGGGCTCGCGCAACTCGAGCTGCGCAAGTTCGACGAAGCGCTTGCCGACGAGCAGCAGTCGCTCGCGCTCGATCCCGAGAACCCGGTTGCGTACGAGGCGATCGGCGACTCGTACGCGCTGACCGGAAAACAGGGCTCGGCAATCGCCGCCTACGAGCACGTGCTGCGGATCGATCCGACGAACCAGAACGCGCGCGCGAAGCGCGACAAGCTGCGGGCGACCTCGTCCGCCGGCTCTCCTGGTCTCGGCTTCGCCGGCGGGATCGAGCTCGCCGACCCGCTGCACATGCACATCTGGACCGGAAACAACAAGCCCGAGGCGAAGCGCCCGCCGGCGAACGACGTCGCCGACTCGGGCCTCAACATCCCGGGGAACTCCTCCGGCTCGCCCCCGGAGCAGCGAAGCGGAAGCGCGCACCCGAGCGAGCGCGCTACACACCCGGGTGCGCACGACGCGGGGACCGACACGGTGCGGACGGGGACGCCGCCGGCCGCGGGGACGGCTCCTGGGACGACCTCGCAGCCGAAACAGAGCGGAAAATCGCCGCACAAGACGACGACGTCACCGAGCCCCAGCCCGACGCCGCGCGCGGCGGCCGGAGCCTGAGCCTTGGGCGCACGCCGCAACCCCTACCAGCGGCTGGTCGCGACGGTGATGACGATCATCGTGGTCACGCTGCTCCCGGTCGCACACTTCTCGCGAACCTCGACGTACGACTACGGCGTCAACCCGACGGACCGCCCGGTGTGGAGCGCAGCCTCCCTCGACGACGTCGCGCAACGGATACGGATCGTGATCGGCTCATCGCACGCCGACGCGCCGCAGCCGAACATCGACGTGATGCGCGAGGACCCGGCGACGCATCGCTCCACGCAGCAGTCGGTGCGAGTCGAGAAGTCGGCGCCGCAGCAAGAGCGCGAGGTCGCAGCAGAGCTCGCGGCCGCGCTGTTCGCGCTCTTCGGGCTGTTCGTGCTGTGGTGGGGGCGCGACCGCGCCGCACTTTGGCTCGGGGTCTTCTGCGCTTCGTTCGGGACCATGATGATCCAGTTCTACGGCGCGCTCCCGGAGCTCGCGATGTTCGCGGCGGCGATCGTCGCGACGACCCTGGAGTTCGTGAGCATGTACGCGCTCTACGCGCTCGCCGAGGTGGTCACGCTCGAGGTGCTGGCACGGCACGATCCGGTGCGCAAGATCGTGCGCGTCGCCGGCAACGTCGTGCTCGGAATCATCGGCTTCACCGCGGCGATCGAGCTCGGGCGGATGTTGCTCCCGGTCGTCTTTCGCGTCACGATCCTCCCCGAGCTGACCGCGATCCAAGGCCCGCTCACGACCTTCTCGATCGTGGTCACGCTGTGCGCCGCGCCGCTCGTGCTGCTCGCGACGGCCTCGCTGCGCGCGGCGGAGCCCGCAGGCCGCAAGAAGGCGATCGTCATCTTCGCGACCACGCTCGCCGCGCTTTCCGGGGTGATCTACTCGATCGCTCACCAGTGGAACCCGCCGCAGTTCGACACCAGCTGGTTTACGCTGCTCGCGATTCCGATCGGCTTCATCGTGACGATTCGCGCCTACCAGGTCGTCGAGGTCAAGGTCGTCATCAGCCGGATCCTCGTCGTTACCGCGATGACCGCGATCATCGGCGCCGCGATCGCACTCTCCGAGACGTTCGTTCACGGGATGGCCGAGGAGCGCGTCGCGAGCTTCCTGCAGGCGACGACGACCGAGGCGAAGGCGCACGTGAGCTGGGCGCTGGAGTTTCTGGTCGCCTTCGTCATCGTCGTCTCGTTCAGCAACCTGCACCATTTTCTCGACGAGCTCTTCAAGCGGATCGTGTTCCGCAAGCGTGACGAGGCGGTCGAGGCGCTGCACGACTTCGCCGCCCATCGCGCCTCGTCGTTCAGCGCGCGCCGAACGCTCCTCCGGCAAGCCGTCGAGCTGGTGAAGCACGAGCTGTGCGCCTGCGGCGCCGCGATCTACGAAGAGTCGGCGGCCGGCTACGATCTCGCCGAGCGACAGGGCGCGTGGGCGTGGCCGGAGTGCGTCGACGTCGACGATCCGGTTTTCGTCACGATGCGCACCGAGCTCGAGCGCGTCGACCTCGGCGAGATGCGCGCGACGCGCAGCGCGCTCGGCGCCGAAGGCTACGCCTGCCGGATGGCGGTCGGCGGGCGGGTGATCGGAACGTTCGTGATCGGCCCGCGCGAGCGCGAGCAGGATGGCCCGTACGTGCGCGAAGAGCTGGTCGCGCTCGACGACATGGCGCGCGGCGTCGCCGACGCGCTCTTCAACTTGCGCGCCGGCGAGACGGCGATCTTCGTGCGCGCGGTCGCCGAAGGGAGCGTCGGCGGCGAGGAGGCGCGGCGGCGCGCCGAAGCGCTGCGCGAGCGCGGTTTAGCGGGGTTCGAGGCGCCCCTGCGCCGCCCGGTGCAACCTCCCCCGTTCAAAGCTCCGGTCTAGATCGAGTACTCCCAGGAGTTCCAGAACGTCGTCACGGCGTGCGCCGGCTTGTAGCCCTTCAGGTCGTCGCTGACGACGTCGAAGCGGCGCTGGAACCACATCGTGAGCGCCGGTACCTGATCGACGACGGTCTGCTGGATCTTCGCGTACGCCGCTTTGCGGACGGCGCGGTCGTTGGAGGTCATCGCGATCTGTTCTTGCGCGTCGACGTCTTTGTCGCAGAAGCGGAAGATGTTCTGCCCGTTCGGCGGGATCGCGGCGCACGTGAACAGGGTGGAGTCGTCGGGGTCGACCCCGTTCACCCACGACGAGAACGAGACGTCGAACTTTCCGGCTTGAAGAATCCCGCCGGAGCTGTAGTTCGCGAACATCAGCGACGAGGTGTATTGTTTGACCTCCGCTTCGATTCCGACGTCCTTCCAGGCCGCCTGAAGGAGCACGGCGGAGCGCGTTCCGACGGCGTTGCCGGTCGTGATCGCGATCGTGATGTGCAACCGCTGGCCGTTCTTCGCTCGGATCCCGTCCGGGCCGGCCTTCCAGCCGGCGTCGTCGAGCGTCGCGCGGGCCTTCGCGGGATCGAACGGGATCGGCTTGAGGTTGGGGTCGTGCGCCCAGGAAAACGCGGGCTGATCGCCCTCGCCGAGGATGTTCACGCCGTAGGTGATCGTGTCGATCATGTGCGCGCGGTCGGTCGCGTACGCGATCGCGCGGCGGACCGCGACGTCGGACATGATCGGGCGGGTGGTGTTCAAACCGATCTGCGAGTACTGCGTGAACGGCGTGAGCACCGCGTGCGTCCCGGGGATCTTCGAGGCGACGGGATAGTTCGTCGACGAGGCGTTGTACCACATGTCGACCTCGTGCGTGCGGACGCTGGTCGTCAGCGTGTTCTCGTCGGGGATCGCGCGGTACTGGATCTCCTTGAGCTTCGGTGCGCCGCGCCAGTAATGCGGGTTCGCCGTCATCCGCAGCGTCTGCCCGCGGTGCCACTCCTGCACGATGAACGGTCCCGTCCCGACCGGCTTGCTGTTGAACGGGATCTGGTTGATGTCGTGATACTTCGCCAGCAAGTGTTTCGGCAAGACCGCGTACGGCGTCCCGCTCATCGTGAAGAACGTGTTGACGAACGGTGCGAACGCGCGCTTGAGGTGAACGACGATGGTCGAAGCGTTCGGCTCGTCGATCGAGGCGATGTCGTCGTAGCCGGTGCGCGTCTGCACGTTGTTGTTCGGGTTCATCACCGCGTTCCAGGTGAACACGACGTCGTCGGCCGAGAACGGAGCGCCGTCCTGCCACTGCACGCCCTTGCGCAGGTGGTACGTGATCGTCAAGCCGTCCTTCGAGATGCCGCGGTTCTTGAGCGTCGGAACCTCGGTCGCGAGCTCGGGGACCAGCTCGTTGGCGTCGCTGTAATTGAACAGATAGCCGGCCCAGAACATCGAGAGGTCGACGTCGACTTGGAACGTTCCGAGCAGCGGGTTGAGCGTGTCGGGATCGCTGAGGCTGGCGAGGCGCAGCACCCCCGGGCGCGTCCACGGATGCCGTTCGCCTCCGACGCCGGAGGTGTTCGTTTCGACGACGCGGGTGCACGCCGAGAGAACCAGCGCCAGCGCGACCGCGAGGATACCCAGACGTCTCATTCGGCGGCCGTTCTCGGTCAGCGGCGCGCGCACCGCTCGGCGGCGCTCTTACGGCAGAGGCTGCGCGGCGAGGATCGCCAGGTCGTCGTCGATCCGGCCGCACGTGTAGCGGGTCACGAACGCCAGCAAGTCGTCGGCCAGGCTCTACGGCGTCCCGGAGCCGGCCGCCGCCGAGGCATGCCCGACGGCACTTTGCTTGCTAGCCTGCCAGCGCCTTTTCGCGCTTGCGGGCTTTGAGCCGGTCGGTCTCGTCGAGCAGCCGTTTGCGCAAGCGGATCGACTTCGGCGTCACCTCGACCAGCTCGTCGTCCTCGATGAACTCGATCGCGCGCTCGAGCGACATCTCTTCGGCCGGCGGCATCCGGAAGTTCTCGTCGGTTCCGGCGGCGCGCATGTTGGTCAGCTTCTTCGCGCGCACGACGTTGATCGCAACGTCCTTGTCGTCGTTGGCCCGCCCGACGATCATCCCTTCGTACACTTCGACGCCGGGGTCGACGAAGAACCGGCCGCGCTGTTCGAGCCCCATCAGCGCGTACGCGGTGACGGTTCCGGTGTCGCTGGTGACCAGCGCGCCGTTGCTGCGCCCGGGGATGTCGCCCGCCAGCGGCTGGTGCGTGTAGTAGACGTGCGACATCACCGCGGTGCCGCGCGAGAGCGTCATCAGCTCGCCGCGCAGCCCGAAGATCGCGCGCGTCGGCATCGTGTACTCGAGCCGGCGGGTCTCGCCGACCGTCACCATGTTCGACATCTGCGCGCGCCGCCGCCCGACCGACTCGATCACGGCGCCCGCGTACTCTTCGCGCACGTCGATCACGACGTACTCGACCGGTTCCATCTTCACGCCGTTGCGCTCGGTGATGATGACGCGCGGCTTGCTGACCGCCAGCTCGTAGCCTTCGCGCCGCATCGTCTCGATCAGGATCGAAAGATGCAGCTCGCCGCGGCCGCGCACTTCGAACGTGTCGGCCGACTCGGTGTCTTCGACCCGCAGCGCGACGTTCGACTCGAGCTCGCGCATCAAGCGCTCGCGGATCTGGCGCGAGGTAAGATACTTCCCTTCGCGGCCCGCGAACGGCGAGGCGTTGACCATGAAGTACATCGAGACGGTCGGCTCGTCGACCGCGATCGCGTCGATCCCCTCGGGGAGCGCCGCGTCGGCGATCGTGTCGCCGATGTTCAGCCCTTCGATCCCCGAGACGCAAATGATGTCGCCGGCCGAGGCTTCCTCGACCTCGATCCGCTCGAGACCGTGGAACGCGAGCATCTTCGTGAGCCGAAGGCCGCTCGTCACCGTGCCGTCGCGCGCGACCTTCGCGATCGGCGCGTTCACTTTCGAGGAGCCGCGGAAGATGCGGCCGATCCCGATTCGCCCGACGTAGCGGTTGTGATCGATCGCCGAGACGAGCATCTGAAATCCGCCGTCCTCGGCGGGCGCCTCGGGGACGGCCTTGACGATCGTCTGGAACAGCGGTTCTAGATCGCTGCTCTCGTCGCTCAGCTGGTATTTGGCGATCCCGGCTTTTCCGTTCGCATAGACGACCGGGAAGTCGGCCTGTTCGTCCGACGCGCCCAGCTCGATGAAGAGGTCGAAGACCTCATCGACGACCTCGACCGGACGCGCGTCCTTGCGGTCGATCTTGTTGATGACCACGATCGCGCGCAGGTCGAGCTCGAGCGCCTTGCGCAGCACGAACCGCGTCTGCGGCATCACGCCCTCGGCCGCGTCGACGAGCAGCACGACGCCCTGCACCATCTGAAGCACGCGCTCGACCTCGCCGCCGAAGTCGGCGTGGCCCGGCGTGTCGACGATGTTGAACTTGACCCCGGCGTGATCGATCGCGGTGTTCTTAGCAAGGATCGTGATCCCGCGCTCGCGCTCGAGCGGGTTGGAGTCCATCGCGCGAGCCTCGGTGTGCTGTCCTTCGCGATAGATCCCGCTCTGTTTGAACATGGCGTCGACCAGCGTCGTCTTCCCGTGGTCGACGTGGGCGATGATCGCGACGTTGCGGATATCGGACCGCGTCCGAATCTGGGCCATAAGCTCCGATGGTACCATACCCGGTGACCAGGACGCACCTGCTTACGTCGCCCCGTCGGGCCCCGGCGCCGGACCGCGGTAAAGCGCTCCATTGCCTGGGTCATTGAGCTATACTAGCACGGCGGAGGTTCTCATGCCGTCTCATGTTCGCGCGTCCGGTCGCGCCATCGCCCTAGGCTTCGTCGCGCTGCTCGCAGCCGGGCAACCGTCTCCGAGCGCAGCCCAGTCGTCGCCACCGTATCAAGTGTGGATCGGCTACCGCTTCATCTCGCAGAACCCGGACGCGGTCGCGCTCGCGCACCGCATGGAGGCGAAGTCGCTAGAGGGGTATCAGCTCTGCGCGCAAGGCGTCGGGCTCGGCTCGCGCGATCGGGCCGGATTGATGCAGTGCGAGGTGGCGTACCGCAAGTCGATCGGCGGAATTCCGACCGTCGGGTTTCACCTCGTAATCGGTCCGCGCGGCGCGACCGAGGAGCTGGGAACGTTGCCGTCCTCGGTCGCCGCCGATCCGTCGTTCGACCGCAACTTCTCTCACTTGCAGACCGACGACAAGTTCTGGGCGACCGGTCTGAGCGCTGCGCCCGATCTCATGTCGCCGGGAAGCTGCAGTTTGCGCGCCGCCGACGACTCGCACGTCGCGGCGCCGTTCGCGGCGTGCGAAGCGCTGCGGGAGTATTTCAGCGCACGCATCTTGGTTCCGGCGCTCTATCGCCACGACGACGCCGCACTGACCTTGTTGCGGCAGGGGATACGGCCGAAGGGCGAGCGATGGCCGCTCGCCGTCGCGCTGCGGACCGGCGGACTCACGCGCCGCTACGCGCAAGCGGTCCTCGAAGCGTCGGATGCCGGCGACGTTCAGACGGCGGCGAAGCGATTGCTTTTGGCCGAGCTCGCGCGCCCGGCGAAGATCTCGCAAGTTCCGCGTGCCGCGCTGCTCCCGCCCTGTGCGATCCAATCGCCCGACGGCAGCTGTCGCGAGTACGTCGACCTGCACGGCGCGCCGTACCTCGGCGCCGTTCGCGCGCTGGTCGAGCTGGGCGCGCCGCTCGGCGCACAGAGCGCGGACGGCGACAGCCTCATCACCCTCGCCGTCGCCGACAACGCGCCGGATGTGGTGCGATACCTGCTCGCGCAGCCGTTCGATTGGCGCGAGCGCCAAGTGCTCGGCGGCGCGGGGAACCGTGTGCGCGCGATGACCTATGCGATCGCAACGGGATCGAGCGAGAACCTAAAAGCGCTGCTCGACGCCGGCTGGAACGTCAACGAGTCGCTCTCGGGGATCAGCGCGAGCGATTGGTGTCTCTCGTGCACGCCGCTGGAGTACGCGGTCGGGCTCGCGCCGCTGATCCCGTACGCGCAGCAGTCCGCCTCCGACGTGCAGACGCGCTCGTCGCCGAACGGGACGATCGTCGATCTGCTCCTCGCGCGCGGTGCGTCCGTGCACGCCGACGGCGACTACCTGCTGTTCTTGGCGATGTACAACCGCTCGATCTTCACGCGCGGCAGCGACGGGTTCACGCACCTGGTCGACGTGCTGATCCGGCACGGCGCCCGCGCCGACGTGCGCAAGCCCTGCCCGCTCCCCGGCAACAAATCCGCACCGTGCGGCCTGCTGCGCTTCGTCGATCCGTCCGAGACGCGGCTCGCGACCTTGCTGCGGAGTCACGGTGCGAGCCGCTGATCCGGCGGCGCGGCGGATCGCCGTCGCGCTGTTGAGCGCTCTGCTCGCCTCCTCGATACCGCAGCCTGCGCGCGCCGTCTCGATCACGATCGACTTCGACCGCACGGGTCACGGTCAAGTCTTTCGCGCCGGTGAGGTCGCGACGCCGGGATGCGGCCGCTGCAACGACTCCTATGCGGTTGCGACGCGAACGCGAGCCGAGCGCGATCCCGCGGTCGTGCAGCGTCAAATGGCGGAGATGCAGGCGTTCGAGGAACGTCGCCGGCGCCTCCAAGAGGAGGAGGCGCGGCAGCGGCTCGAGGCGGCGCGAATCGCGGCGGACCTTGCCGACCGCCAGGACCGGCTGGGCAGACTCAACGGCGTCTGGGAAGGCTATCTGAAGCTCGGCGACGACGACCGCGACACGTCGACGCAGATTCGCGTGCTCGACCTGATGCCGCGGTTCCAGGACGAGCAGTTGCGCGAGAAGGACCTGTACGCCGCGACCCTCGAGGGGCTGATAGCCGAGGTGCGACGGGCGAACGGTCCGCCGCCGCAGCGGTGCGACAGCGTGCTCTTGCTGGGGGTTGGCGCCGACGCCGACGTCGCGGCGCAGGACGGTGCGCTGCCGAACCCGTTCACCGGCGTTCCCTTCGGTTCGCGGTGCTCGTTCGGGTTCGCGCGCGGAACGCAATGGCTCGATCTCGTCGCGCGCGGGATCCCCGACCATCTGCTGCACAGCGTCGCTCGGCTCAGCCCGATCACCCGCACGAACCTGGCCAGGTTCCCCAGCGTGATGACGACCTCGTCGCTCGTGGTGCACAGCAACGGGCTGATGGTCGCCGAAGCGCTGATCCGCGCGCATCGCATTCAGGGCCTCAAGGAGCTGCGCATCTTGGGCGGTGACGCGGTTCTCATGCATCTCGAGGACCTGCAGCGGCTGGCCGACGCGAACGGGATCAAGGTGAAGATCTACGCGATCAAGAGCGATCCCGTCCCGTTGACGCCGACGGGCTGGTTGCTGCGCCGGTACTCCGAGTCGCTGCTCACGCAAGTGATAAGCTACAACACCAACCGGAACCTGGCGTACGCCGTTCTGGGACTCTACCGGCACGTCGCGGACCCGGCGGCCAACCTTCAGATCGAGCTGATGGATTGCCCGGAACAGTGGGACCTCTTGAAGCGGCACGACTACCTGAGCTATCGCGCGATCCTCAACGGACAGCGGATGATGAACTGTCTCGACGGCGGGACCGACCAGCGGTGCCGCATCTCGTACTGAGCGGCGCCGTGAGGGTTCCGTGAGGCTGCGCCCGCCTACGAATTGAGCGTGGCTTGAACGACGGGGCGGGGCCGGCGCTGCTACGGTCGGGCCATGTTTCGCCGACTCCTTGCAGGCACGGTGCTCGCGGTCGTTCTGCCACCCGGAATGGCGCACGCGGTCGCGCTCGCGCCGGCCGACCGGGTCGAGATCCGGCGTGCCGCCACCCCGCTCCCGCTCGACCCGGCGCTGACCGACCCGCGCTGGACGGACGGCGCGCTGACGGGCCCGTTCTTGGACATGGGCTCGAAGACGCCGGCGGGCGTCGCCACGTCGGTCTCGCTGTGGTACGACGACCGCGCGCTCTACGTCGGCGTACGGGCGGAGCAGAAGGCGCCGCTGGTCGCGACGCAGGCGACCGACGACGTCGGCTACGGGACCGACGACTTCGTCGGCGTCTCGCTCGACGTGACCGGAAACGGCGGGCGGACGTACCTGTTCGTCGTCACGCCGCGCGGGACGCGCTACGCGTTCGCGAACGAGACGGCGCGCTTCCGGCCCGAGTGGAGCGCCGCCGCGAAGGCGACCCCCGAAGGCTGGAACGCGGTGCTGAAGATCCCGTACAAGGCGCTCAAGCTCGCCGCCGACGGCCCGCAGAAGTGGCGGATCAACATCGTGCGCAACGTCGCCTCGACGGCGGAGCACGAGACGCTGGCCTACGACGCGCTGATGTCGTACCAGACGATCCCGAACTGGCCCGACATCGGACGCGACTGGCGCTGGTGGCCGTCGGTGCGCGGCGTGACGCTGAGCGGCGCGGTTCCGCGGCCGAAGCCGCGCGCCGAAGCGTTCTTGCTCGAGAGCACGGGGAACGACCGCGACGCGTTCACCGTCCCGTCCGGCGCGACGGTACGCCGCGCACCGCGCACGACCGGCGCCGACATCGCGATCCCGATCGACGCGACGACGACGTTCGTCGGCGCGCTCTCGCCCGACTTCTCGAACGTCGAGGTCGATCAGCAGACGATCGCGCCGCAGCAGTTCCGGCGCGCGTTCACCGAGTACCGGCCGTTCTTCGCGCAAGGCGCGCCGTACATCAACCCCGCGCTCGAGGGGTACGAGTTCAACCTTCCTAACGAAGTGTTGTTCTATTCGCCGGCGATCGGGCCGTTCGACCGCGGGCTGAAGCTCGTCGGTACGAAAGGAACGAACTCGTTCGGCGCGCTCGAGGTGCGCGGGAGCAATCCGCAGACGGGCGCGGTGTTCGACGACGTCGCCTTCGGGTTCAAGCACCGCCGTCCCGACAACACGTTCGGGTACTGGATCGACGGTGTCAACGCCGCGCACTCGAACGGGCTCGACCGCTCGTGGGAAGCCGGCGCGTTCGGGCGTTCGCTCGCGAGCGGGCTCGTCTACTCGGCGATGCACGCGCAGGAAACCGGAACGTTCGTCTCGCGCGCCGGCGACGCGCAGAAGAACGCGGCGTTCGTGGATATTCAAAAACCGGGGATGGAAGCGGCCGTGGTCTGGCTCGACATCGGCCCGTCGTATTCACCGGTCGACGGGTTCACCAACATCGCCGACGTGCGCGGCCCCGAGCTCTCGCTCGATCTGACGCGCTCGCCGAAACGCGGGCCGGTCAAGAACGCCGAGCTGTATCTGTACTGGGACCGCTGGCTCGACCGGCAAGGAAACGTGCACGAGTCCGACGCCGACGCGTACCTCTCGCTGCGGATGCGCTCGAAACTCGCGCTCTACTTCAACACGCAGAACGGCTCGCAACGCACGTACGAAGGCGACTACTTCTCCGGCGGAACGCACGGCTATCGCGATCAGCAGCTGCTGCCGTTCAAGACCTGGAGCGCCGGGTTCGGTTACGGCGAGGGCACGCCGAACTCGATCCGCACCGACTATCAGGCGGGACCGTTCGGGCCGTTCCAGCTCCACCAGACGACGACGACGCTGACGCGCGCGCTCGGCTCGGCATCGGTCTCGTTCGACTACGCGGGGACGCGCGAGGGCGCGTACTCCGGGTTCAGCGATGGGCAGTGGCTGCGGCGCGTCTCGGTCGCCGTCCCGTTCGGCCGCGACGGGAACGCCAGCATCGCCTACCGCGACGTCAGCGGCCGCGGCGGGTTCGCGACGCCCGGCAGAAATTTGGCAGCTTCGTTCCGCCGGCGCTTCGCGAACGGCAACGAGCTGTTCGTGAACTACGGGACCCCGGCGGCGACCTCGACGCTCGACCGCGTGATCGTGAAGTATTTGGTGCGCCTCGGAGGCGGCGTCTAAGGCCTACGGCGAAGTTCCGACGCCCATCATGGGCGTCCGGATCGTCTTCCCGCCCTTCGCCTTCGACCGCGACGAGCGCGTCCTCAGCCGCGAGGGCCGGAGCGTGCCGCTCCCGCCGAAGGTCGCCGAAGCGCTGGGGCTGCTTCTCGCCGAGCCCGGTGCGCTGGTCGAGAAGAACGCGCTCCGCGACGCGCTCTGGCCCGAGGGGTTCGTCGAGGACGGCAACCTCACGCAAACGATCTATCTGATCCGCCGAGCGCTCGATCCCGACGGTGACGGCCGCACGTACGTCGAGACCGTTCCGCGCCGCGGCTATCGCTTCGTCGCGCCGGTCACGATCGACGACGCGGTTGCCGCGCCGAAGAAGACGCGATCGCTCGCGGCGTCCGCCGGGTTCGCGATGCGCACCGCGGCCGCGGTCGCGATCATCGCGTTCGCGTCGGGCGGCGTCTCGTTCGGGCGCGCCTCCACCGAGCCGCCGCCGCTCAGCGCCGATGCCGCGCGCGCGTACACGCTGGGGCGTTTCACCTGGGACCGCCGCACCGAAGCGGGGATGCGCGCAAGTCTCGTGCACTTCGGCCGCGTCGTCGCGCTCGCGCCCGACGATCCGCGCGGCTACGCCGGGCTGGCGGTGACGTACGCCGAGGTCGGCGACTGGGATTTCAAAGCGATCGCGCCGTCCGACGTCGCGTATCGCCGCGCCGAGGACTACGCGCGGCGCGCGCTCCGTCACGACGCGCATTCCGGCGAAGCGTTCGCGGCGCTGGGGATGATCGCTCTGCAGCGCGACCACGACATGGACCGTGCCGATTCGATGCTGCGCGTGTCGGTCGCGTACAGCCCGGACGACGCGCCGGCCTACGAGCTGCTCGGAATCGAGCACCTGTACCGCGGTGACGCCGAGGGCGCGCGCACGATGCTGCTGCGCGCGACGCAGCTCGATCCGCTCAGCCGGATGAACCTGATCTGGTACGGCAAAGCGCTCTACTACGGTCACCGCTACGCCGAAGCGCGCACGGCGCTCAAGCAGCTCTCGGACCTCGACGCGATCGACCTCGGCGCGGTCGAGGTGATCGCGCTGGCCGACATCGAGCTCGGTCGCACGGACGAAGCGCGCGCCGAGGTCGCGAAGCTGAAGGTCCCCGCGCAAAAGCGCGACTACGCGGCGATGCTCTCGGCATTGATCGACATGCGCGCCGGGCGGACGCCCCGCAGGGTACCGAACTTGAGCCCGACGGCGGGGCGCGCCGAGCACATCGACGCCGCGACCGCGTCGGCGCTCTGCTTGGCGCTCGGACGCCGAGCCGACGCGCTCGCGTGGGTCAAGCTCGGACTGCGCGATTCAAAGAAGGCGCGCACCGAGCGCGGGCTCTTCGCGCTCGATCCGCGGCTGACCGCGCTGCACGACGACGCGCGCTTCCGCGCGCTGATCAGCTAGCTGCCGGCGTTTTAGCGGCCGAAGCGGCGTTCGCGGGTCGCGAACGCGTCGACCGCGAGGTCGAGCGTGCGCGCGTCGAAGTCGGGCCAGGGATCGTTGGTCGACCACAGCTCGGCGTACGCGCTCTGGTAGAGCAAGAAGTTCGAGAGCCGCAGCTCGCCGCCGGTGCGCACCACGAGATCCGGATCGGGAAGTCCGGCGGTCCACAGCTTCGCCGCGATCGCGTCCTCGTCGATCTGTTCCGGTTCGATGCGGCCGGCCACGACGTCGCGCGCGAGCGCGCGGCAGGCATCGCGCAGCTCGGTGCGCGCGCCGTAGTCGACGGCGATCGTGAGCAGCATCGCGCTGCCGTGCGCGGTCCGTTCCTCCAGGATGCGAAACGCTTCGACGACGCCGTTCGGGAGCCGGTCGCGCCGGCCGATCACGCGCACGCGCACGCCGCGCGCGGCCAGCGCCGCCGCCTTCTCCCGCGCGAACGCTTCGGCGAGACCGAACAGCCCGAACACCTCGCGCTGCTCGCGCGACCAGTTCTCTTCGCTGAACGCGTAGACGGTCAGCAGCGCGATCCCCGCGCGCTGCGCCGCGTCGACGGTGCGCTCGAGCGCGTGCATTCCCTTGCGATGCCCTTCGAGCGCGGGCACGCCGTGCGCGCGCGCCCAGCGCCGGTTCCCGTCCATGATGATCGCGACGTGCCGCGGCACGCCGGTAACGGCGGGTGCGCGTTCGATCACGATTGCGTCGCCAGTCGCGGTCCGGCCGGCGAGTCCGCTTGCCGTTGGACGCCGCGCACGACGGATTCCAATTCGTCAACGTAGGTCAGAAAGCGCGTGCGACCGCCGTCGGTGATCCGCACGATCGTCGTCGGCCGGCCGTGACCGCGAACGCGTTCGCTGGCGACGACGCCGACTTCGGCGAGCGCGTGCAGGTGACGGTTCAAGTTGCCGTCGGTCAGACCGCAGGCGTCCTGCAGATCGGTGAACCGCATCCCGTCGGGGTTCGCGATCAGGCACGCGCAGACGGCGAGCCGTCCGCGCTCGTGAAAGATGCGCTCCAAGCCGGGGAACGCGAACGGGGCGTCGTTCACACGCGCACCTCGCGGGCGTTGCGCGCTTCGTCGCGCAGGATCAGCATCCCGATCGCGCTCTGGCCGACGCCGAACGTCAGCGGCATCACCCACCACGCGAGCGCGTTCGTCCCGGCGGCGAAGAGCAGCGCCGAGCCGATCGTCGCGAACGCGATCGCGACCGGAACGACGCCGCGCGGGAGCATCGAGCGCGCCGCCAGCAGGCCGAGGCCGTAGCAGAGCGCCCACGTCCCCGGAAGCAGACCGATCTCGCCGCGCGCGAGCAGCGCCGCGGTGAAGGCGCCGCCGGCGACGACCGAGGGGACGATCGCGACCGCCGCGGTCTGCAGCTCCGTTCGGGTCCGCGACGACCAGTTCTTGACGATCCAGACCCCGGCCGCTCCGTAGTTCACCGCCAGCGCGAAGGCCAGGCAGGCGATCCAGATCGCGACGTACGTTCCGGCGCCCTCGGCGCCGCGCGGGTCGGGGACGACCGCGAGCTGGAGCAGGCCGCAGGCGAACGCCCCGATCGCGCTGGCGATCGCGGCGGGGCCGGAGAGCCCGCGGAAGCGCTGGACGGAGGCGAGGCGAGAGCGGACTTCGTCGAGGTCGGCGATGGCGCGGGTGACGTCCACGGGCAGCTCCGTTGCGAGAGGGCTCGCGACTGGGCGAGAGGGTTGTAGTCCGATACTCTGTACCGCAAAGAGAATCCTTCTACCCTCGGCCGGCCAGGCGTCGTCGTGGGGACGCCGGGTTCCTCGGAGTAGCGCCGAGGGACGGGTTCGAATCGTCGGCTCCTTGTGGCGGGACCGCGTTTATCCGGCTGGAGGTTACCGCTGCGCGCGTGGCAGCGCGCCGCGTTCGAGGGTTGGGACGCGGAGCGGCGCGGCGACGCGCTGATCGTCGCGACGCCGGGTGCCGGGAAGACGCGGTTCGCGACGCGGGTCGCGCACGCGCTGCTGCGTGACGGACGCGCGGCGCGCGCGCTGGTCGTCGTGCCGCGCGAGCATTTGAAAGCGCAGGTCGCGCGCGCGATGGTCGGCGCGGGGATCGTCTTGGACCACAAATTCTCCAACGCACAGCGGCGGCTGGCGGATGACGTGCACGGCGCGGTGGTGACGTACCAGCAAGTGTGCGCGGCACCGCGGCTCTATCGCGACTTGTGCCGTCAGCACGATGCGCCCGCCGCCGTGCTGCTCGACGAGATCCACCACGCGGGCGACGACGCGACGTGGGGGAAGGCGTTGCGCGACGCGTTCGAGCCGGCGGCGTGCCGCGTGTCGCTTTCCGGGACACCGTTCCGCAGCGACGGCACCGCGATCCCGTTCGTGCGCTACGAGCGCGGGCTCTCCGTTGCGGACTTCGCGTACGACTACGCGGCGGCGCTGCGCGACGGCGTCTGCCGCGCGCTGGTCTTCGAACTGCACGGCGGCGAAGCGGAGTGGGTCGCGCGCGACGGGATGCAGATGTCGGCGACGTTCGACACCTTGCTGGCCGACAAGCGGCATCATTCCGAGCGCTTGCGCACGATGCTGATTCAGGACGAGTGGATCGGCGACGTGCTCTCGCGCGCGCACCTGCGGCTGATGTCGGTTCGCGCCGGAGGGCATCGCGACGCGGCCGGTTTGGTTGCGGCGATGAACCAGGACCATGCCCGCGCGATCGCCGCGCTGATGGAGAAGCGGCTCGGCGTGACGCCGGCGATCGTCGTCTCGGATCTCGCCGACGCGTCGGAGCGGATCGCCGCGTTCGCGCGCTCGCGCGAGCCGTGGATCGTCGCGGTGCACATGGTGAGCGAGGGCGTCGACATCCCACGGCTGCGCGTCGGCGTGTTCGCTTCGAACGTCGTCACCGAGCTGTACTTCCGTCAGTTCTGCGGCCGCTTCGTGCGCACGATCGACGGCGCCCACGATCCGGAAGCCTACGTCTTCGTCCCGGACGACGCACGCCTGCGCGAGCTCGCGCACGGGATCACGGTCGACGTCCGCCACGGCCTGCGCGGCCGCGACCAGCTCGAAGCCGACGTGCTCGCGCTCGCGGCCGCGCAGCGCGCCGAACGCGCGAGCGACGCCGGCTTGTACGAAGCGATCGCTGCGCGCACGACCGACGAGCGCGTGGTGGACTTCGGCCCGTTGTTCAACCCGGCCGCGTTCGCGGCGTCGGCTTCCGTGTCAGCCGCAGTGGTGGCCGGGGATGATTTCGCCGGATATGAACGCGGACTCGGCCGCGGCGTTGAAACCGACGCGGCGACTATCACGTCGGCCGAGCGCAAAGAATCGCTGCGGCGCTCGCTACATGGGCTCGTCACACGCGTGTGCAACCGCTTCAGCGTCGAGCATCGCAAGGTGCATGCCACGCTGAACCAGCGCGTCGGCGGCAGCGTAGCCACCGCCACCGAACGCGAGCTCGACCTGCGCCGACGCGTCGCAGAGCGCTGGCTCGCGCGCGACCGCTACGACGGCCTGCGCTGAGCTAGCGCTGCGGCCGCGTCGTCGTTACCGGCGCAGGGCTGCTCGCCGGCACCGTGACCGGCGCTGACGACGGAACGACGATCGGCGCGGATGACGGCGCGATCACCGGTGCCGGACTTGCTTCGATGTTCGGCGTCGCGGTGGCGAGCGGGGTCGGTGTTGCCGCGGGCGGGATCGTCGGAATGACTTTGCCGTCGAGGAGCTGCAGGCGCTCGAGATCGGTCAGCGGCTGCGGCGTCTCCGAAGGATCCGGCGTCGGAACGCCTTGCGCCAGTTTCGCGCGGCCGACTTTGCCGTAGACCGTCTGCGGAAAGTACGCG
>DASZGA010000007.1:0-10085 GCA_035939295.1 Candidatus Elarobacter sp. | reverse complement strand
GTACCCGTACACCCGCGGGATCCACCCGACGATGTACCGCTCGCGGCTCTGGACGATGCGCCAGTTCGCCGGGTTCGGGAACGCCAAGCAGACCAACGAGCGCTATCACTTCCTGCTCTCGCAGGGACAGATGGGGCTCTCGGTCGCGTTCGACATGCCGACGCTGATGGGGTACGACTCCGACTCGCCGAAATCGCTCGGTGAGGTCGGGAAGTGCGGCGTCGCGATCGACAGCGTTCGCGACATGGAGACGCTCTTCGACGGAATCGATCTCGGTCAGATCACGACCTCGATGACGATCAACGGTCCCGCCGCGATCGCGCTGGCGCAGTACATCGTCACCGCCGAGAACAAGGGCATTCCGCGCGCGAAGCTCGGCGGCACGCTGCAGGCCGACATCCTCAAAGAGTACATCGCGCAGAAAGAGTGGATCTTCCCGCCGCGGCCGCACGTGCGGATCATCGTCGACATGATGGAGTTCTGCACCCGCGAGATGCCCAAGTGGAACACCATCTCGGTCTCGGGTTACCACATCCGCGAAGCGGGCTCGACCGCCGCGCAAGAGCTGGCGTTCACGCTCGCCGACGGGTTCGCGTACGTCGAGGCGGCGATGGCGCGCGGGATGAACGTCGACGACTTCGCGCCGCGCTTGTCGTTCTTCTTCAACTCGCACATCGACTTCTTCGAGGAGATCGCGAAGTTCCGCGCGGCGCGGCGGATCTACGCGCGCCGGATGCGCGAGGTGTACCACGCGAAGGACCCGCGCTCGTGGCAGCTGCGGTTCCACACCCAGACGGCGGGCTGCAGCGCAACGGCGCAGCAGCCTGAGAACAACATCGTGCGCGTGGCGTTCGAGGCGATGGCCGCGGCGCTCGGCGGAACGCAGTCGCTGCACACCAACTCGATGGACGAAGTCCTCGCGCTTCCGACCGAGAAGTCGGTGGAGATCGCGCTGCGCACCCAGCAGGTGCTGGCCTACGAGACGAACGTCACCAACGTCGTCGACCCGCTCGGCGGCGCGTACTTCGTCGAAGCGCTGACGGCCGAGATCGAGCGCCAGGCGCTGGAGTATTTCGACCGGATCGCCGAGTTCGGCGGGATGGTCGAGGCGGTCGAGGCGGGCTTCCCGCAGCGTGAGATCGCGGACGCGTCGTACCGCTACCAGCGCTCGATCGAGTCGGGCGAGCGCGTGATCGTCGGCGTCAACGCGTTCGAGCGCTCCGGCGAAGAGCAGTCGGCGGACCTGTTGAAGATCGGCGAGGAGATCGAACGCGGACAAGCGCGCTCGGTGCAGGGCGTGCGCGCGAACCGCGACGGCGCCGCGGTCGAAGCGGCGCTCGCCGCGCTGAAACGCGCCTGCGCCGGCGACGCCAACGTCATGCCGTACCTGATCGACTGCGTCAAGGCGGTCGCCACCGAAGGCGAGATCGTCGACGCGATGGTAAGCGTCTACGGCCGCTACACGGAGCAAACGCAGTTCTAGCATGACCGCCACCAACGCACCCGCTCGACCCTTGCGCGTGATCGTCGCCAAGGCGGGGCTCGACGGACACGACCGCGGCGCGAAGGTGATCGCGCGCGCGCTGCGCGACGCCGGGATGGAAGTGATCTACACCGGGTTGTTCCAGACGCCGGAGCAGATCGTGCAGACCGCGATTCAGGAAGACGCCGACGGGATCGGTCTGTCGATCCTCTCGGGCGCGCACATGACGCTCTTCCCGCTCGTCGTCGAGCAGCTCAAAGCGCAGGACGCCGGCGACATCGTGTTCTTCGGCGGCGGAACCATCCCGGCCGACGACGCCGCGGAGCTCAAGCGGCTCGGCGTGCGCGAGATTTTCACCCCCGGCGCGCCGCTTTCGGAGATCATCACCTTCGTCGAGCGCGAGTGCGGGAAGCGCAGAGAGCTGGCCGGCTAAGGGCGTGAGCGCACGCGCGGTCGTTCTCGCCGCGGGCAAGGGAACGCGAATGAAGTCGGCGCGGCCGAAGGTGCTGCACGAGCTGTGCGGCCGGCCGATGCTGTGGTGGGTGCTCGAAGCGCTGCGCGCCTCGGGCGCCGACGAGATCGTGGTCGTGACGAACCCCGAGCTGGACCCGCTGCTCGACGGGTTCGGCGTGCGCACCGTCGTGCAAACCGAACAGCTCGGGACCGGACATGCGGTGCGGATGGCGCTCGACGCGATCGAACCGCGCGAGGGGTGTCTGCTGGTCGCGTACGGCGACATGCCGCTGGTCGACAGCACGATCTTCGAGGACGTGCAGGCCGCCGTCGACCCCGATGCCGGGACGGCGCTCGCTTTGGTGACGGCCCGGATGCCGTTGCCGTCGAATTTCGGCCGGATCGTGCGAAGCGGAAGCGCCGTCGAGCGGATCGTCGAGGCGAAGGACTGCAGCGCCGAACAGCTCGCAATCGACGAGATGAACGCCGGGATCTACGCGTTCGATGAGGCCGCCTTGCGCGCGGCGATCGTGCAGGTCGGCAACGCCAACGCGCAACGCGAATACTACCTCACCGACACCGTCGAACTGCTGATCGCGTCGGGACACCGTGTCGCGCCGGTTCCGGTCGCCGACTACCGCAGCGTTCTCGGCGTGAACGACCGTGCGGAACTGGCTGCGGCGCGCGCGATCCTGAACGCACGGCTGTGCGAGGCGCACATGCTGGCCGGGGTGACGATCGTCGACCCCGCGACGACGTATCTCGAGCCGGGGCTGGAGATCGGCCGTGACGCGACGCTGCTGCCGAACACCTCGATCTGCGGCGCGACGCGGATCGGCGAGGACACGACGATCGGTCCGAACACCCGAATCGCCGACGCGACGATCGGCGCGCGCTGCGCGATCCGCGAGAGCGTGGTGACGTCGAGCCGGATCGGCGACGAGGTGACGATCGGGCCGTTCGCGCACCTGCGCGGCAACTCGCAGCTCGCTTCGGACGTGAAGATCGGCAACTTCGTCGAGCTGAAGAACGCCGACCTCGCCGAGGGCGTCAAAGCGAACCACCTCGCATATCTCGGCGACACGGCGATCGGCCCGCGCTCGAACATCGGCGCCGGCACGATCACCGCGAACTTCGACGGCGTCCGCAAGAATCGCACCGAGATCGGCGCCGACGTGAAGATCGGCTCGAACAACACGCTGGTCGCCCCGGTCACCGTCGGCGACGCCGCAACGACCGGCGCAGGCGCGGTGGTAAACCGCGACGTCGAACCGGGCGACAAAGTCGCCGGCGTCCCCGCGCGTTCGATCGCCAAGAAACCCGCCGGCACGTAGCCATCCCGAGACGTAGCCCTTAGCCTCGCTCCGCGTTCGCTCTCGAGCTGAGCGCCCGCGCGAGGCGAACTATGACCGTCGAAACCCGCATGCGTCTGGGTTCAAAGATGCCCGCAGCTCTTAGCGATGGCGGTAGCAATCTGCGTATGCAGTCTGGCGGATACCGTCGCCAGCTTTGTCATGTTGCGCGCGTCGGGCTTGGTCACGGTCGTTGCCGCGTGGTCTGTCATGCATCGGCCCTCGAGCACAATGCAGCGTAGGCCGAGCGCCAGAGACGCCGTGCCTCGTCGGGCGGCACATCGTGGAGCAGAGATTGACATTGCCCGCTTCTCCTCACCCTGCTTGACTTTAGGAGCATTGGTAAGTATGCTTATGACACGCGGCAACGCAAATGCCCCGCCGCTGATTTGTGCCAAGCTCGCGCATCGTGCGAGATCTTGCCGTCGGAACGACCTAGCCGTATAGGCGTCTTCGCTCCGCTGCGGTTTCCAATTGCTTGAAGGAGCCTGTCGGATGCAGGGTCTATTCCGTCGCGCCGCAACGTCGATTGTGGCGCTGGTTCTGCTCGTGCCTCAGAGCGGCGCTGTGTCGCTCGCGTCATCGTCATCGCGCTCCGCGCTCCGCGCTCCGCACGTCGCCCTGGCATCGCCGCCGCAACGAATTCCGGTGAAGGAGCCGACCCGAGTGAAGCCCGCCGTGCCACGTTTGGATGTACCGACCAAACGAGTGCAAGGCGTTCTTGCGCACGGCGCGCGCGTGGACGGCCCGCCGATGCTGCGTCCGAACGAGATCGATCGCGCGATCTCGGCGGGTCGTCGGCACGTTTTGCAAGCTCCTCCGCCGCGAGCGCCGGCCGCGCCTGGCCGCGCCGTACCGAAGATGCCCGGAACGGGAACGCCGGGCGCGCGCCGCGCGATGGCGCTACCGTCGGATTCGAGCGCGTCCGGCACCGGAATCAATCCGTGGTGGCGGTATCACGAAGAGAACGTGCCCGGCGGCGGCCACGTGATGGTCAATGTCGGTACCGGCAACCTGGTGATCCAAGACGACGACATGAGCGTACCGCACAAGGGCATGGCGCTGGCGTTCCGCCGCACATACAACTCGCAAAGCTCTGCTACGAGCACCCCGAACAACTACGGGAGCTGGCAGAGCCTGTTCGGCAACGGCTGGACCAACACGTTCGATGCCCACTTGGTGTCGATCTCATCCTCACAACTGGCAATCTACGATATCGACGGCGCCCGCTACGACTACGCGATCCCCGCCGGCACACAGTTCACGAACGGCACGACGCTCCCGCCGATGACAGCTGGACAGCACGCTACGTTGACGTTCGACGGCTCGTGCGGGTGGCTGTGGACCAAGAAGTCCGGAACGAGCTACTATTTCTACTCGCTGAACCCGTCGCTCTATTGCCCAGCGCTGAACGGCCCGGTAGCGGGCTATTCCGGCCGGCTGCACCAGATCATCGGCCGCAACCGCAATACGTACCTCACGTTCAGCTACGCCTGGGACAACGGCAACGCTTCGGTCAACGGCAAGATTAGCCAGATCACCGCGACGACTGAGTCCGGGATGATCGCAACGCTATCGTTCGCCGACTTCAGTGGCCGACGGCTGTTGCAGCAACTCACATATCCGGACGGCGCGACCTATGTAGCATACGGCTACGATGCCTCCGGAAATCTGAACATGGTTTCCCGGCCGCCGAACAATTCATCCGGAGTTCGCCCGGTGCAATGGTTCGGCGCACAAACGATCGGTAGCGACTCAATCATCAACGGCGCTGCGAGCCCGCGCTACTCTGCCGGTTGCAATGTGGGCGCGTGCGGAAGCGATGGGGCAGTGCTCTATTTTGGCTTTACCGGATCCAGCGCAAGTTCATCCCTGCTGAGTTCCATCACGCACACAGCAGATGTGAACCCAACGGCTGCGGACGGCACGGGGTTTCCGTTCCAAGGCGGTTATCGAACAGATGTCTATGCGTATTTAACGGAGTACTTCACGACTGGCGTCACCACGCCGACGCTCCGTGACACCGATGGTCACATGACGAACTGGGTCGTCGACGGCTCCGGGCGGCCAACACAGACACAAGAGTGCACCGTAAGCTTGAGTCAAGGACAGCAATGTATCGATAATGCTCATTGGCTTATTAAGGCCGAGAGCTGGGATGCGAACAATAACTTGATCTCGGTGACCGATCCTGCCGGCAATAGAACTGACGCGGCTTACGATGCGGCGGGTAACGTTGTCGCCATCGCTCAGCCAAGCCCGTCTCAAGGTGCCGCTCGGCCTACGATACTTATCGACTACGACGCTTTCGGCAACGTCTTGGGTATCTGCACGCCGGTCGAGACTCCACCGTCCGGCGCATGGGCCGGCCAGTACACGGCAGGTTCCGACTCGTATTGCTCCTCGCTGCTGGGAACGGCGAATCACGCCCAATACGGATACACCTATCCATCATACGAACCTTATGGTGAGCCAACGTCGGAGACGTCGCCGTCGGGGTACACACGCACCGTGGCGTACGATGCCGCGGCGCAAGGCGGAGCAGACTACGGGTTAGCAACTCGCAGGTACGGCCCGCAGATCACACAATTCGACCAAACGCCGAGAACTCCGAGCAGCTCCGCAGCCTACGATTCGAATGGGAACGTCGTCTGCGCACGAGCCGACAGCTCCAGTTCCGCCGCGAGCATCATGACCTACGACTCGATGAACCGCGTCCTCGCCTCCGCCGATCCTGACGATGCTTCGCTGACGTCGGGAGCATGCGCCAAGAGCGCCGGCTTGCCGGGCTCCGCGATCGTCTCAACCAACACGTACTACCCGGATGGTTCACTTGCAACGTCACAAAGTCCGTCGCAGGCGGCTGCATCATTCTGCTCAGGTGGATGTCTTACTGCGGGGACCTTGTACACGTATGACCTCGATGGAAATCCGATCGCCGAAGCGCCTTACCATTCGAGTCCCGCATCTCCCCTCACGCCGACGATGAGGCGTTGGTTCGATGGCGCCGGTCGCCTAATCGAGACCGCCGAACCGTCTGACCCGAACACGAGCGGCGACATTGCGATCCTGATCCGATACATCTACGACCTCAGCCAGTCAGGAACGGCTACGACTCGTTCCGGTGCCGGCGTAACCGCACATGGTAATGTTTTCAACGTGCAAAAGAATACTCCGACGGGTTGGACGGATTTCACCTATTCGGCGTTCGACGCAGCAAACCGCGTCACGAACGCGTACGCGTTTGCACCCTGCCCGTATGTCAGCGGTGCCTCAGGGCCTATCTATTGCTCGCAAGGAGCCTTCGTTACACGCTATGACTGGGACAGCTCGCCGCTAACGTCAATCACCGCGCCCGGGTTACTGGTCGCGAGCCTGGACGGACTTGGCCAGTCGAAAGTCTATACGTACGACGGGGAACAGAACGAGACGAGCGTCTCGTACGGCGGGGACGGAGGAGTAACTCCGAACACGACCTACGCATACGACGCCAACAGCCGTATCTCAACTTCGTCGAACGCCGCAAACACCGTGCAGTACACGTATGCCGCGGACGGTCAGATTTCGGTCATCCAGAGCTCCTCCTTAAGCGGTACGACAAGTTATAACTACTATTCGGACGGCGTTCTATCCGGCGTCTCATCCGTCGCCTCGCCGTACGTAAACGTGCCGAACCTCTATCAGTACTCGTATCGCAACGACGGTTTCTTAGCTGCGGAGTCCTTCGGTAAAACGGGACAGAGCGTTGCGTACACCTACACCGCGGGCGGTAGGCCGACGGCACAAACGGACTTCAGCTCGTCGCCGTCGCTGACGCAAACCTATGACGTCCATGGCAGGATCGCGACGTACACGACTCCGGCGGGTTCCTATAACTCGCTCACCTATGATCCCGAAGGTCGTATGCTCCAGTACTCGGCGTTCAACGGCGAGACGGCAACCTCGCAGTACAACATCCGCGGTGAACTCATCGCGCGCACGTTCCAGCCGAACTCGACGGTGGTCAACGCCTACGGAGCAATGCCCGCATTCCAATACCGCAGCGTTCAGGGCGTCCTGGTCCAGAACTCCTCCGACCAATACGACGGGCGTACCGGCGCGCCGCTAGTCCTCGCCGGGAATTCGGCTGCTGTCTCGATGACGTACGATGCGATTGGTCGCATGGTTCGAACGAATCTCGCGAGCTATGCGTACGACGCCGAAAACCGAATCATAAGTGGCGACCTCAAAACCGTTGCGACCGCTGGGGATCCAAATTGCTCGACGGGCGGGGCGGCAATCCCTAGCGGTGGTTCAACTGAGCTTAGCTACTCCTATGACAGCACTGGACAGCTCGGTCAGGATGTCTTCTCTTCGTCGGGTCGTCAATACACGCGGCGGTGGTCTTGGGACCGCGGCAACCCGATCTTCACGCTGTCGTCGACCGGCAGCAGTAACCCGACGGCGGCCTTTCAAGCCGACGGGCTTGGCTACACAAACACTGGGTTCCAGGCCCCGGGGCTCACCTTAACCGACCGGGATTTTGACGGATTCGTGGCAATCCACCACAATCGTACGGGAAATTCTGCGTGGTGGGCGAGCAATGCGTACCACCAGGAATGCATTTCGTCCGAGCCCGTCGCTGCAAGCGCCAACTACGTCGACCCGGGCAACTCCGTTCCCGCCGAAACCGACGGAGGATCAAGTCAAGCCCTATCTGTCGATTCGAGCGGTCGCGCCACACTCTCACGGGCGAATGGTTTCACGACGCCTGATTACTCGTCGGGGACGCCGTATTCGACCTCGAGCGCCCGAACGGTTCTGTCCCTATCCGGCCGCCCCGACCGTGTCGACAAATCGTGTGATAGCGGAAAGAGATACGCGGACGGAAACAAGGAGTGCGAACCTGTCTCGGATATCGGATTTGTAGGGAGCAAGCGCGGCCCGATTTTCCCGCCAGGTGGGCCGAACTCGCAACAAGTGATGTCGAAAGGCCCACGCACTGCGGGAGCAATGGCGAAGAGAAGCGCGCCGTTCCTCTGCAAGGTCGGTCCAAGTATTTGGGGACTCCTTAATGCCATAAGCTTCGATATGTCGGGCCCGGTCGACTCTGCAATGGGGCCACGTGATCCCAGCGAAAAAATGGTCTCGAGGTTCAACCAGGGGCTGAACGGTCATCCGTCCGGAAAGGATGTCGCCGACGCCGGGGCCGTGGCAGTCGCGGTCGGAGCACCTGTCGAGAAGTATGCACCGCATCCCGCCGCGAAGGCGCTCGGTGGGGGGATGGTTGTCGGAGGCGGAATTATGATAGCTGGAGGGCAACTTTCTGACAATCGTTGCCCGCCCTATCCGTAGAGACGTGAGGACGATTACGTGGCTCAGTGGCTCTGGATGAACGTCCTGTTCGAAGGTGACGCGCGACGCGTCGCCAAGGCAGGGATGTATTTTCTGCTCACCCTGCTTGTGATTCGTCTCATGACCAACGGCAGAAGTACACAGCCGCTCGCCGCAGTCGAAATCTTCCTACTCATACTTGGGGTCGCGAACATACTGTTGGCCGCTGTATATCATATTCGTCGTGCCCGCTCATCGAGAACATGTTGAACTCCGGCGCCAGGCCCAACTGAGCACGGGCTTCGGTCCAGCAGGAAAGGCGGCTCCACGAGCCGTCTTTCACGCTGTCATGGAGCATCATCCGCGCGATTTTATCGGTTATGGGGCGAAGCCGCCCGATCCGAGGTGGCCGGGCGGGGCGCGGCTGGCCGTGCAGATCGTGATGAACTACGAGGAAGGGTCGGAGTACGCGATCGGTGAGGGCGATGGTGCCTCCGAAACGTATCTGACCGAAGTTCCGGGCGCGACGCTCGGGCCGGGGAAGCGCGACCTCATCGTCGAGTCGGTGTACGAGTACGGGAGCCGGGCGGGGTTCTGGCGGCTGATGCGCATGTTCGGCGAGCGCGATATTCCGATCACCGTGTTCGGAGCGGCGCTGGCGCTCGAACGGAATCCGGAAGCGGCCGCGGCGATTCGTGACGCCGGGTACGAGGTGTGCTCGCACGGGTGGCGGTGGATCGGCTTTCAGGACATGGACGAGGACGAGGAGCGCGCGCAGATGCGGCGCGCCATCGAGTCGATCGAGCGGACGACCGGGACGCGGCCGTACGGATGGTACTGCCGGTATGCACCGTCGCTGAACACGCGACGCCTCGTCGTCGAGGAAGGCGGGTTTCTGTACGACTCCGACGCGTACAACGACGATCTGCCGTACTGGACGCGGGTCGGCGGGAAGCCGCATCTGGTGATCCCGTACACGCTCGACAACAACGACATGAAGTTCTCGGTCGCGCCGGGGTTCACGTCGGGCGAGGGATTCTTCCGCTATTTGAAGGATGCGTTCGACGTGCTCTATCGCGAAGGGAAGACCGCACCGAAGATGATGTCCGTCGGACTCCACACGCGCCTCGCCGGCCGCCCCGGCCGTGCGGCCGCGCTGGAGCGGTTCCTCGACTATCTCAAGGAGCACAAACGCGTGTGGATCTGCCGGCGCGTCGACATCGCGCGGCACTGGATCGCGACGCATCCCGCCGAGGAGTGGTTCGCCGCTCGCGCGTCCGAGCGCTGATGCAGCCTGCGTTTCGGCTGCCGAAGGCCGAGCTACACCTTCACATCGAGGGAACGCTCGAACCCGAGCTGATCTTCGCGCTCGCCGAACGGAACCGAGTCTCGCTGCCGTACCGGTCGGTCGACGAGCTGAGGCACGCGTACGCGTTCACCGACCTGCAGTCGTTCCTCGACCTCTACTACGCGGCGATGAACGT
>DASZGA010000006.1:0-23812 GCA_035939295.1 Candidatus Elarobacter sp. | reverse complement strand
ATGAGCGCCGGTCGTCAGTCGAACAGCGAGGTCTGCTCGATTCGTGCGGGGCGCTCGTGCGGGACGCCGAGCGCTTCGTAGAGCATGCGGATCGTGCCCGGCGAGAAGCCGGCGTACTGGTTGTTCGCGTAGCCGGCGAGGCGCGTGAGCTGCGGCGCGACGTCGCGGATCGCTTCGGCCCACTGTGCGATCTCCGCGCTGCGGTCGATCGCGAGCTCGTCGAAGCGCGCGACCGACTCGCGCACGCCGATCCAGCGCACGTACGCGTGCGAGGCGGTCGGGCGGCGAAATTCGTGCAGCATCGTCTCGAGCGGCACGAACGGTCCGTCGCTCACCGCCAGCGCGATGCCGTGCGTCCCAAGCGCGTCGCGCAAGCGCTGACGGACCTCGCCGTGAAACCAGTCGCGGTCACGAACTTCGAACGCCCAGCGCGGTCCCTGCGGAAGCTCGCGCACGAACGCCTCGACCGCGTCGATCTCGGCCGGCGCGAAGTCGGGCGGCGTCTGGATCAGGATCGCCTCGAGCTTGTCGCCGAATTCCAGCGCGCTGGCGACGAACTCGTCGACCAGCGCGCGCGACGCGAGCAATCGCCGCTCGTGCGTGATCTCGCGCGGCAGCTTCAGCGCGAAAGTGAAACCGTCGGGGACTTGCGCGGCCCACTTGAGCACGCGCTCCGGCTGCGGCGTGCCGTAGAACGTCGAGTCGACCTCGACGCTGTCGAACTCCTCGGCGTACTCGCGCAGGTAGCCCTCGGGACGCGTTCCGGCGTCGTACATCGGCCCGGCCCAGTCCGCGTACGACCAGCCTTGCGTCCCGAGGGCGAGATGCGGAAGCGGCGTCAGCCTGGACCGACCCCGCTGCCGCCGTCCTCGATCGTCACCTTGTCCATCTTGTCGCCGGCGCGGATCTGGTCGACGACGTTCTGGCCTTCGACGACGTGGCCGAAGACGGTGTACTGCCGGTTGAGGAACGGCGCGTCGTCGAGGCAGATGTAGAACTGCGAGCCGGCCGAGTTCGGGTTCTGCGAGCGCGCCATCGCCACGGTTCCTTTGATGTGCGGGCGCTCGCTGAACTCCGCTTCCAGGTTGTAGCCGGGGCCGCCGGTTCCGTTCCCGCTCGGGTCGCCGCCTTGAATCACGAAGCCGGGCTCGTAGCGGTGGAAGTTCAGCCCGTCGTAAAAGCCGGCCCGCGCCAGCTTGATGAACGCCGCGCTGTGGAGCGGCGCGTCGTCCGGATAGAACTGGAAGACGATCTCGCCCTTCGGGGTGACGATCCGGGCGCGGGCGGTCTTGGCTTCCTCGGCGAGCGTCGTGAGCTCGTCGCCGGAAGGCTTGGTATAGGTTGCCATCGCGCCGTTCCTACGGCGTCGAAGTGCGATCCACCCGGCATGTTTGATACGACCCGCTGGTGGGGTAGAATGCGCCCGAGACGGCCGCGTGCCGCTATTTTGTGTTGCGACAAACGTCATGGATGCGAGGATGAGGATAACGGGCGGCGGTGCCGCGTCGATCCGTCTGAGCGTGCCGCCGGAGGCACGGTCGGCCTGCCGCGTCCGCGAATGCGTCGCGGAGTTCCTGGCGACCCATTGCGTCCCGGACGCCGATGCCCAGGAGTTTCTCTCCGCCGTCTCCGAGGCGTTCGCCAACGCGATCGAGCACGCGCGCACGGCGCGGTCGATCGAGGTCGCTTGCCGGCTTGCCGGCGGCGAACGGCTCGTCGCGACGATCGTCGACGACGGGGTCGGCTTCGACGCCGCCGCGCGGATGCGCGAGGCGATGCTCCCGCACGCGCTCGCCGAGCGCGGCCGCGGGCTGCCGATCATGCAGCGCTACACCGACCACTTCGAAGTGCGCAGCACGCCGGGAGCGGGAACCTCGGTCATCCTCGAGCGTCTCGTGCGCCGCGCGGGCGAACGCGAAGACGAGGACGACGTCGCGAGCTGAGGCGCCCGCGCTTTCAGTACGTCAGCTTCGGCGCCCAGAACCACACCGCGAGCTCGACGATCCCGAACAGAATCGACCACGCGAAGAGCGGCAGGTACCACACCGAGGGCCGCGCGCGGATCGCGAACGCCATCAAGCCGTAGAGGAACGGGATGAAGTCGAGCGCGTGGCGCGCGCCGAGCTGCACCATCCCGGTGCTGTAGTAGAGCAGCGCGGGGATCGCGCAGAGCGCGGTCGCGAACCACAGCAACTGCACCGCGCGCTCGCGGATCGGCGCAAGCAGCGCGATCAGCAGCGCGGGGCTCGTGTAGGTGAGCGCCGTGCCGAACTGGCCTGCGATCAGGTACGGCGGACGGTCGACGCGCAGCGGCGGCTGCAGAAAGTAGAACCGCAGCTGCATCCCGAGGTTCTTCAGCGCGAACGGCGGCGCAGGATCGTACTTGCCGACGTCCATGATGCGGTAGAACTTCGTGAAGCCGACGTCGGCGATCGTTCCCCAGCGGAGATAGTTGTAGACCGACGACGGGATCGCGAACAGCGCGACGACCGCGGCGGTGCTCGTGAGCCGCAGCGGCTTCGCGCGCAGCTGCGGCCACACCGCGATCGCGTACGCGGGTGCCGCGAGGAACATCGGGTAGCGGCAGAACGCCGCGCACAGCGCCCACAGCGCGACGCGCCACGGCTCGCGCTTCCCGAAGCACTCGTTCAGCGCCAGCATCGTGAACGCCACGGCGCCGGAGTGCGCGATGAACCACACGTCGCCGTTCGCCGAGCAGTACGCATAGCTCGTGCCGAACAGCAAGAACGTCGCGAGCAGCCATGCCCAGCCGCGCGAGACGCCGATCCGCCGGGCGACGTGCCACGCCGTCGCGATGCCCAGCCCGGCGAGTAGGATCGCGAGCAGCGTCTCGTTCGCGTTCAGCCCCCAGATCGCGACGAACGGCAGCAGCAGCACGGCAGGGAGCGGCGCCTCGTACACGTAGGCGCGGCCGTGGTACGGGACCGCGTCGATGTAGTCGCCTGGGAAGTGCGGCAGATACGGCTTGCCTTGCAGCCAGCCGTCGGCCATCCAGACGTAGTTGTCGAACGCGGTCGCCCGGAAATGCGAGAACGCGCCGAGCACCGCGACGGTCAGAACGCCGGCGAGCGCGGCGTGGACCCGGTCGTCGTCGCGCAGGCCGGTCCAGCTCACGACGCCCGGTTCGGACGGGATCGAGCGAAGTCCTCAGCGCCGCCGCGCAGGGCCGCGGAGCGGCGGCGCGGTACGCCGCCTCGATGGCATTCTACCGACCGTTGGCGCTCGCGACGCTCCTGGCTCTCGGCGCCGCCGTTCCGGCCCGCGCCGACCTCCCGGCGCCGCCCGTCGATCCGGCGATCGCCGCCGTGCTCGCGCGCGTTTCGGCGCAGCAGCTGCGCGCGACCGACGAGAGGCTGGTCGCGTTCGGAACGCGCTCGACGTTCTCGGAGCAGTCGGCGCCGGGGCGCGGCGTGTTCGCGGCGCGCGCGTACCTCGTGGCGCGCTTCAACGCGATCGCGCGCGGGACGAACGGGCGGATGACCGTCACGACGGACACGTACACGCAGAAAGCCGATCCGGCGCGGCGGATCCCGCGCGACGTCGTGATCTCCTCGGTGATCGCGACACTCAAGGGCGACGAGCCGTCGACCCGCACGTACGTGATCTCCAGCCACTACGACTCGCGCAATAGCGACAACAACGACGGCGTGCACGACGCGCCGGGCGCCGACGACAACGGTTCCGCGGTCTCGCAAGCGGTTGAAGTGGCGCGGGTGCTGGCGAACGTGCCGCTCCGCGCGACCGTCGTCTTCGCGTGCTTCGACGCCGAGGAGCAGGGGCTGTACGGCAGCGGGCACTACGCGAAGACGCTCAAGGACGCGCACGTCGACATGGAAGGCAATCTGAACAGCGACATCATCGGCGCCTCGGTCGGCGACGACGGCGTGAAGCGCGACGACTACGTGCGGATCTTCTCCGAGGCGCTTCCGCCGGGGACGGATCCGGCCCGCGTCAACGTGATCGGCGGCGAGAACGACTCGCCCTCACGCGAACTGGCGCGCTTTGCGAAGGAGACGGGCGACGCGTACGACACCGGGCTGCACGGCCTGCTGATCTACCGCGCCGACCGCTTCTTGCGCGGCGGCGACCACGAGTCGTTCAACGCACAGGGGTTCGCGGCGATCCGGTTCGTCGAGCCTGTCGAGAACTTCAACCACCAGCACCAGGACGTGCGGGTCGAGAACGGCGTCCAGTACGGCGACCTGCTGCAGTACGTCGACTTCGACTACCTGGCGAAGGTGACGCGCTACAACGTCGCCGCGCTCGCGACGCTCGCGCTCGCACCGGGAACGCCGAAGGTCACCGTCGACACGAAGCAGCTCACCAACGACACGACCCTGAACTGGGCGAAGGTGCCCGGCGCGGTGCGGTATGAGGTCGTGCGGCGCGCGACGAGCGATCCGCTGTGGACGAGCGTGCAAGACGTAGGCGACGTGACGACGGCGACGCTGAAGTTCTCGAAAGACAACTGGCTCTTCGGCGTGCGCGCCCTGGATGCGCAAGGCCATCGCTCCCCGGCCGGTTACCCGACGCCCGTGCGTTAGCCCGACGGGAGCGCCGTCGACCGGGTATTCGCACGCCGACGTGGCAGGAGCCACGTAAAGTCTTTGTTACGTTCGCCTCGCTAAATAGGACGAGCGCGGAGGCAACTCGCAGAACCGCTTGCGTCTCCTCCTTCGCGCAGCGGCCGCATAGGCAAAGGCTTCGTCACGGTCGACGGCGCGGATGGATGGACATTGTGAGTTGGAAATATTCGCAACTTGCGAGCGCCGGCGTGATGCTGACGATGGCGCTCATCATGCCGAGCAGCTCGGTACAAGCTGACGACACGGCGCTGTTGAAGTTCGTAAACTCGGGCCCGAACGCGACCATACGGTTTTACGTAGACGGGCGGAGCTCGTGCGCGGCAGACGCAGGATCGTACTGTAACGATTCTACCACCGTCGGAACGCACTCGTTCTACGCCCGTTACGAAGATCCGCGATATCAAGCGGCGACAGCCTGCGCGTCCAAGAGTTACTATGTGCCTGCTGGGGGATTTACTTGGACGTGCTGACCTCGCTAGCCGGACGCGACGCCGGGCGTTGCGAACGCGGCGAACGCGGACTGACCGAGACAAAGGCCGCCGTCGTTCGCCGGTACCAGCCGGTTTTCCCAGAGCGCTTCGCCGAGCCGGTCGTGCAATAGGTCCAGCAGCAGCCGGTTCTGGAAGACGCCGCCGGAGACGACGAGCGGCGCACCGCCGCCGAGATCGCGATGGAGCGCGGCCGTCACGTCCGCCAACGCGACGTGAAACGCGCGAGCGATCGTCCGAGCATCGAGGCCGCGCGCGCGGTCCGCAACGACGGCGGCGAGAACCGGACGGTAGTCGAGCTCGCCGCCGGCGTATGGGAACTCGTACGAGGGAGCGTCATCTGCTTCGGCGGCGAGGTGCTCCAACCACATCGCGGCTTGGCCTTCGAACGTGATCTCGCGGGTGAAGCCGAGCAGCGCGGCGACCGTATCGAACAGGCGTCCCATCGACGTCGTCGTGAACGTGCGGACGTTCTTCGCGATCAGCGCGCGGGCGAGCTCGTAGCGCGGCGGAAACGCGAACGGCACGGCGGCGAGATCGGGCAGATCGTCGAGCTGCGCGAGAAAACCGGCGGCGGCTTGGACCGGGAAGCGTGCCGCCGCGTCGCCTCCGGGGAGTGCGGCCGAGCGGAGGTGCACGACGCGCGTGAAGCCGGTTGCGATGCTGCCGTGGAAGATCTCGCCGCCCCAGATCGTTCCGTCGTCTCCGTAGCCGGTGCCGTCGAAGGCGACACCGAGTACCTCGCGCGTCCACTCCCCGCGTTCGGCGAGGACACTGGCAACGTGCGCACGGTGGTGCTGCACGGCGAAGCACGTCGCCGAGAGCGAGCGCGCGTACGCGCTCGAAGCGTATTCGGGATGAGCGTCGTGCGCGACGAGCAGCTCGCTCGGCTCGACACGATACGTCGCGCAGAGGTCGTGAACGGCCGCTTCAAACGCTTCGCGGGCTGGGAGGTGGTCGAGGTCGCCGACATGCTGGCTGACGAAGGCTTGTCCGTCGACGACGAGCGCGATCGCGTTCTTGAGATCGCCTCCCGTGGCGAGGATCGGGCGCGACGACGGAATCGAAACGACCGCCTGCGGCGCGAGCCCGCGCGCGCGGCGCAGGATCGCCGGCCCGAGCGATGTTACGCGCGCGACCGAATCGTCGATGCGCCGCACGATCGGGCGTTCGCCGATCAGAAATGCGTCCGCGATCCCGGCAAGGCTAGCCGCCGCGTCGTCGTCGTCAAACGCCATCGGCTCGCTCGAGCGGTTCGCGCTCGTCATCACCATGACGTTCGGAGCGCCGAACGCGAACAGCAAGTGATGCAGCGGAGCGTACGGCAGCATCACGCCCAGCTCCCGATTGCCGGGCGCGATCCCTTCGAGCTGACGGTGCGCGGGCGCCAGCACGATCGGCCGGGCGGATGACGTCAGCAACGCTTCGGCGTCGTCGTTCAATTCTGCGATCGTGCGCGCGGTGGCGAGGTCGCGCGTCATCAGGGCGAACGGACGCTCTTTGCGATACTTGCGCTCGCGTAGCGCCGCAACGGCACGAACGTTGGCGGCGTCGCAGGCGAGATGATAACCACCGACCCCCTTTACGGCGACGATGGCACCGTCACGCAGCAGCGCCGCGGCAGCTTCGATCGCCTCCGTGCCGCGGCGCTGACGCTCTTCTTCTCGCAGCACGTAGGTCGGACCACAGGCCGGGCACGCCAGCGGCTGCGCGTGGAAGCGGCGGTTCGACGGGTCGTGGTATTCTGCGTCGCATCGAGCACAGAGCGGCCAGGCGGCCATCGTCGTGCGCGGGCGGTCGTAGGGCAAGCCGAGGATGATGCTGTAGCGCGGGCCGCAGTCGGTGCAGGTGATGTACGGATACCGATACCGGCGGTCGTTCGGATCGAACAGCTCGCGGAGGCATGCCTCGCAGACCGGCAGGTCGGGAGAGATTCGAGCGGTGAGGCGATCGCCGGCGCCGCTTTCGCGAATCGCGAAGACGTCGAATCCTTCTGCGGTCGCCTCTGTTCGTTCGACGGAGGCGATGCTCGCGGCCGGCGGCGCTTCCGCGACGACGGCCCGCGCGAACTCTTCCAGCGCGTCGCGCGAGCCCTCGACGTGGACCTGAACGCCGCTTTCGCCGTTGAGAACCCAGCCCGCGAGGGCGTGGCGGTGGGCGAGCCGGTAGACGAAGGGCCGAAAGCCGACGCCCTGCACGACGCCGCGAATCCGCAGCTCGAGCGCGGCGGCTTCGGCCTTCACGTCACCTCGTCGACCCGCGCCGCGACGTAACACGAGCGGCCGCCGAACCCGACCTGCACGACGCGCCCGTCCTCGACCAGCACCGGAACCGCGTTCGTCCCGCTGCCGCAGAGCGCGTGCATCCGGCGCAGCGCGTCGCGGTCGTCCTCGACGTCGTACTCGACGAAGTCGCGCGCCTTGAACTCCAAGTCCTCGCGCAGCTCCGCGGTATAGGGACAGGTCTTCGTTCCGTAGAGCTCAAGCGACATCGGCTTCTCCGAGCGCGCGGCGCATCACGTGGTAGACGGCCGCCTGCGTTTCTTGAATACGCGGGATGTAGTCGCAACGTACGACGATCGCGTGGTCGGCCAGGTTGCGCCGCACGATCTCGCCGCCGTCGTAACCGAGCAGCGCGACGGTGAGCAGCCCGCGCCGGCGTGCTTCTTCGAGCGCGGCGACGACGTTCTTCGAACCGCCGCTGGTCGAGAACGCGAAGGCGACGTCGCCCGGCCGCGACTGCGCGATGAGCTGCCGCACGAACATCAGCTCGGTCCCGACGTCGTTCGCGATCGCCGACAGCACGGCGGCCTCCGACGCGAGCGAGATCGCGGGAATTGCCGGCCTCCCCGGCGTTTCGAGGACGCAGTCGAGCGCGAAATCGGTCGCGTCCGTCGCCGAACCGCCGTTGCCGAACATCAGCAGGCGGCCACCGGCATCGAGACGATCGCGCATCGCGAGCAGAGCCGCGGCGATCGCTTCGGACTGCTCGGCGGCGATTTGCTCGCGCAGCGCTTCGCCGTCGCGCGCCTTCGCGTCGACCGACGCCGCGACGTCGTCAACGATCGACGCCTTGTCGCGCTGCGCGGTCCCGAGGTACGGGTACAGAAACGCCGAGGCGCCGACGTCCTCGCCCAGCTCGCCGCGGTGCTCGAGAAAGACGTGCACGCTCTCGTACAGCGCGTGGCCGAGCACCTCGAAGATCTCCTGGTGCAGGTGCTCGTCGTCGCTCGGCGCGCTCACCGCATAGTCGGCGTCGTCGCCGGGCCAGGCGACGGCGTATGCGCCGCGTCTGCGCGCGGTTCGCAGCGCCGCGAGCGTGCGCAAGTCGCCGCCGGGCGGGCCGAACGCGATCGCCATGTCGTCGGGCCCGGCGAGCGCACTGAGGAAAGGGTCGGGCGCCGCGCTCGCGTCGAGCGCCGGCAGCGCGCGTTTCCCGACGATCACCGGATGGATGAACTCGACCGAGATGTGCGCCGCGTCGGTCGCGTAGGGGCCGTTGCCGAACGCGTACAGCTTCCCGCCGTGCGCGAAGCGCTCCGCCATCGCTTCGGCGGCGCGCGCCAGCCGCGGCGACTCGCGCTCGAAGAACGCGCGCACGACCGGGTTGCGCGCGCGCAACTGCGCCGCCACCCGCGCCGCGAGCGTTCCGGCGTCCTGCGCGCGCTGTCTCAGCATATGCGCGGGAGCGGGTCTCCGACCAGCATGTCGATCGCCCGCGTTCCGCCGTATGGTGTCACGCCGACGACCGTTCCACCGTGCTCGGCGCGCACCTCGCCGATCAGCCGCGCCTCCTCGCCGCCCGGAACAGCGCGGAATGCCTCGAGCGCGCGGTCCGCGTCGTCCGCCGCGACGATCGCGAGCATTTGTCCTTCGTTCGCGATGTGCAGCGGGTCGAGCCCGAGCACCTCGCATGCACCACGCACCTCGCGCCGCAGCGGAACGTCTTCTTCTCGCAGCACGATCCCGAGACCGCAGTCCCGCGCCAGCTCGTTGAGCGCCGTCGCGACGCCGCCGCGGGTCGGGTCGCGCATCCAGCGCACCCCGGCCGGACACGTAGCGATCAGCCGCTCGACGAACGGCCACACCGAGCGCGTGTCGGAGCGCAGGTCGGCTTCGAGGTCGAGCTCGCCGCGCGCGAGCAGGATCGTGATCCCGTGATCGCCGATCGGGCCGCTCAGCAGCACCTTGTCGCCGGGACGCACCGCGCGCGGGTCGAGCGTGAGCCGCTCGTCGACCTCGCCGATCCCGAACGTCGAGATGTACATCCCGTCGCACATCCCGTGCTCGACGACCTTCGTGTCGCCGCCGACGATCGGTACGCCGCACCGACGCGCCGCTTCCGCCATCGCTTCGACTTCGGCGCGCAAGATATCCGACGGCAACCCGGCCTCCAGAATGAACGACGCCATCAGCGCGGTTGCGCGCGCGCCGGAAACCGCCAGATCGTTCACGGTGCCGTTCACCGCAAGCTCGCCGATCGAGCCGCCGGGAAAGCGCAGCGGTTTGACGACGTAGCCGTCGGTCGTCGTCGCGACGCGCGCACCGTGCAGCAGGAACGTCGCTGCGTCGGAAAGCGTCGCGAGCACCGGGTTCGCGAACGCGGGCGCGATCAGGCCCTCGACCAATCTCCGCGACGCCTTCCCGCCGGCGCCGTGAGACATCTCGATCCGCTCGTCGGTGAAGCGCGGTCGGCGCGGCGCGGAGGTGCTCGTCTCGAGCATGTTAGCCCGTGCTGAGCGCCGGCTCGGCGTCCTCGATGCGCGCGTAGCGGTAGTACGCCGCGCACGCGCCCTCGCTCGAGACCATCAGCGCGCCGACAGGGTGCTCGGGGTTGCACTCCTTGCCGAACAGCTTGCACTGCGGCGGCTTCAGCACGCCCTTGAGGATCTCGCCGCACTGCGCCGCGCGCGGATCCGTCACGCGCACGCCGGGAACTTCGAACTGTACCTCGGAGTCCCAGGCGGCGAACGCGCTCTTCATTTTCAGCGCGGACTGCGAGATGAACCCCAAACCGCGCCACTCGAAATACGGCCGCAGCTCGAACACCATCGCGAGCGCGCGCAGTGCCGCCGCGTTCCCTTCCCACGGAACGATCCGGCGGTACTGGTTCTCGACCTTCGCTTCGCCGTCGTGCAGCTGCCGCACGACCATCAGGATCGCTTCAAGCAGATCGAGCGGTTCGAACCCGGCGACGACGACCGGCTTGCCGTAGTGGGTCGCGACGAACTCGAACGGCCGGCAGCCGATGATCGTCGAGACGTGCCCCGGGCCGACGAAGCCGTCGAGCCGCATGTCGGGCGAATCGAGGATCGCACGCATCGCCGGAACGATCGTGACGTGGTTGGAGAACACCGAGAAGTTCTTCACGCCCAGCTCGCGCGCGCGCAGGATCGTCAGCGCCGTGGACGGCGCCGTCGTCTCGAAGCCGATCGCGAAGAAGCAGACGTGCTTCGAGGGATCGTCCTGCGCGATCTTGAGCGCGTCGAGCGGCGAGTAGACCATGCGGATGTCGGCGCCGCGCGCCTTGAGCTCGAGCGGCGTCCCCTTCGTCCCCGGGACGCGCATCATGTCGCCGAAGCAGGCCAGCACGACGTTCGGCTGCGCGGCGATCGCGAGCCCGTCGTCGACACGGCCCGTCGGCAACACGCAGACCGGACAGCCCGGACCATGCACCAGCTCGACGTTGTCGGGCAAGATGTCGCGCAGGCCGTGGCGGTAGATCGCGTGCGTGTGCCCGCCGCAGACTTCCATGATCCGGTAGTGGCGGTTCGAGTCGACGCTGCGCTTGATCTCGTTTGCGACCGCGGTGATCAGCGCCGGGTCGCGGAACTCGTCGACGTACTTCATCGTCATCGTCGTTCACCGTTATCCGCGGCGAACGTGTAGCCGCGGACTTCTTCCATCGCCAGCTCGTCCTCGCCCATCGCGCGCAGCATTTGAAGCTGTTCGCGCGCGTCGGTCTCGCTAACCTTGCTGAGCGCGAAGCCGACGTGGATCAGGACCCAGTCGCCGAGCGCGAGCTCACCGTCCTCCAGCAGACCGACGTTGACGTTCCGGCGCACGCCGCCGACGTCGACCTTCACCAGCGCGGGCTGGTCGACGACGAAGTCCACGACTTGTCCCGGAATCGCGAGGCACATGGGCGGTACTTCGTTCCCCTCGGCTACATCGACTTCAGCTTGAGGTACCGCTGAAGATCGCTCGGGATGCTCATCAGCATCACGAACGGGTTGGTGGTCCGCGCCTGCGCGTTCGTCTCGGGCTTCTCGGTCTTGACGCCGAGCGGCGGATCGCCGGACATTTGGCGCATCGCGTTGTAGCGCGCCATGTCGCGGACGCCGAAGACGGCTTGCCTCGCCGCGAAGACCGTAAAGCCGATGGCAATCACGCTGCGGATCAAAGTTCTGAGCATGCCAAACCTCCACTGGTGCCGGTCGCGCGCGGCGCGAGCTGTTGGTCGATCAAGCGCCGGACGAGCGCGGCGCCGCCCTCGAGCGCGGCTTCCACCGCCGGCGAGAGCCCCATCCCGGGTTCGGTCGTCTCCGGCTCGCATCCGACGAGGGTCACGGGCGGCGGTTCGCCGCCCAGCATTTTCAACGAGGCGAAGACGTTGCCGAGGTCCATCCGGTGCGCGTCGGGGACCGTCACCGCGACGTCGCGCTCCGGTTCGATCACGTAGAGCGTTCCGGCTGCCTGGCCGCGCGGCACCGCGTCGATCAGGATCGCATGGTCGTAGCCGTTGAGCAGCTCGTACGCGAGGTGCAGGCCGCGGATCCCGAAATCTTCGATCTTCACGTACGGCAGCGGGTGCAGCGCGAGCCGCTGCGCGAGCTCCGGGCCGAAGCCGTCGTCGCCGAAGAAGACGTTGCCGACGCCGGCCACGAGAATCATGATGCGCCCTCCAGCGGCTCGATCTCGTCCGGATAGAAAAACAACGAACGCCCGTACCACTCGTGCAAATCGCTTGCCGGATCGTCGTCCACCGTCACGGCGACGTACAGCACGTCTTCGACGTCCTGGTGGATCGCGCGAACGGTCGCCGTCTTCCCGACCAAGAACGCGTCCCACACGTCGGCCCGCCGCTTCGGCTGCAACCGCACTGACGAGCCTTTCGCAACCTTGATGCCGTCCACGAAGACGCAGTCGAGCGCGGGAACGTCGATCGCCGCGAACGGATCGGTCAGCGCGAACGGATCGTTCCGTGTGAACGGATCCGGAGGTGCGCCAGGCGGCGGCGCGCCGACGCGGTGCAAGGCACCGGCGTGGACGCGCGCGAGGTCGTGCGGAGTGAAGCGCTCGGCTCGTTCGACGATCGCGCGCGCTCGCGGATCGGTGGCGCGCGCTTCTTCTCGCTCCGCGTCCGGGAGGCTCAGCACGCTGAGCGTGAGCAGCTCGTCTATTTCGGTAGCGTCGAAGGCGTCGGCGTCGGTTTGCGCTGCGACGGCCGGGAAGTCGTAGAGAATGATCGGTGATGCCAGTGCGAGCGACGCGCGCTGCTCGTCGGCGGACTGATCGCCGACCAAGACGGGAAACACGTGGCGATTCTTCAGCGTCTTCGTCGCCTCGGTAGCCTCCGGGGTCGGATCGAGGACTGAGACGAAGCGTGCGTTCTCGGCCGCGAGCAGCACGTGCGTCGAGACGAATGCGGTGCGCAGCGCACCGGCGCGCTCGCCGGCGACGACTTCGGAGTCGTTCTCCACGCGTACGGTCAGCTTGCGCAGCGCCGGTGCGCCCGGGACAGCCACGCACCGTAGCGCCACCGTCCCGCGCAGCGGCCATTGCTCGCGCACGATCCGTCCGCGCACCGCACCGTTCGCGTCGTGCAGCAGCTCTTCGGTCGTTCCGCCGTCGATTGAGATCGCCACATCAAGCGTGAGGTCTGAAGCGCCGGCGTTTACTTCCACCGGAATCTCGCGCTCGACCGCTTCGTCGAATGTCAGATAACGCTGCGAGCCGACGGTCAACGACTCGACGGGGACGTATGCGCCGTCGACCAGCTCTTCGACGCGGCGCGCTTCGACGTGCAGGAAGCGCAACAGCACGGAGATGCGCGGCTCCGCCGACGCGGTTTCGACCAGAATCTCTGTTTGCTGTTCCGCGGTCTCTCCCGTGCCGCCGGCGGCGTACGCGCGCGGCGCGACGACGCCGAACTGCCAGCGGACGCGGTTCTTCTCCGACGACTTCGTGTACGGATAGAGCAGGTAGCCTTCGTACAACACCGCGTTCGCGACGGCGAGTGCGGGGGCGAACCGGTTCATTGCGGGCTCTTGGCCTCGGCGAGCAAACGTTCCAGCGCGGCTTCCCAGGTGGCGAAGCCGCCGGCGGTCTTGAACCGGTACAGCTCGTCGAACGTCTCGCGGTCGATGCGCAGCCAGGCGCTGTTCGGGAAGAACGCTTCGATCGAGTCGCGCCACACCGACAGCGGCATCCGATAATGCGCTTCGCACGTCCACGGCACGAGCTCCGTAGCGATCCCGTTCTCGCCGCGCACGAACACGGTTCCGCTGAACATCGCCACCAGCGGGATCTCGCCGCCTTCGAGTGCGCTCAGGTACTTGTTCGCAGCAACCTCGAAGTCGTAGCTGACCGGAACCGGCAGATCGAACTCGGTCTGGTTCTCGAACGCGAGGACCGTTTGCGACACGTGCCCCCAGAGCAGCGAGCGCAGCGTGTCGCCGTAGCGTTCCGGGCCCCCGAAGAGCTCCAACAGCTTCCCGGGCTCGCCGCCGTCGTAGCGCCGCCGCGCCGGCTCGATCCGCACCTGCGCCCGCAGCGCGATCGCGTACACCGGCACGCCGGTCGACTCGGTGACGCGAACGCGCAACGCGAGCTGCGGAAACGCCGCGTAGCGATCCGGGCTCGAGCCGGCGATCGCGAACGTCAACTCGCTCACCAGCCGCTCCCCGCTCCGATCCGCCCGCTCGCGCGTTCGCGCAGCTCGTCGAAGAACGCGTCGATCTTCTCCCACGCGTCGGGGCCGCCGTCGAACCCGCGCCACGCGGTGCGGATGATCCCGACCAGCTTGTACGCCGCATCGATCGGCACGATGAACGTCCGCGTCGTTCCGCCGCGCCGCAGCACCAGCACCGCTTCCACGTCGTGCTGCAGCGTCGCGATCTCCGGATCGTCGTTCGCGAGCGCCGTCCACGCGGCGAGGTCGAGCTCCGACTCGGTCGCGCCCGCCGGTCCCGGGTAGAGCGCAATCGTGCGTTTCTCGATCGAGTTGTAGAAAAAGAACGCGAGTCCGATCGGGATCCCGAGCGCGTCCCACGTCGCATCGTCGATCGTGAAGCCCGCCAGCTCGGCGTACCGCGTCGGAACCGGCCGGTAGCGCCCTTGCGCCGCGCCTTCGGGCTCGAAGACGAGCCAGCACGGGCGGCAGCTGCACATGATCCGCCGCGCTTGCATGTCGATCAAGTGCCCGTGCTCGTGCGGAAGCGGAACGGCGCAGTAGTCGCAGCGCTCGCCGGGTGCCGCTTGGGGACTCGGTCGCAGCAGACGCTGCAGCGCTGCGAACTTTTCGGGAACGCGCTCCACGTCAGACTCCGAGCGGGATCGAGATCAGATCGAGCGTGCCGTTCGGTCCAACCGTGCACTCCGGCCCCTCGGCCCGCAGCGGCGCGGCGCTCTCCGCGCGCACCGAGCGAATCTCCGGAACCCGGTCCAAGATGGCGCGCTCGACCGCGAGCTTCACCGTCGCTTCGGACGACGGACAGCCGTCGCACGTCCCTTCCAGGCGCAGCACGACGACGTCGTCTTCGATCGTGGCGATCTCGACGCCGCCCTCGTGCGACTTCAAGTACGGCCGTACGCCGTCGAGCGCGCGCTGCACGCGCTCTTCGACCGAGAGCGGATGCAGCCCGTGCAAGCACAGCAGGGATTCGACGAACGGATCCTCGCACAGCCGCGCAAACACGGCTTCCGAGCGCTTCTCGTCGAGCGTCTCGTGGACGACGGTCAGCACGCGTTCGAGCCCTGCGCCGTACAACGACACGAGGGTGCGCGCCAGCTCTTCGCCGAGCTCGCGCGCCTGTCGCGGCGTCGATACCGCATCGAAGCCGCGCAGCAGCGACTCGACGCGGTCGGCATTCCTGCGCAGCGATGCGTCGTCCCTCGCATCGCTGCAGCTCAGTGCGGCCTCGTCCTCGGCGCCGGCGGCGTCCGCCGGCGCGTCGTCGCGAGCGAGCATCAGCCGAAAGGCGCCAACGGCGAGTGCACGGTCTCGAGGGTCTTCCCCTCACCTAGGTACATGTGCACGCCGCACGGCAGGCACGGATCGAAGCTGCGCACCGCGCGCATGATGTCGATCCCCTTGAAGTTCTCGGGGCCGTTCTCTTCAAAGATCGGCGTGTTCTGCACGGCGTCTTCGTACGGTCCCGGCGTTCCGTACATGTCGCGCGGGTTGCCGTTCCACGGCGTCGGCGGCCACGGGTGGTAGTTCGCGATCTTCCCGTCGCGGATCACCATGTGGTGCGAGAGCACGCCGCGCACCGCCTCGGTGAAGCCGCAGCCGATCCCTTCCTTCGGAACCGTGAACGGTTCCCACGTCTTGGTGCGGCCGGCGTGCAGCTCTTCGAACGCCTTGTCGAGGAAGTGCAGCGCGGCGGCGGCCGAGTACGCTTGGAAGTACGTCCGCGCGCGGTCGCGCTCGATCGTGTTCGACCACTTGGGCGTCTTCCACTCGAACGAGACCGGCCCGGTGAGGATGCTCTTCGGCAAGTTGATCTGCACGCTGTTGCCGGTCGACTTGACGTAGCCGATGTCGACCAGGCCGGCCAGCGCCGTCGACCACATGCGCGCCAGCGCACCGCCGCCGGTGTCGAGCGCGAGATGGTCTTTGCCGTCGTACCAGCGCGGCGACATCACCCAGCTGTACTGGTTCGCGAAGTCGCGCTTCTTCGGCGTCGGCAGCGTGTGCATGTTCCACGGATGGCGCCGGTCGACCGGATTGCCGAGCGGATCGGTCGGAACGAACGTCTCCTCGTTCTGCCAGTCGTCGTAATACGAGTGGCCGAGCAGGATGCGGATCCCGAGGTTGATCTGCACGAGGTCGGTCGTGACGAGCTTGCCGTCGACGACGATGCCCGGCGTGACGAACATCTTGCGGCCCCAGTTCGTCATGTTGCGATACGTGAAGTCGCAGTAGTCGGGGTCCTGGAACGCGCCCCAGCAGCCGAGCAGGATACGGCGCTCGCCGTTGTGCTCGTAGCCCGGCATCGCTTCATAGATGAAGTCGAACAGGTCGTCGTGGAACGGGACGCAGACCTTCATGTACTCGACGTAGCGCATCAGCCGCGAGTAGTACTCGGTGAAGAGCTGGTGCGTCGCGACCGTGCCGACTCCGCCCGCGTACAAGGTCGACGGGTGGACGTGACGGCCTTCCATCAGGCAGAACATCTCGCGCGTGTAGCGGCTGATCTGCAGCGCCTGCCGGTAGAAGTCGCCCGAGAACGGGTTGAGCGCCGACATGATGTCGGCGATCGTCTTGTAGCCGTGCACGCCGGCGTGCGGAGCCGGTGTGTTCTTCGCCTTCTCCCAAACCGACGGGTTCGTCTCGCGGACCATCTGTTCGCAGAAGTCGACCCCGACCAGGTTCTCCTGGAAGATGTTGTGGTCGAACATGTACTCGGCGGCCTCGCCGAGGTTCGTGATCCACTCGCCCATGTGCGGCGGCTTCACGCCGAACGCCATGTTCTGCCCGTAGACCGAGCACACAGCGTGGTTGTCGCCGCAGATCCCGCAGATGCGCGAGGTGATGAAGTGGGCGTCGCGCGGATCTTTCCCCTTCATGAAAATGCTGTAGCCGCGGAAAATCGACGAGGTCGCGTGGCACTCGGCGACGGTCTTCTTCGCGAAGTCGATCTTGGTGTAGATTCCGAGGCTGCCGACGATCCGGGTGATCGGATCCCACGACATCTCGACCAGGCGGGACTGGTCGGTTCCGCTTGCTGCGCTCGGCAGATCTTTGATAGCCACTGCAGTTACCTCAAGCTATTTCGACGAAAAGCCCGCGTTCGCGCGCGGTTGGTATCCGGTGGTGAGCTGGCCGCCCTTGTGGCGCCACTTCGGCTCCTTGTCGGCCGTGCGCATCGTGACTTCGCGCAGGCCGCGCACCATGTTTCCGTAGATCCCGCTGATCGTCGAGGAAATCTTCGCGCCCGGGGGCTCGTCCATGAACGGCATGAACTTGTCCGGGAACCCCGGCATCGTGCAGCCGATGCAGATTCCGCCGACGTTCGGGCAACCGCCGACGCCGCCGGTCCACCCGCGTTTGGTGACGTTGCACTTGACGACCGGCCCCCAGCAGCCGAGCTTCACCAAGCACTTCGGCGAGTCGTACGTCGTCGCGAAATCACCCTGCTCGTAGTAGCCGGCGCGGTCGCAGCCTTCGTGCACCGTTGCACCGAACAGCCACTTCGGGCGGCCCGCTTCGTCGAGCGGGATCATCGGCGCGTTTCCCGCGGCCTGCCACAACAGGTAGAGAATCGTCTCCGACAAGTTGTCGGGCTGCACCGGACAACCCGGCACGCACACGACCGGAACGCCGGCGCTCGATTTCCAATCCCAGCCGAGATAGTCGAGGATCCCCATCGCGCCGGTCGGGTTTCCGGCCATTGCGTGAATCCCGCCGTACGTCGCGCACGTTCCGGCGGCGAGCACGGCCCACGCGCGCGGCGAAAGCCGGTCGATCCACTCGGCGAACGTGATCGGCTGATCGGTCGCCGGGTCGTTGCCGAAGCCGGTGAAGTAGCCTTCCTTGTGAATCGACTCGTTCGCGATCGAGCCTTCGATCACCAGGACGAACGGATCGAGCTCGCCGCGCTCGGCGGCGAAGAAGGCCTTCAAGAACTCGGCGCCGCCGAGACTGTACTCGATCAGCGGCCAGTGGAACTTGACCTTGGGCAATCCCGGCAACGCGCCCAGCGCGATCTCTTCGATCGCCGGCTGCGTCGCGGAGGTCAGTGCGACGGAGTCGCCGTCGCAGCTCAACCCGGCGGGGATCCAGAGAACGTTGACGACCGTCTCGGTCGGTGCACTCGCCATCGTCGGCGTCCCTCCGACTTCGGATCACGCGAGGGCATGCGTTGAAGTCGATCGAGGCGCGGCAAGTCGCTACTGCGCGGCGGTTGAGGCGTCAGGGTCGCTCGGCGCTCGTCCGGCGCAACCAGAACAGTGATGTGTGGAAGTCTTCGAAGCTTCTGCCTGGACTGGGGTTTCGACGCTCTTGCGTTTCCGGTTTGTGTACGTTACGGTACCGTAAAGCACCACGCCGCGCAAGCCCCGAAAAAGCGCGATTGCGCGAAGAAAACATCGCCTGCCGAGGCCTTGCTCGGCAAAGGAAAACCGTTCGAGTGCACGAGCTGTCGGTCGCTCTCAGCCTGATCGAAGGTATCCAGGAAACGGCGGCCCTTCAAGGGATCGATCGCGTTTCGGCGGTGCACGTTCGGGTCGGCGCGCTGAGCGGTATCGCTCGCGATGCGTTGATGTTTTCCTGGGAGCTGGCGAGCGCCGGAACGCTTGCCGCCGACAGCGCCTTGAAGATCGAAGCCGTTCCGCTCGTCGTGTTCTGCGAGCGCTGCGAGTCGGAACGCTCGCCGCGCGGCGGGAGCGGCCTGATCTGTCCTGAATGCGGCACCGCGTGCCCGAGGATCGTGCGCGGTCGCGAGCTCCAACTCGTCGCGGTGGAGGTTCCCGAGTGAAGTACAAGGTCGTCCAGATCGAGCAGAGCGTTCTACGCAAGAACGACTCGCTGGCGGCGGCGCTCCGCGCACGCTTCGCCGCGAGTGGAACGCTGGTGGTGAACCTGCTCTCGAGCCCGGGCTCCGGAAAGACGACGCTGCTTGAGGAAACGCTTTCACGGCTTGCGCCGCGGCATCGCGTCGGTGCCCTCGTCGGCGATCAAGCGACCGACAACGACGCGCGCCGGCTGGCGCGCAGCGGCGCACCCGTGCGCCAAATCACAACCGCCGCGGAGTGCCGTCTCGATGCCGACATGGTCGGCAAAGCGCTCGACGGCTGGGATTCCGGACCGCTCGACGTTCTGTTCATCGAGAACGTCGGGAACCTGATCTGTCCCGCCGAATACGACCTCGGCGAAGACCTGCGCGCGGTGTTGTTCTCGGTGACCGAGGGCGAGGACAAACCGCTCAAATATCCGCTCGCCTTCAATACCGCGCAGGTCGCGCTGGTGACGAAGATCGACATCGCCGACGCGATCGGCTACGACCGCGCGGCGGCGAACCGAAGCATGCGCGAAGTCAACCCGTCCCTGGCGGTGCTCGAAGTCTCGGCCCGCACGGGAGCCGGGATGGAGCGCTGGACCGACGTGATCGAAGAGCGTTTGGCGCAGAAAGCGGGCGAGCCCGCGACCTCTCTTTCCTAGATCGCCCCGTTCGCGCGGAGCTCGCGCAGCGACGCGGTGACGGCATCCGCGGTCAGCGCGACGTCGGCGTCGCCGTGCGCGGTGGAAAGAAACATCACTTCGTTGTGCGAGGGCGGGAGCAGGACGCCGCGTTCTCGCATCGCGTGGTAGAACGCGGCGTACGCGCGCTGGTCGTCGTGCCGCTGGTCGTCATACGAGCGCGTCGGCGGACCCGGCCGGAACTTGAAGTCGACGATCGACTCCACTTGCACGACCGTGTAGTCCAGGCCGAGCTCGCGCAGCGTGGCGCGAATTTCACCGGCGAGCGTCCGCGCGCGACGGTCCATATCGGCGTACAGCCGAGCACCGTTGGTTTCGAGATGATCGAGAACGCGCAGCCCCATTGCGACGGCGAACGGCATCCCGGCGTGCGTTCCGCCGGTGAAGCACGGTCCGTCCGGCGCGAGCACCGCCATGACGCCGGCACGGCCGCCGAACGCCGCGAGCGGAAAGCCGCCGCCCAGAACCTTGCCGACGGTAGTGAGATCCGGCATGACGCCGCAGCGCGCTTGCGCGCCGCCGAGCCCGAGCCGCAGCCACGTGATGATCTCGTCGAAGATCAGCACCGCGCCGCAGCGGTCGGCGCGCTCGCGCAATCCTTCGAGAAAGCCCGAGACCGGTTCGACGAATCCCATGTTGCCGCAGATCGGCTCGACGAGAATCGCGGCGAGACGGTCGCCGATCCGCGCCAGGTGGCGGTCGACGTCGTCGAGGTCGTTGTAGCGCGCGACGGCGAGATCGCCGACGACCGCGCGCGGGATCCCGGAGTGCGTCGCGTCCGGCGTCTCCGCCGACGCGCCGGCGTCTTGCAGCGCGAGATCGAAGTGACCGTGGTAGTTTCCGGAAAACTTCAGCACCGCATCGCGGGCGGTGAACGCGCGCGCGACGCGCACCGCACCTTGCACCGCTTCGCTCCCCGTCGTGGTGAAGCGGAGCTTCTCCATCGACGGCAGATGTTCGCGAATGCGTGCGGCCAGCGCAAGTTCGTCGGGCGCGGTCGAGCCGTGGACGACGCCGCGCGACGCGAGCGCGTCGAGCCCGTGCAGAAACGGCGGCGTGTGTCCGAACAGCAGCGGACCGTACGCCATCACGTAGTCGACGTAGCGGCGTCCGGCTTCGTCGTATGCGTACGGTCCCTCGGCACGCGCGCAGACGAACGGCGCGCCGCCGACGCGGCGTCCGGCGCGCACCGGCGAGCTCGCACCACCGGCCAATACCTCGTTGAGATGCGAGCTTGAAGGTCTCCTCGAGTCGGTCGATTCACGCACGGAAAGCACGTTGTCGGGGTTCGCGACGAGCACCGAGCGCTCCGGTGACCTTGCTTGAACTATTTACTATAACAAGGGAACACTGCGGCGAGTTCGAATACACGACTCATCCTCTTGAACAATCAGCAAATGAATTGCACGAGAGGAGCTTAAGGACTCTATGTCAGTTACAACGACCCCGACCAAGAACAACATTGGCCTCGCTCAGATCAAGCTTCACATCGGTACCGACGTCGCGGGCGCGCCGTCGTTCAACTTCTCCGGTACCGTGTTCGACCGCTATCTGATTGCCGGCGACGTTACGATCACGCAAGCGCTCGCTGAGCCGCTGGAGAAGACCGTGCGGGTCCACGGCCGCCGCACAAAGCTGGTTTTCGGCCCTGCGACCGACTACATGGCTGCCCTCCACGGTCAATATGTCGCCACCGCCACACCGCCTTTGAAAGGCGCCTATCTCGCGACGCTCGAGATCCTGATGAAGCTCGACGGTCCGGATAGCTGGAACGGCGTCGCCCAGATCAACTACGGCCACGAGCATCTAGAGAACGTTCCCGTCAAGCTGATCACGACTCCCATTCCGACGAACTAAGATCGTCTGCAGCCGCGCCGCGTCCGAGAGGGCGCGGCGTCGTTCTTTCTCGGCGGCGTGCGCGCGCGCGGTTGCCGCCGCGCCAGGGTGCGCGCGATTCGGACCGGAAATAACGGGCCCATGCTGAGCACAGCAACGTATCGAGCCGACCACGTCGGCAGCTTCCTGCGACCCAAAGAACTGCTCGACCTGCGCCACGCGGACGCCGACCCGGAGCGTTTGCGCGAGGTCGAAGACCGCGAGATCCTGCGCGTCCTCGCGAAGCAGAAAGAGCTGGGGTTCGAGCTGTTCACCGACGGCGAGTTCCGCCGCGGCGGATTCATGACCGACCTCACCGATGCGGTCGAAGGGTTCGACTCGCACGAAGGTGTCGCGCGGACGTGGAACGCTAACGACGCGGCAAAGGGTACCGCACCGAGTGCCGTGCGCGGCATCGTCACCGAGAAGCTGCGGCAGACGCGCCGCCTCACAGCGCTCGAGCTTCCGTTCCTCAAAGAGCACAGCCCAGGGCCGATCAAGATGACGCTGCCGAGCGCGACGCAGTTTCCGGCGATCTCGTACAAGAAAGGGATCAGCGACCGCGCGTATCCGAATCATTCGGCGTTCCTCGCCGACGTCGTCGACATCGTGAAGGGCGAGACGAAAGCGCTCGCCGAGGACGGCGTCGCGTACATTCAGATCGACGCGCCGCGCTACAGCTACTACCTCGACCCGAAATGGCGCGACTTCTTGAAGTCGGAGTTCGGCGAGCCCGACGCGCTGCTGGACGAAGCGATCGCCGCCGACAACGCCTGCTTCCGCGCCGCGCGCAAACCCGGCGTGACGCTCGCGATCCACCTCTGCCGCGGCAACAACCGCAGCCAGTGGTACGCCTCCGGCGGCTACGACGCGATCGCCGAAAAGCTTTTCAACGAGCTCGAAGTCGACCGCTTCCTGCTCGAATACGACGACGAGCGCTCCGGCACGTTCGAGCCGCTCCGTTTCGTCCCGAAAGGCAAGACCGTCGTCCTCGGACTGGTCAGCTCGAAAAAACCCGAGCTCGAAGACGAGTCCGAATTGATCCGCCGCATCGAAGCCGCGAGCAAGTACGTCCCGCTCGAAAACCTCGCGCTCAGCCCGCAATGCGGCTTCGCCTCGATGGCCGAAGGCAATCTCCTCACCGAAGCGGATCAATGGGCGAAGCTGAAGCTCGTCGTCGACGTCGCGCGTAAGGTCTGGTAGAAAGAACAACGATAAGCCTCACCGGCATTGTCGTCTAAGCAGCTCAGCGGCTGCGCACGATCATCAGCGCGCCGAGCAGGCACAGTGCAACGATTCCGAGTCCTGCCGCGGCGGGCGCGACGACGAGGCCCAACACGATGCCGGTTAGCGCGACGGCGATCCAAAACGGCGCAGGCGAGTGGGTGACGTACGTGCCGACGTGCTCTCCCGCGGCATCCGCGGCCGTTGCATCTTTGTCGTCGGCGTACAGGTCGGCGTCGCGTTCTGCGAAGATCATGTACAGCGCGACGACGGTGAGCGCCGCGGCCATGAAGCCGAGCAGCATCGTTCCGGCCGGCTCGTGCGCGATGAACCAGTACACGACCGCGATCGTCCCCGCGAAGATCGCCGACGAGATGAACAGCATCAGGCCGGTCTTCACGTCGCCTCCGGCGCCTTGCGGTGCTCGAGATCCCACAGCGGGCGCGCCGAGCGGATGGGTGGGAGCGCGTGGAAGTTGTGCTCCGGCGGCGGCGAGCTCGTCGCCCACTCCAGCGTGTAGCCGTGCCACGGGTTGTCGCCGGCCGGCTCGCGGCGCCGCGCCGAAACGATCACGTTGACGACGAACAGCACCGCGCCGAGAAAGAGCATGTACGCGCCCGCCGTCGCGACGGCGTTGAGCGCCGGTAGCGCACCGGTGGCGGGATAGGTGTAGATGCGGCGCGGCATCCCGAACAGCCCCATGAAGAACATCGGCAAGAACGTCACGTTGAAGCCGACGAACGTGAGCCAGAAGCCGATCTTCCCGAGCCGCTCGCCGAGCCGCCAGCCGTATACCTTCGGCCACCAGTAATAGATCGCGGCGAAGAGCGCGAAGAAGCTGCCGCCGCCAATGGTGTAGTGGAAGTGCGCGACGACGAAGTACGAGTCTTGCGCGTGGTAGTCGAGCGGCGGCGATGCGACCATCACGCCCGTCACCCCGCCGAGCAGAAAGTTCATCAGGAAACCGACCGCGTACAGCATCGCCGTCGGGTAGCGAATCGCCCCGCCCCACATCGTGCAGATCCAGTTGAAGAACTTGATCCCCGTTGGAACCGCGATCAGGAACGACACGAAGCTGAAGAACGGATTGTTGACCGCGCCGGTGGTGAACATGTGGTGCGCCCACACGCCCATCGAGAGCCCCGCGATCGCGAACGCCGCCAGCACCATCCCGGTGTAGCCGAACATCGGCCG
>DASZGA010000005.1:0-76049 GCA_035939295.1 Candidatus Elarobacter sp. | reverse complement strand
GGATTGGTTATCGCGCCGCCGGTGATGACGACGCCCGTGCACGGCTTGATCGCGAGGATCCCCTGCGCGTCCACGAGTCCCTTGTTCCACGGCAGCTTGAGGTTGCCGGTCTGAACCAGGAACTGAATGTCGTCGCGGCCGGTCGGCCGCCAATGGACGTTGGCGACGGCGTCCCGGCTGAAGATGGTCGAGGGCGTGTTGTCGCGGGCGGTCAGCGCCGACGCGTCGATATACGGTTGATAGCCGTTCGCGAAGCCCGGATCGGAGTTGCTGTAGTCGAGCGAGACGTACCAGCTCAGCTTGTTGTTCGGCGTCGCGCCGCCGTACTCGGCGATCCAATCGTGTTCCGAATTCGGGAACTGTGCCGTATAGGTGAGGCTTCCGAACCCCGGATACGTCCCGCGCTTCACGACGGTATTGATGATCCCGGCCGCCGCGTTGCCGTACTGGGCGTTGAAGCCGCCGGTGTATACCTCGATGTTCTGCGTTCCGACGATCGAGAGGTTCGTCGTGAAGAGCCCCGTGAGCCGGTCGTTGATCGGGATCCCGTCGAACTCCCACGCGACGTCGCCGACGTCGCTGCCCCGGATGCGCGGCCGCCCCGCGACGCCGGTCGAGGTGACGCCGGCCGTCGTCTGGATCACGTCGTACAGCGTGCGGTGGCCGCCGACGCCGGCGGCTGCCGAGAGCTGCTGGTTCGAGACGTTGTAGACGTCGGCCGTTTGGTTCGGCTGCACGAGGTTGCTCGCGTTGCGCGAGGAGACGCGGCCGATCGTCCTGAGCGCTCGCGAGAGCGCCTGGTTGATTTGGACGTTCTGGTCCTGAACGACCGTCACGCCCGACGTCACGAAGTCGTCGTAGCCCTTGCTCGTGATCGAGACGGTGTACGTGTCGGGCGCGAGGTTGTAGATGTTGAAGAAGCCGTTCGCGTCGCTGGTGGCGGTGCCGCGGCCCGAGGGCGAGGCGGCAACGACCACCGCGCCGGCGATCGGTTTCTTCGTCGTGGAATCGGTGACGGTCCCGGAGACGGTACCTGTCGTGGCGGCCGAAACCGGGCCGAGCAGACCGGCCGCCGCGAACAGCGCCGCCAGCGCCGCACCGAAGAGCCGGTTCCGCATATGCTGCTGCATTGGTTCCTCCCGTCGCCTTTTCGCCTGCTCCCGAGCACCGGCGCGCCGCGCGACGAAGACAAAAGAAAAGCGACCGGCGTGATCACACGCTCGTCCGCAGACTTCTAAGGTACGCTTAAGGTTCGGGGAGTCCTCGCGCTAACCGACCCATTTGCTGAGGCCGCGCGGCGCGTCGGACTCGACGTAGTTCGCGCGGCCGATGCTCAGCGCGAGGTACTGCCCGGCGACGAGCCAGGCGAGCGTGTTGAACGCCTCGCCGGTCGCCGGCCCGAGCACCGGGATGTCGCCGCTGCGCGTGCCGATCACGTAGCGCGCCGCCTCCGCCTCGGCCGCCTCGGCGAGCGGGCGGTGGACGATGTCGCGCGAGGAGTCGTCGACGATCCCGATGATCGCGCTCGACGCATCGAGAATCGCCGAGCTGCCGTGGCGGAACTCGCCGGCCGGAAACCCCTCCGCGTGCACGTAGCTCGCTTCTTTGATCTTCAGCGCGAGCTCGTAGGCGACCGGGACGCCGTACCCCGCCGCGACGACCGCGACGGTGCGCCGGCGGGCGATCCGCTGCGCCGCCGCGACGATGTCGCCGACGCCGTCTCCGTCGAGCCACGCGCGCACGTCCTCGGCGGTCTCGGTCAGCGTCTGGGCGGTGCGGTTCTTCTTTCCGCCGGTCAGCGCCGCGGCCCACAGCAGGATCGCGGCCATCGAGGTGACGCTCTTGCTCGCCGGCACCGCGAGCTCCGGACCGGCGAGACAGTCGATCACGATGTCGGCGCGCGCCGCGAGCGGCGAGGAGGCGTCGTTCGTCAACGCGACGACGCGCGAGGGCGCGAGCAGCTCGATCGCGTCGAGCAGATCCGTCGAACGGCCGCTCTGCGAGAGCGCGACGATGCACGCGTCGCGGTACGCGGCGTTGTCGAAGCGCGCCTCGGTCGCGGCGAGCGCCGTGGCGCGGATCGCGCGGCGGCGGAACGCGAGCGCGCCGAGCATCCCGACGAACAACGAGCTTCCGCTGCCCAAGAACAGCACGTCGCGCCCGGCGACCGCCGCCGCGAAGCGCCGCGCGCCGTCGGAGGCAGCGATGCGCCGCCACACGTCGGGCTGCTCGCGGATCTCGGCTTCGAAGTGCGCGCCCAGCACGTCGTGCTCGCTAGTCTTCGACGAAACGCGAGAGGATGCGGGCTCGCAGGTCGCGCAGCGCCGCGGCTTCGCCGACCCAGTCGTCGACCTGAAAGGCGAAGATCACCGCGCCGTGCTTCACGTTCGCCGCGTACCCGGCCAGCGTGCTCACGTGCGAGATCGAGCCGGTCTTCGCGAAGACGTGCTTTTCGGCGGCGGTCCCGGTGTACGACGACTTCAGCGTTCCGCGGACGCCGGCGAGCGGAAGGTCGTCGAGGACGAGATCGCGGTTCGGCGAGTCCCAGTCGTGCTTGAGGATCGCGACCAGCGCGCGCGGCGAGATGCGGTCGTAGCCCGAGAGCCCGCTGCCGTCCTCGATCGCGAGCGCGGTCGGATCGACGCCGAACGTCTTGAGCCAGCTCTGCTCGAACGCGACCCCGTGCGCGGTCGTCCCGGGCGCGCCGTTCTGCGCGAAGCCGAGCTCGCGCAGCAACAGCTCGGCGACGAGGTTATCGCTCGGAAGCCACAGATCGGCGAGGACGTCGCTCAGCGGTTCGGAGTCGTGCGACCACAGCGTCGTGCTGACGACCGGGCTCACGGCCGGCGGCCCCTCGATGCGGTGCTCGAACGGCCACGCGGCGGGAACGACGTTCGGCTCCGACACCTCGACGCCGTGCCGCTTCAGGGCCGCGACGAACGCGTCGTGCGCGTAGACCGCGGGGCTGGGAACTGCCGCGTCGACGGTGTCCGGCTTCGCGCCGGCCGGGATCGTGCCGGCGACGCGGATGCAGCCGCTGCGGTCGCGCTGCAGGTCGATCGTGTCCTTCGCGTCGGCGGCGCCGGTCTGCGCGTCCGTTGCGACGATCACGACCGCGGCGGTCGGCTGACGGCAGCCGGCGAACGACCCGGCGACCGTCCCGATCGGCGCCGCCGTGACCGTTGCGGCGTCGCCTGCTTTCGCACCGGGGGCAATCGTGAGATGCACGACGTTCTCCTCGAACGTCAGCGCGCTCACGACCGGCGCGTAGTAGTACGGAAAATCGTCCCAGTTCCAGCCCGGTAAATACCCCGGCGTCTCGTAGCGCGAGTCGTCGACGAACAACGGGCCCGTACGCGCGATCCCGGCTTTCGAGACCGCGGCCGCCGCCGCATCGAGGTCGGCCGCGTTCAAGAACGGATCGCCGCCGCCGCGCAGCACGAGCGCGCCTTGCAACGAGCCGTTGACGACCGGACCGTTCGCGACGACCTCGGTGTGAAACCGGAACGCCGGGCCGAGCTTCTCGAGCGCGGCGCTTCCGACCAGCAGCTTGAACGTCGAGGCGGGCTGGAAGTTGTCGTCGGCGTTGCGCTGGTACAGCGCGCGCCCGTCGCGCGCGTCGATCGCGTAGACGCCGACGTGCGCGCCGCGCACCGCGGTGCTGCCGGCGACCGCGATGTCGACGTTCGCGGAGAGCGCGGCGATCTCGGCGTCGCTCCACGGTGCGCCGGTCGCGGCGGGCTTCGGGACGCCGGCGCCGAGGCTGCGGTCGACCGCGTACGACGGCACGGCGGACACCGCGAGCAGCGACAACGCGAACGAGGCGGCGACGGCGGCGGCCGTTCCGCGGTGCGTGCGCGCGCGCATCACGCGGGGACGCGCTCGGCGAGCCGCCGCGCGATGAACGTCGCGACGTCGCTGGGAAGGGTCCCGCGCCCGAAGCCCGCGTCGTAACCGAGCTCGGCGGCGAGCAGGTTCGTCACCCGCGGACCGCCCGCGATCAGCAGCGTTCGCTCGCGCAGGTTCTCGGCTTCCATCAGCTCGGCCAGCGCGGTGAAGTTCGCGACGTCGCTGCCTTTTTGCGTGACGACTTGGGAAGCCAGGATCGCGTCGGCGCCGTGCTCGCCGGCGAAGCGCACCAAGTCCTCGACCGCGATCTGGCTGCCGAGGTTGTAGACTTCGAAGCCGCGGTAGCGCTCCAGACCGTAATCGCCTTTGTAGCCCTTCATGTTCAAGATCGCGTCGATCCCCACTGTGTGCGCGTCGGTCCCGATGCACGCGCCGACCACCTTCACCTTGCGGCCGACGCGCTTGCCGATCAACTCGTCGACCTGCTCCATCGAGAGGGCTTCACGGGTCGCCGAGGGCGCTACGATCGTCGAGACGTCGATCGCGACCGGCGTCCGCGCGTAGACGACGAAGAACGAGAACCCGCTCGCGATCGCGCGTCCTTCGACCACCGCGACGTCGGTGAACCCCATCTTCCCGACCAGCTGGCGCGCCGCTTCGTCGGCGGCCTCGCTCCACGCGACCGGAAGCGTGAACGAGAGCTGGACGGCGCCGTCGTTCAGCGTGTCGCCGTACGGCTTGACCGCACTCATGCGAGCGCGGCCGCGCCGGCGAGCGCTTCCGCGAACGGGTTCCAGTACGCCGGGTCCTTCGCGAAGACGCCGTCGTACCCGCGCCCGCCGTCGCGCGGCCGCTTCACGTCGGCGAACGTTCCGTCCTCGATCGCGCGCATCAAGCCGCGCGCGGCGACGCCGTCGAGGATCCGCACCGCACCGTCGAGCACCTCGCCCGCGCGCCGCTCGATCTTCCCGCCCGGCTTGATCTCGATCTCGTCGCCGAACCGCCGCGCCGTCGTCATGATGTAGCGCGCGTTCTCGAGCGCCAGCGCGCGGTCGCCGAGAAACGGCGTGTGAATCGCCTCGGTCAGCATCCCGCACAGGTGGATGTTCTGGTGCGTCATCACCGACGTCAGGTTGAACATCGCGTCGATCAGGTGGCCCTTGAAGATGTTTCCGGTCATGTGCTTGGTCGGCGGCATGTACTTGAGCGGCGCGTTCGGGAAGATCTGGCGCGCGAGCTGCGCCTGCGCGAGCTGGAACAGAAAACCGTCTTCGAGATCCGGATCGATCTCGTACGCGTCGCCGAGCCCCATCTGCTTCTCAGGGACACCGGCGCGCTTCGCGAACGCCTCGTTGACGAACTGCGAAGCGAGCACCGCCGGCGCCTGGTCGACAGCGTCCGCGGTGGTGAGGTAGTTGTCCTCGCCGGTGTTGATGATGATCCCGCTGCGCGCGTTGAGCTGGCGCGAGAAGTGCTGGTCGACGAAGGTGCGCTGCATGTTGATGTCGCGGAAGAGAATGCCGTACATCGAGTCGTTGAGCAGCATGTCGAGCCGCTCGAGCGCCGCGGTCGCCGCGATCTCCGGCATGCATAAGCCGCTGGCGTAGTTGGTCAGCATCACGTAGCGCCCCAGGCGCTCGGAGACCGCGTCGAGCGCGGCGCGCATGATGCGGAAGTTCTCCTGCGTCGCGTACGTCCCGCCGAACCCTTCGACCGTCGCGCCGTAGGGGACGTAGTCGAGGAGCGACTGCGCGGTCGAGCGGATCACCGCGATCACCTGCGCGCCGGCTTCGGCGGCGGCGACGGCGGCGGTGCGGTCTTCGTAGATGTTTCCGCTCGCGACGATTACGTACAGCAGCGGCGGCTCGCCCTGCGGGAGTCTCTCCAGCAGGTGGTCGCGCTCGCGGCGCGCGGCGTCGATCCGCGCCAACCCGGCGTCGACGTGCGGCCGCAACGCGGCGCGCAGCGCTGTCTGCGGCGTGCGCGCCGGATCGGGGAGCGGCTCGCCGGCGGCGACCGCTTGCGCGATCTGCTGCGGCGTGCGCCCGCTCTCGGCGACGGCGGCGCCGAGCGCCGGCGCTAGCCCCGCTTCGCGCGCCGGCAGCGCGTCGACCAGCCGGTTCGGAAGCGGGACGCCGTCGGCGTCGATGCCGTCGACCCCGCACAGGCGCGCGACCGCGCGCTCGACGCTCAGCGTCGAGTGGAGGGCGATGAAGTCTTCGATCGGGTCGACGATCGCGCCGGCCAGGCGGCGCGCCCGTGCGACCGCGTCCCCGTCGATCCGCAATTCCATGGGCGAGCGACTAGGTTCCGGGCCCGTCCGCGGCTTTCCGCCGGTGAAACGTTTGGACGGCTCGACCGCGTCCGCGGCGCGGCCGAATACAGCGTGGGCGGCGGCTCCGTTTAGGGCGGTGCAAGCGTACGGCTACATCCTTTCCGTACCATGTCACAATTTAGCCTCAATAGTATAATTACACGCCTGGTGCAAGGGGCTGGGCGAGCACTCCGACGAACGACCGGCGTACGACACGAGAGTACGCTCCTTAGTGTAAGGAAGGTTTTTCAGAATGAAACATCGGCTGTTACTCCTTTTTCTCGGCGTCGGGTTGAGCGTTTGTGCGCTGACTACGACAGCGCAAGCCCAAGCGACTCGCACGTGGGTGTCGGGTGTCGGCGACGACGCGAACCCGTGCAGCCGAACGGCACCGTGTAAGACATTTGCAGGCGCGATCTCCAAGACGGCCGACTGCGGTGAGATCGACGCGCTCGATCCGGGCGGGTTCGGTACCGTGACGATCACCAAAGGCATCAAGATCGACGGCGGCGGCGGCGAAGCCGGCCAAGTCGCTTCGATTCTCGCCGGGACCGGAACCCCGGGCGTCACGATCAACAACCAAAGCTCGGCCTGCAACTTCGACGTCCTGCGCAACCTCGACATCCAAGGCGTCAAGGCAGGCACGACCGGCGTCAACATTCTGGCGGGCGGACGGGTCAGCATCGAGAACGTCGACGTCGAGAACTTCACCAATCTCTGCGTCGATTTCGAGCCGAGCACGGCGATGAGCCTGGTCATCTACAACTCGAACTTCGAGCAGTGCACGAACGGCGGCTTGAAGATCGGCAGCGCAGCCGGCGTGCGCGCCAACATCGACAAGTCGACGATCCAACGACACGGCTTCGCCGGTAACGGCCCCGGCGTCGGCGAGGGGATCGAAGCGGTCGCCACGTCCTTCGTCAACGTGCACAACACCATGGTCGTCAACAACCTCGGCGGCGGCATCGAAGGAAACGGTCCGTCGGTCAAGGTCATGATCGACCTCAGCAACGTAGCGAACAATCAGGGCAACGGCGTCCACGCGTCCAACTCCTCGACCGTCGGCGTCTCGAACACGAGCGTCGCTTTCAACAGCGGCTTCGGGTTCCTCGCGGACCCCGGCTCGAATCTTCTCACCGGCAACAACAACTGGCTGACCGGGAACGGCACCGACGGCGTGCGCACGGGGCTGCTTACCGTTCAGTAGCGCTCTCTAGCGTTTCCGCGACCCGCGACGAGCTCCTTACGGGGAGCTCGTCGTTTTTTTCGAGCCGTTTCCGGATGCGCGGCTGGCCGCAACGAGCGCTTTGCGAGCGTCGCCGATGCGGTAGCCGGCGCCGGCGCACAGGATGCGCAGCCTGGCCAACGACTCCTCGCGCGCGTATTCCGCCCGCGGATCCCGCGCCGGCTGCGCCGCATCCTCGGAACCGCCCTCCGGCACCGGGGGCTCGCCGTCGGCTGCCAGCCGGAGCTCCCACTGTTCCAGCTTCGCGATAAAGCGGTACATCTCGGCACGCAGCGCGCGCAGCGCCGTCGCGGACGCGCGGTCGAAGACCGGATGCACCGGCTCTTCGGCGAGCTCCGAAGGAGAAGCCGCCCGGCGCTGGCGGTCGCCGTTCGGCGAGAAAAGGTCCGCCGCGTCGTGAATCGTCGCCGTCGTTTTCGCGAAGTTCACGCCGTCCGGCACGCTCGGGGAGCGCCACTCCCAGAAGTGGGCCTTCACCGGATAGCTCCGGTCGAACAGCTTCGAGGACCAGTGCGGCAGCGTGCGCAACCGCACGTCGTCGCCCGGAAAACGCAGCGACTCCTTCGTCGCCAGCAGCCGGTCGCGGTGCCAGCCGCGGTTGACTTCGGCGGGATCGAACATGCGCTTGAGATATTTCTCCTCCGCATGCTTTTGGCTCAAGCAGATGTAGTGCCGCATCGGGAAGTCTTGCGGAAACGGGCGCGCGGGGCCGGACAGCAAATGTCCGGCGTGGCGCCGATTTTCCAGCCCCGCACGGTTCTTCCACGCCCGTAGCAAAAACGGCGACTCGGGCTGATAGAAGTAGTAGCGCGTCAAGCTTCGGCGGTAGTCGCCTCGGGAGGCGTCCTCGCCGGGTCCGGGGATGAACACGAACTCGCTGAAGTTCACGCAGTTGTAGCCGGCGGCGTCGACGGCGGTGAGGCCGTCCAACAGCGTCTGTCCTTCGCCGGGTGCGCTCAGCCATTCATCGGCGTCGACGTGCACCACCCAGTCGTGATCGAGCTGGTCGATCACGCGCCACTTCGCCTCGAGCTGCTCGTCGAGGGAAAACCGTCCGGTCCACGGGAGCCGCTCGATTCCGAGCAGCCCCCGGCCGAGATGCCGGCGGGCGATGGCGACGGTGCGGTCGGTGGAATCGTGATCGATCAGCACCACCTCCAGACCCTCGCCGATCAGATCGGACAGCGCGTTTCCGATGCGGATCTCTTCGTTCCGCGCACACAGGATCGCAACGGCTCGCACCGTCACGCCCTCCCTGCGGGCTCGACGTCGAGCTCGGAGATCTTTCGCTCGAGGCTGCGGCGAAGGGAGATGACGTCCGGGAGCGTTCCCGGATACCAGCATGCATCGGCCATCTGCTCGATCGTGTGCTGCTTCGGAGACATCGGTGCGACGTCGTGCGGAGCGACGCCGAGCGACGTGTAGTAGTCGAAGAACTTGAAGCCGTCGCCGTGCACGCGGTCCGAAATCTTCACCCAGGCGGCCGGGAGACCGTACGCGTGCGCGAGCACGATGCCGTGCAGGGACGACGAGACGATCCGCCGGCACGAGGTCAGCTGGTCGACGTATACCTCGGGCGATGCGCAGACGTCGACGATCGGAATGCCGTCCCGGCGGCACGCGTCGACGAACTCGCTGTCACGGTCGACGTAGTGCGGCACCAGCCCGACGGGATGAAGCGCCGGGGACGGTGCGATCAAGTCGGGCAGCAACAGGCCGACGTCGGCCAGGACCTCGCCGCAGTCGATCCCGCGCGCCGTCAACACGTCGCGGGTGAGCTTTCCGCGGACCGCGAGCACGTCGGCCGGAGCCGTCACCTCGAGATCGGCGGCGATGAGGCCGCAGCCCCAGAGCACCGAACGCCCGTCGGCCCAATGCGCGATCGAGCCGATCCCGATCAGGTTCGGAATCGATACGGGCTCTTCGCCCAGCACGCAGATGCGGCGCCCCGTGATCCGCTCGACGATGCGCGACCCGATGGCGTCCCCGACGTTCGCCGTCTCTGAGAATTGCTTGAGGTAAACCGTAATGGAAGCGCGAGCTCCTCTTCCAGGCACCCTGCTCTGATCGCGTCCATTCCGCGCAGGCGCTCGCTTGTCCCGCAGGGCGGTCGCCTTCTTACGCGTTACGAGCGGCCGCGACGAAGATGTCGATCGAGGCGTGGCCCGGCCAGCGTTCCAGCGCGGCCTGGTACGTCTTCCAAATGCGAACCGCGTCCGGGCCGGCCGCCGGCGCCGGCGGATCGGGCGGCGGCGCCTCGGCGGCCGGCAGCAGCCGGAAGTCGCGCAAGCCCGCGCGGCTCACCAGCGACTGCAGGCTCGCGGGCGAGAAATAGAACTGGTGATCGAAGAGATAGAGGCCCCACGCGTCTCCGAACTCGACGCGCCGCCACGACTCCCAGTTTCCGGTTTCGAAGATCATCCAGCCGCCCCGGCGGAGCAACGGGCGCAACGTCTCGACGATGCGTTGCGGGTCGCGCAGGTGCTCGACCACATCCCACATCGTGATCGCGTCGAAGCCGTCACCGGCGCCTGCGGGGTCCGGCAACAGCTCGACCGAGTTCGCACTGCGCGCCCGTTCCCGCGCCGACTCGCTGCGCTCCACCCCGACAGCCTCCCAGCCGGCTTCGCGAGCGACGCGCACGAACGTCCCCGGGCCGGCGCCGAAGTCGAGCACGCGCCCACCCTCGGGAACGAGCGGCGCGAGGAGCTGCAGCTGCGTCTCCGCCCGCGCGCGCTGCTGCCCGGCGTCCGCGACGTATGCGTCTTGCGAGCGCCAGCGCATGTTCATGTACGCGAGCGACGCCGCCGGCGAGGGCCGCGGCGTCTGGTATGCGATCCGGCAGCCGGCGCATTCTGCAACCGAAGCCGTCATCCCGAAGTTCACGGCGAACGCGCGCGCCGGATGCAGCTGCCCGCACAACGGGCAACCGGGACGTTCGAGGCGCTCGTACTGCACGCCCTCGATGGTGTCGATCATCCTGCGGCCCGGTTTGCCGAGGTCGTCTCGTACGCCTGGCGGCGACCGTCCGCCGGACTCAGTAGATCGAAGAAAACGGTCGCTGCGCGCCGTGCGCTTCTTCGAGAATGCTCATCCAGGCGATGTTGTACCAGCGCGGGTGGGCCAACCATCCGATGTCGCTCAGCGGAAGCTTCGCCAGCATCGTGTCGATCGACTCCAGCACCGTGACGCTCGGCGTGAACCCCAAGCGCTGCGTCATCTTGAGGTTCGACATCCGGTAGTCGCGGACGAGCTTCGGCAACGGCGCCTCTTCGAGCGTGACGTGCCGGCCGTGCAGCGAAAGCGATCCTGCCACGAGCATCGCCAGCTGTCGCACCTGATAGTTCTCCTGCATCACGTTGAACAGCTGCGCGCCGACGTCCTCGAGCGGCGCGTTCAGGCACACGACGTGCGCGCGCGCGACGTCGGTGACGTCGACCAGCGGCCGCCACTGCCAGCCGCCCCCGTGCAGGTACAATTTCCCGGCGGTCGCCGCGTCTTTCAGAAACGTATTGACCACCAAGTCGAACCGCATCCGCGGCGACCAGCCGTACACGGTGCCTTGCCGTAAGATCGTCGGCGCGAAGCGGTCGTCCGCCAGCCGCAGCAGCGCATCTTCAGCGAACTTCTTGGAGATCGAGTACGCGCCGCGCGGCTGCACCGGAGTCTGCTCGTCGAACATTCCGGGGCCGATCCCGTCGTACAGCGACGCCGAGGATCCGAACACGAAGCGTTCGATCCCGCGCCGTTTGCACGCCTCCGCGAGACGTTCGGTCGCGACCGCGTTCATCGCCCAGTTCGCTTCGGGATTGTACTCCGCGGTCGGGTCGTTCGAGAGCCCCGCGAGGTGCGAGACGGCATCGATCCCGTCGAGCCATGCCTCGTCGAGCGCCCGGACGTCGCCGGCGGCGTACGTCAGTAGTCCGCCGCTCTGCTCCGCCAGCGCGCGCAGCGGCGCTTCGCCGAAGAAGAACCGGTCCACGACGCTGACCGAGTCGCCGCGTTCGAGGAGCAGACGGCAGAGCTCCAGGCCGATGTACCCGCCGCCGCCGGTGACGAGGACGCGCACGTCAGCTGCGCGCCGGTGCCGGCGCGGCACGGCGGGCGGCGAGAAACGCGTCGAGCCCTGCTTCCCAGTGCGGCAACGGCTCGATGCCGAGCCGAGCGAACGTCGTGTTCTCGAGCGGCGAGCACATCGGGCGCTGCGTGGGGTTCGCCAGCGACGCGTAGGTGATGGGCTCGAGCGGTGCGCCGGCGTAGCCCGCTTTCGCGAACGCCGTCTGCACGAACTCGTACCACGTGCACGCGCCGCCGTTCGTCAAGTGATGCGTGCCGAACGCTTCGCGGTCGATCAGGTCGCGCACGGCGCGCGCGACGTGCGGCGCGAACGACGGTGAGAACGTCATGTCCGCGACCATGCGCGTGGGCTCCCCGCGCTCCGCCTGCTGCAGCACCTTCTCGATCAGCGTGTAGCCCTTGTTCGAGCTGCCGATCGTTCCGTAGAGCCCGCTGGTGCGCAGGACGTAGTGGCGCGGCCCGTGCCGCCGCGCCAGCAGCTCGCCCGCCGCTTTCGACACGCCGTACGCGGTGCGCGGGTTCACGACGTCGTCTTCGCGGTACGGGCGGCCCAGCGTGCCGTCGAAGACGTAATCCGTGCTGACCGTCGCGAACGCGATCCCGCGCGCCGCGCACGCGGCCGCGGCGCGGCCGACGGCGATCGCGTTGACCGCGAACGCGCGTTCCTGCTCGACCTCGCACGCGTCGACCGCGTGAAACGCGGCGCAGTTGATCACCACGTCGGGCCGGGTCTCGTCGAGCTGCCGCGCGAGCGCGCCGGCGTCTTCGAACGCGAGCGCGCCGTGCGGGGGCATCACCAGCTCGCGATCGCCGAGCTCACGGCTCAACGCCGTACCGAGCTGGCCCGAGCCGCCTACGATCAGAACGCGCGCTGCGCTCATACCGGAGCGAGTGCGCTCTTCATCCGCTCCTCGGCGACCAGCTGCGTCGCGCGGTAGAGCGACTCGAACTGTCCGGCATCGGTCCACCAGCCGTCGAGCATGTCGTAGTAGCAGTCGCCGGCCGCGATGTAGGCGTTGTTGACGTCGGTGATCTCGAGCTCGCCGCGCGCCGAAGGCTTGAGGTCGCGGGCGAAGTCGAACACGCGGTTGTCGTACATGTAGATGCCGGTCACGGCGAAGCGCGTCTTCGGCGTCCGCGGCTTCTCCTCGATCCCGACGATGCGGTCGCCCTCGAAGGCGGCCACACCGAACCGCTCCGGGTCGTCGACTTCCTTGAGCAGCAGCCGGCAGCCCGAGCGCTGCGATTCGAAGCGCTTGACGAACGGCGCGATGCTGTTCTGAATGATGTTGTCGCCCAGCATCACCACGACCGAATCGCGTGCGGCGAAGTGTTCGCACAGCTTGAGCGCGTCGGCGATTCCGCCTTCGCCTTCTTGATAGGTGTACGCGATGTGCGGCAGGCCGAACTCGCGACCGTTTCCCAGCAGCTTCAGAAAGTCGCCGGCATTGTTGCCGCCGGTCACGATCATGATCTCGGTGATCCCGGCGTCGCACAGCGTCTGCAGCGGATAGTAGATCATCGGCCGGTCGTAGATCGGCAGCAGATGCTTATTCGTCACCTTCGTGAGCGGCCGCAGTCTCGACCCGAGCCCACCCGCAAGGATAATGCCTTTCACGGAAATCTTTCTCTTCAGCGCAGCGCGTACTGGCGGCGGTAGTAGTCGCGGAACTCGCCGGATTTTATCGGGCGCCACCAGGCTTCGTTCTCGCGGTACCAGCTCACCGTCTCCGCCAAACCGTTCGCGAACTCCGTGCGCGGCGACCAGCCGAGCTCGTGCAGCTTCGTGCAGTCGAGCGCGTAGCGGCGGTCGTGGCCGGCGCGGTCGGTCACGTGCCTGACGCTCTCCTCGTACGAGCGCCCGCACAGCCGGATCAGCTCGCGCGTGATCGTGATGTTGGTGCGGCTGTTGCCGCCGCCCACGTTGTAGACCTCGCCCGGCGTCCCGTGCTCCAGGACGTGCGCGATCCCGCGCGCGTGGTCGTCGACGTACAGCCAGTCGCGAACCTGCAGCCCGTCGCCGTAGACCGGGACCTGCTCGGCCTCGAGCAGGTTGGTCACGAACAGCGGGATCAGCTTCTCGGGATACTGGTACGGCCCGTAAGTGTTCGAGCCGCGCGTCACCAGCACCGGGGTCCCGAAGGTGGTGTGATAGGCCAAGACCTGCAGGTCGCCGCCGGCTTTCGAGGCGGCGTACGGCGAGCGCGGGCGGACCGGGTCGGCTTCGGTCGAGGCGCCGGTTTCGACGTCGCCGTAGACCTCATCGGTCGAGACTTGAAGGAAGCGGGCGATCCCGTGCCGCCGAACCGCTTCGAGCAGCACGTGCGTCCCCATCACGTCGGTCCGGATGAACGCCTCGGGGTCGAGGATCGAGCGGTCGACGTGCGTCTCGGCGGCGAAGTTGACGATCGCGTCGACGCCCTCGCCGATCGCCTCGTCGACCCGGCCGGCGTCGGCGATGTCGCCCTTGACGAAGCTGTAGCGCGGGTCGTGGGCGACCTCGGCGACGTTGGCGGGGTTGCCGGCGTAGGTCATCGCGTCCAGGACGGTGATCGCGACGTCCGGGCGCTCCCGAATCATCAAGCGAACGAAGGACGATCCGATGAACCCCAGACCCCCGGTGACCAGCCAGCGCCGATGTGACATGACGGCCCGCGGTGTTCGGCCGGGCGCGAAAACTCTCCCGTGCCGGGGTGGAAACTTCGGCGGCCCGGCTTGGTACTGAGCGGGTAGGATGGCGCTGCAGTCAGTCCCCGACGTTACGGACGAACGACTCGTCCAAGCGGTTCTCGACGGAGACCGCGACGCTTTCGGCCACCTGGTCGAGCGGTACAAGCGCGGGATCGCCTCGTTCATCGGCGCCTCGGTGCGCCAGCCCTCGGACGTCGCCGACCTGACGCAGGAGACGTTCCTGCGCGCCTACGCGCACCTGAGCACCTTCAACCCGGACCTGGGCCGCTACTCGACCTGGCTCTACCACATCGCGCGCAACGTCGTGCGGACGTTCCTCGGCCGCTCGCTGCGCCGCCCGGCGGTAGCCGAGCTCGGCGAGGAGCAGACGCTGGAGAACACGATCCCCGACGCGTCGCGCGAGGCCGATCCGGCCGGCGGCGTGCTGCGCGCCGAGGCCGAAGCCGAGGTTCGCTCCGCGCTCGCCGAGCTGCCGGAGCGGACGCGCACGGTGCTCGCGCTGCGCTTCTACGACAACATGGACTATCAGACGATCGCGACCACGATGGGGCTCTCGCTCGGCAACGTCAAGACGCTCATCCACCGCGGCAAGCTCGCACTCGCGCACAAGCTGCGCGAGCGGGAGGAGACCGCCGAGGGAAAATGCGCAACCCGGAAATTCCGGGCGGTCGGAGGTCTCGGTGAGCTGCAGCTCGTCTGAGGCATTGTTCGAGGCCTACCTCGACGACACGCTCCTTCCGGTGCAGCGCGCGAAGCTGCTCAACCATCTCGGCACGTGCGGCCGCTGCAAGGGCGTGCTCGACGAGCTGCGCGTCGTCGACGCGCTGATCATCGCGCCGCGTCACGTCGAGCTGCCGCAGAACTTCACGTTCGCGACGATGGCGGAGATCCGCACGCTCCCGCGCCCGCACGTCTCGACGGCTCCGATCTATGCGTACCTGGTCTCGTACCTGGTCGCGGCGTGGCTGCTGATCGGCGCCGCGTTCCTGCTCGACGGCCAGGCGATGCGCGCCTTCGGCGAGACCGCGCTCGATGCGAGCTCGCAGCTCTTCCACACCTTCGGCACCTTCGGTCACGCCGGCGCGCGCGTGCTGGGCGACTTCGGTTCGCTCGGGACGCTGCTCGGAGGCGCGATCGTTCTGGACATCGCGATCGCGCTCGCCCTGATCGTCGGCTTCACCGTGGTGCGGCCGCGCTTGGCGGAGCGCATCCGTCCGTGAACGCCCGCCTCTTCGCGCTCGTCACCGCGTTCTTCGCGATCCTCGGGATGGTGCAGGCGCTCCCCGCCGACGCCCGCGCCCGCGACGGAAGCGTCACCTCGCTGCACGATGTCTTCATCGGTTCCGATCGCGTCGTCGACGGCGACGTCAACGTCGTGTTCGGCGACGCGACGATCGCGGGCGTGGTCAAAGGCGACTGCAACGCGCCGTTCGGGCACTGCGTGATCCTCGACAACGGCCGGGTGGACGGCCACGTCTACAGCGGCGCCGACGAAGGCGCGCGCGCGTTCTTGCCGTGGGCGTTCGGCAGCGGCGTCGGCGTGCTCGCCGGACAGGATCACCGGCTGCTGGTGAAGCTCGCCGCGAGCGCCGTCGTCGTGCTGATGTTCTTGCTCTTCCCGCTGCGGATGCGCGTCGCGCTCGACCGCGTCGAGAAGCACCCCGCGCTCTCCGCGCTGACCGGGTTCATCGCCGTCCTCGCCGTCTTCCCGATCGCGATCCTGCTGTTTGTCAGCATCATCGGGATCCCGCTGGTCTTCCTGGAGATCTTCGCGCTGATCGTCGGGATCTGGATCGGGACCGGGGCGGTCGCGCTGCTGGTCGGGCGGCGGCTCTGCGAGCTGGTCGTGCCCGCTTCGACCCCCTCGCCGTTCCTGGCGCTGGTCCTCGGGCTGATCGTGGTCTCGGCGGCCGAGATCGTTCCGCTGGTGGGCTGGTTCGTCTCGGTGCTGGTGTGGCTGGTCGGGCTGGGCGCGGCGATCCTCTCCTTCATCCGCTCGGTCTCCCTCGACTCGGCGGTCCGGCGCGCCCCGATCGGCGGCCCGCCGATGCGGAACCTGCGCTAGCCCGCGCTCGGCAGCGGCACGGCGCCCGCCACGGAGCGGCGCCCCTCGCCGGTGAGCGACGCGTCGTAGCCGTGCATGCGCAGCGTTGTTGCCATGATGCGCGTCATGAGCAGAACTTCTTCCCGCGTGAAATACCTGCGGTAGCCGCCGATCTCGCCCGAGCGCTGAGGCAGGTGCGGGCCGCGCTGGTCGTGCGGCACGTTCTCCAGGCGCACCCGCTCCATCACCGCGCGCACGGCCGGCTCGGAAAGGCCCGCGTCGACGAATCGGTACAGCGACCGAAACGCGTCGAACGAGCCCTGGCGCAGGTGCTCGTATCGCACCCGCAGCCGGCGGCTCGGATCGTGCGCGTCGAACGCTCGGTCGACGATCTCGGTTTGGAAATTCCAGAGATGCGAATAGTACGCGACGGCGTAGCGGCGTAAGCCGGCGTCGCTCGTCTCGGCCAGCGTCCTCGAAGCGAACGGCGTGAACCGCGAGCGCAGCGCATCGCGGCCGTCCCGCATGATCACGAGCATGCGCGCCGCCGGCAACGCGCTCATCAGCAGATCGGCCGCATGGCCCTCGTTCGGCGCTTTGAGCGCAACGTAGTCGTAGTCCAGCAGCCCCCAGTGGACGAGAACGTGGTTGAACACGATCTCCCGGATCGCGCTCTTCATGACGTGCGTCGTTCGGGGATTGGCCAGGAACTCGGCCTTCCCGCTGCGCCGGGTGATGAGCCGCTCGAACGGAGACGCGGCGAGCTCGAGGCTGCCGTTCGCGCCGGGTTCGATTCGGTGGAGGGCGTAGAAGCGTTCGGCATCGAGCTCGACCGCGCCGAGCAGAAAACCGAGACCCGTCTCGTCGATCGGGCGCACGCCGGCATCGTCCTCGATTCGCGACCTCGAGGGGACCGCGCCGAGGATGTCGCGCAGCAGCCAGGTCGTACCCGCGCGAGCCGATCCGAAGATCCAGATCATCCGCTGCTCGAGCTCGCCGATCAAGTGCTCTTTGTTGCAATAGCTCGCCGCGACGGAAAGCGCGGGCAGCTCGGGGGCGTCCCACTTCACCGGCGTCAAGCTGAGGCGAACGATTCCGCGCGCGGCCCGAAGCTCGTGGATCGGAACCAAGAACTGGTGCCGGCGGTATGCTTGACCCGCGATGCGGAAATCGGCGTACCGCGCGCCCACGCCGATCTCCAGCCGCAGCTCGACCTCGGCGCTCGCGCGCCGCGCCGACTGCTCCAAAGCCGGCGACTCGATCCGAATCATGACGTGGTCGGTATCGTCCGGCCGGACGCCGAGCCCGAGCTGCGCGACATCGTAGCAGACCGCGTTCACGCCGCCCGCGCCGCGCTTGACCCGGGCGGCGGCAAAAGCGTCCTCGTGGGCGCGCGCATCCATATCTAGCTATTTTCGGCAGCTTCCTGGCGTTCAACGCCTCCGCAGATTGGCGTTCGATTGGAATTGCGGTCCGGCTGGGCGGGCGGGCCCCCGACGTCTTTTCCGGGAAAAGCTCCGGCCATGGACACCGTGACCCGGGCGCACCGCCTCGCTCGCCGCGTCGACCGGCTCAAGCCCTCGACGATCCGCGAGATGCTGAAGGTCACCGAGGATCCCAGCGTGATCTCGTTCGGCGGCGGCTTGCCCGCCGCCGAGCTCTTCCCGGTCGAGGAGATCTCGGCTGCGCAGGACCGCGTCATGCGCGCGCGCGGCGCCGCGGCGCTGCAGTACTCGGTCACCGACGGGATCGCCGGCCTGCGCGCCTGGGTGGCCGCGCGGATATCCGGCCGTCACGGTATCGACATCAGCGCCGACGACGTCGTGATCACCGGCGGCTCGCAACAAGGGCTCGATCTGTTCGCGCGCATTTTCCTCGACGCCGGCGACCTGGTCGCGCTCGAGAACCCCTCGTACCTGGGAGCGATTCAGGCCTTCGACGCGTACGAGCCCGGTTATCTGCCGATCGCCTCGGACGGAGACGGCATCATCCCCGCTGCGCTCGAGGCGGCGCTCGGCGGCGCGAGCACGCTGCCGAAGTTTCTGTACCTGGTTCCGAACTACGAGAACCCGACCGGGAACACGCTCGCCGCCGCACGCCGGCCGCAGATCGTCGAGATCTGCGCGCGCTTCGGCGTGCCGATCCTCGAAGACGACCCGTACGGCGAGCTCTCGTTCGCCGGCGCGGCGCCGCCGCCGCTGATCGCCGGCGCGGCGCGCGGTGCGGTGACGTACCTCGGAACCGGCTCGAAGATCGTCGCGCCCGGTCTGCGCGTCGCGTGGATGGTGATCCCGGACCGCCGGCTGCGCGAGCGCGTCATCACCGCGAAACAAGGCGCGGATCTCCACTCCAGCACGTACGCGCAATACGTCTTCCACGCGTACGTCGAGAACGAGCAGCGCCTCGAAGAGCACCTCGGGCGCGTCCGCGCGACGTATCGCGCGCGGCGCGACGCGATGATCGCCGCGCTCGCGCGCGAGATGCCGGCGCACGTGCGGTGGAACGAGCCGGACGGCGGGATGTTCCTGTGGGCGACCGTCGGCGGCGGCGTCGACACGGAGGAGCTCTTCGGGCACGCGGTGCGCGATGCGGTGGTCTTCGTTCCGGGCCGGCCGTTCTATCCGAACAAGGAGCGCGGCGACGGGATGCGGCTCAACTTCTCCGCGATGCCAGAACCGCGCATCGCCGAAGGGATCGCGCGGCTCGCGCGGGCCGTTCGCCAAGCAACCCGTTGACGCCGCGAAAAGGATGCGCGGCGGGCGCAGCGCGAACGCGCGGTAGCACCATCGGCAAAGAACGGCAACCCGTCGGGAGGAGTACCTCGTGAGTCTGGTCGTGACCGGCATATCGCAAAGCGGCGACATCAGCGCTCTCGAGACGGCGCTCAAAGCAGCGGACCTGCCGCTCGATCCGATCCAGTTGATCGGGCCGGACGACTCGACGCAGGGCGCCGCCTCTTCGCTCGGCCTCTCGAACCCCGGCCTCATGACCGGCGGCGGCCAGGGCACGGGCGTTCCGGGCGTCACCAGCGGCGTCCCGACCGCCGGCGGCTACGGAACGCGGTACTTCCGAAACGAAGCGCTCGGCGACCGCCTCGGCGATCTCGAGATCCCCGACGACGAGCTCGACAACTACATCGACGCGCTGCAGGCCGGCCGCAGCGTGGTCGCCTACTTCGCCAAGCCCGACAACATCGAGAAGGTGAAAGCCATCTTCGGCAGCGGAACGGTCGGGCTGGTGAAGGTCAAAACGTTCTGACCGGCGCCGCGAAGGTTTTCGCCGCCCGTCCGACAACCGTGCGGACGCGATAAAACGAGCCCGCCGCCTGTGGCGGCGGCAAACTGTCATGCCTGGGGAGTCCACGAATTGAACCCGACCTTCCGCCTCTTGATGATCGGCGCCATGTATGAAAACGGCGGAAATACGACGCATCGCTTCCTCGACGGACATCCGCAGATGTTCGTGTACCCGTTCGAGTCGCAGATCGGCACGAGCATGGTTCACGACTACATGTCCTCGCTCTTTCCGCTGAAGTACCGCTGGCCGACCTTCGCGCTGCACGCGACGCCGCACCAAGACTACAAAGCGATCATCGACGAAGAAGGCAAGGTGCGTTCGCGCACCCCGAACGTCAGCAAGTTCCGCGACGATCCCTTCGACATGAACGACGACGAGCGCGCCGCGATCTACGAGCGCATCGTCGGCGAGATCGGGCGCTCGCGGCCGAACAACGTCGAGGCGTTCTTTCGCGCCACCTTCGAAGCGTGGAAGGACTACGCGCGCACCGGCCGCGAGCAGGTGTACGTCGGGTACAGCCCGATCATCGGGGTCGACTCCGACAAGATCCTCACCGACATGCCGAACGCGCACGTGCTGCACATCGTGCGCAATCCGTGGTCCGCGTACGCCGACACCAAGAAGCGGGCCGTTCCGCTGTCGATCGAGCACTACACGTTGGGCTGGGCGCTGAACCAGTACTACGCGCTGCTGTTCCAGAAAAAGTTCCCGGACCGCATGCACGTGGTGCGCATCGAGGACGTGTTCGCCAACCCGCAGCGGACGCTCGGGAACCTCTGCGAGAAGCTGGGGCTCGAGGTCGCCGACTCGCTCAAACGGCCCTCCTGGAACGGAAAGCCGCTCCAGCAGGTGTACCCGTGGGGCACGATCCGCTCGGCGACGCCGGAGGCGAACAAGGCGACCGCCGAAGAGCTGAGCGCGCAGGAACGCGAAGAGATCCGCGCTCGGACCGGGCAGTACCTCGACCACTTCGGTTACACCGACTTCATCTGACCCGACGCCGGTGTCAGCGCGACGCGTCCTCGTCACCGGCGCGACCGGTTTCGTCGGCGCGAACGTCGCGCGCGGGATGGTCGCGCGCGGTCACGACGTGCACTGCCTGGTTCGCGCGGGACACCGGGACTGGCGCATCCGCGGGCTCGAAGGCGCGCTCGCGGTCCACGTCGCGGACGTGCTCGACCGCGCGTCGGTCGATGCGCTCTTCGCCGCGGTGCGGCCGCAGTGGGTGCTGCACCTGGCGGCGTACGGAGCGTATTCGTCACAGAACGACGTGGAGCGCTGCGTTCGCACGAACGTGGAGGCAACGGTCAAGCTGATCGACGCCGCGGCCGATCACGGCGTCGAGCGTTTCGTCAACACCGGCAGCTCGTCGGAATACGGCTTTCAGAACCATGCGCCGGCTGAGGACGAAGCGACCGAACCGAACAGCTTGTACGCGGTGACGAAAGCCGCCGCGACGGCGTACGCGCGCCACGTCGCGCTGGCGGGGCGGCTGCACGCGACGACGCTGCGGCTGTACTCGGTCTACGGCGCGTTCGAAGAACCGACCCGGCTCATCCCGACGGTGATCGCGCGCGGTCTCGAGGGCGGGTACCCGCCGCTCGTCTCGCCGGACGTCGCACGCGATTTCGTCTACGTCGACGACGTGGTCGGCGCGTACGAGGCCGCCTTGACGGGCAACCCGCCGCCCGGCGCGGTGTACAACGTCGGTTCGGGCGTCCAGACGACGTTGCGCACGGTCGTGGAGACGAGCCGCAAGCTCTTCGGCATCGCGGCCGAACCCGGCTGGGACTCGATGGCGAAGCGCAAGTGGGATACCACCACGTGGGTGGCCAACACAGACCGGGCCCGCGACGAGCTGCAGTGGAAGGCCTCGACGCCGTTCGAAGAAGGTTTCCGCAAGACAGCCGCGTGGATCGCCGAAACCGGCGATCGCCGCTCGTTCTACCGCACCGCCGACGTCCCGCCTTCGTAGCAACACCATGAGCACTACCGCAACAGCCGATCGCCCGGTGACGGGGCGCCTCATTCGCGAGCACGTGCTGCGCGAGTCCCGCCGGGCCAACGTCGGGCACATCGGTTCGGCGCTGTCGATCGCGGACATCGTCGCGGCGCTGTACGGCGGGATCTTGCGCATCGCCGATCCCGCCGATCCGGAGCGCGACCGCTTCATCCTCTCGAAAGGGCACGCGGCCCTCGCGCTGTACGCCGCGCTCACCCTTCGCGGCTGGATCTCGGAGGATCAGCTCGCCACCTATTGCGGTGACGATTCACTGCTCGGCGTCCATCCGGAGAGCGCGCTTGCCGGTGTCGACTTCTGCACCGGGTCGCTCGGCCAAGGGTTGCCGATGGCCGTCGGCAGCGCGCTCGCCGCGCGCAAGAGCGGTTCGGCGCGCCGCGTCTTCGTCTTGCTCAGCGATGCCGAGCTCAACGAAGGCTCGACCTGGGAAGCGGTGATGTTCGCGGCGCAGCACAACCTTTCGAACCTGACCGTGTTCGTCGACTCCAACGGCCAGCAGGCGCTCGGGTACACCAAGGACGTGATCGCGATCGACAACACGGTCGAGCGGTTCGCCGCGTTCGGCTGGTACGCGAAAGCGGTCGACGGCCACGACGTCGCGGCGCTCCAAGCAGCGGTGAGCGCGGCCGGGAACGATCCGCGGCCGCGCGCGCTGGTGGCGCGCACCGTCTTCGGCCGCGGCGTGTCGTACATGCAGAGCCAGATCAAATGGCACTACATGCCGATGTCGGCCGAAGAGTTCGCGCAAGCGATGGACGAGGTCGCCGCGACGTGAGGTCGACGCTCGCGAGAACGCTGGCCGAGCTCGGGCGCGCCGATCCGCGCATCCTGCTGCTCACCGCGGATCTCGGCTTCATGGCGCTCGAGCCGTTCTCCGATGCGCTCCCCGATCAGTTCATCAACGTCGGCGTCGCCGAGCAGAACATGGTCGGGATCGCAACCGGACTCGCCGAGGGCGGCTACATCCCGTTCCTCTACTCGATCGCCCCGTTCGCCTCGCTGCGCCCGTACGAGTTCATTCGCAACGGCCCGGTGCTCCATCATCTGCCCGTGCGCATCGTCGGCGTCGGCGCCGGCTTCGAGTACGGGCACGCCGGCCCGACGCACCACGGGATCGACGACGCGGCCGCGCTGCGGCCGCAGGCCGGCTTGACGATCGTCACGCCGGCGGATCACCTGCAGATGCGTTCCGCGCTGCTCGCCACGTGGGATCACGACGGGCCGGTGTATTACCGGATCGGGAAGGACGAGAAGACGACGATCCCCGGCCTCGACGGCCGCTTTCGCACCGGGCGCGCCGAGATCGTCCGCGAGGGGCGTGACTGCGCCTTCGTCACGATGGGTGCGATCGCGGCCGACGTGTGCGCCGCCGCGGATGCGCTCGAGGAGCGCGGTATCTCCGCGACGGTCGCCGTCGTCGCGACCTTCAACCCGTCGCCGGTCGAGGACATCGCCGCGCTCGCTGCCGAGCACCGTTTGATCGTCAGCGTCGAAGCGCACTCGGTGAACGGCGGCCTGGGCTCGCTGGTCGCCGAAGCGATCGCCGAGACGGGCGCCGGAAGCCGGCTCGTGCGGCTCGGCGTGCGCACGCCGCCCGACGCGCGCAGCGGAAGCCAGCGTTTCTATCACGACCTGCACGGTCTGGGCCGTGACGCGATCGTCGAACGGGTGCTCTCGCTCGTCGCTCGGACGCCTGCTTGAGCGACCCGCTCTTCTCGGTCATCCTTCCGGTCTACAACCAAGCCGATCATATCGGCGACATCGTCGGAAGCTACGACCGCGCGCTGCAGCAAGCGGGGCTCGACTACGAGATCGTGCTGGTCGTCAACGGCGCGCGCGACGCGTCGCTTGCCGAGTGCGAACGGTTGGCATCGGTCATCCCGCGGGTCCGCGTCTTCAACGAAGAGCGCGGCGGCTGGGGGCGTGCGGTCAAGCGCGGCATCCGCGAAGCGCGCGGCACGCTGATCTGCTACACGAACTCCGCCCGCACGACCGACCGCGACTTGGTGCTGCTGCTGCTGTACGCGCGCGCGTTTCCCGACGTGGTCGTCAAAGCGAACCGCAAGATCCGCGAGAGCGTGCAGCGGCGCATCGGCTCGTTGCTGTACAACATCGAGTGCCGCACGCTGTTCGACCTCTCGTGCTGGGACATCAACGGCACGCCGAAGGTGTTCCCGCGCTCCGACACCGCGCTGCTGGCGCTCGAGTCCGACGACGACATGATCGACGCCGAGTTCAACGCGGTCTGCCGGCAGAACGACTATCCGATGATCGAGGTGCCGATCTTCTCGACCCGCCGCCACGGCGGCACGTCGACGACGAACTACCGCTCCGCGCTCGGCATGTACGTCGGCGCCTATCGGCTGCACCAGAGGTTACGGCGCCGGGGCCGATGAGCGATCCGTTGCAGCAGCGTTTCGACGCGCAGGGCGCGGCGTGGCGCGAGCCGCTGCAGATCGTCGCCCAATGGGCCGACGCCGCCGTTCCGCGCGACGAGCTGCGCGCGCGGGCGACCGGCGCGTGGTGGAGCGTCCTGGAGCAAGCCGGGACGACGCTGATCGTCACCCGCGAGTACGAGCACCTCGTGCTCGCGATCAGCGCCGCCGCACGGCCGCGCCTGAGCTACCTGCGGTTGCCCCACCCGTCCGGCGTCGCGTTCGACCGCAGCGCCGGGAAGCTCTACGTCGCGTCGACGCGCAATCCGAACCAGCTGTACGAGCTCTGCGCGGTCGAGGGCACGATCGCGCGCGGGGATCTGCCGGCGAAGGCGAGCATCGCGGCGCGTCCGCTCGTCCCGACGCGGACGTGGTATCTTCCCGGGTGCTCGTACCTGCACGACTTGGCGATGATCGGCGGCACGCTGCACGCGAACGCGGTCGGGCAGAACACCGTCGTCGCGATCCGCGACGGCCGGGCACGTCCCGTTTGGTGGCCGGCGTCGATGGAGCGGGACGGCGCGCCGCGCACCGATCGCAACTACATTCAATTGAACTCGATCGCCGCCGGCCCCGACCTCGCCTCGTCGTTCTTCTCCGCCTCCGGCCGTGCGCCGGGACGCTTTCGGCCGGGACACGCGCGCTATCCCGTCGACCGGCTCGGCGTGATCTACTCGGGACGCAGCCGCGAGCCGGTGATCGGCGGCCTGACGCGCCCGCACTCGGCCCGCCTTCACGACGCGCGCGTGTGGGTCGCGAACAGCGGCTACGGCGAGCTGGGATTCGGCGCCGGCGAGCGCTTCGAACCGCTGACGCGCTTGCCGGGCTGGACGCGCGGGCTCGCGTTCGCCGGCGATGTCGCGTTCGTCGGCACGTCGCGCGTGATCCCGCGCTTCCGCCAGTACGCACCCGGGCTCGACGTCGACAAGAGCCGGTGCGGGATCCACGCGGTCGACGTTCGCAGCGGCCGGATCCTGGGGAGCTTGTGGTTTCCTACCGGCAACCAGATCTTCGCGATCGAACCGGTTCCGAGCAGCTGGTCGCAGGGATTTCCGTTTCATGCCGGCGTGCGCGGCGGCGCGCTGCGCAGTCTGTTCTACGCTTATACCGTCGGCTGCTGAGCGCGCCGCGCGGCGGCGGAGCGCAGGCGGGCCTCGAGGGCTCCGCTCACGATCGCGCTCACCAAGGCCGCGCTGTGACCGATCACGATGATGCGCAAGATCGTAACCGGGTGATCGTGAAACGCGACGATCGCCGCGATCTCCAGCGCCATGACGATCAGCAGCGCCACGCCGACGAACGTGCGGTCGTGCCCGGCGTGGTACGTCGCCACGACGCTCGCGATCGCGAGCGCGCTCGCGGCGACGCCGTAGAGCGGGATGAGCGATGCGGCATCCGCGTACGCGCGCCCGCCGATCGCGACGGCGACGAAGTGCGGCGCGACCACGAAAACCGCCAGCGACGCCAGGCACGTCACCGTGGTGAAGACGATCGCGGGCAGCATGACCTCGCGCGTCTTCCCGGTGGTCACCGCGCGCTGGCGAACCTTCGGTAGCAGCACCGACGGCACGAACGCGAGCAGCGTCATCAGCGCGCGGCCGGCGAGCGCCGCGGCGTTGTAGAGCCCGGCCTCGCGCGGCGCGAGATAGTGGCGCGCGGCGATCGCGTCGAAGAAGGTCATCACCGTCAGCGCGCCCATCGCCGTCAGCACCGGAACGGCTCGCCGCATCGTGCCCACCCGGCGGTCGGCGACCGGGTGGTGTCCACCGTGAACGTAGAGCAGCGCGGCGGAGATCGCAAACGCGCCGAGCAGCGCCGAGCCGAACGCCACCAGCACCGCCGCGAACGGCAGGTGCATGAGCAGCACCGTTCCGGCCGCCACACCCTTCGCGACCGCCTCGGCGACGTTGCTGAACGCGAGGCTCCGAAACTCGCCGAAGCCCTGGAGAAAACCGCGCACCAGCAACAGCCCGGCCATCGCGACGACGACGAGCGCGCCCTCGAGCGCGACGAGCGGCACGTCGACGTGGAAGAACGCCGCGACGAACGGCGAGCTCACCGCGGCGAGGGCGAGCAGTGCGAGGGCGGCGCCCACGTAGGCCGTCGTGGTGCGGCGCAGGACGCTCGACACGCCGCCCTCGTCGCCGACCGCGCGCAGATGCGACACCACGCCGCTCAAGCCGAGCCCCAGGACGCCGACCGGGACCGAGATCATGAGCGCCGCAGCGATCACCGCGAGCAACGCGCCGCCGTCGTTCACGCCGAGCGCGCGGATCGCCGCGGCGTAGAACAGATACGACGCGGCATTGGCCAAGATCGAGGACGTGCCGGCGAGCGCGCCGTCGCCGACGAAACCGGCACCCGCTCGCGGGCGTCGTCGCTCGCTCATCGTTTGGCTCACCCGGGGCTACGGTGCCGCAGCGAGAGGCTGCTTCGCGATCCGGCCGCTCCGCACGGCGCTGACGATGTCGTAGACGCTCGCGTGCGCGAGACCGCGCTGCCGCGAGAGCTGCTCGAGCTGGGCGGGTCGGTATTCTCCGTCGAGCTCACCGTTGGGCCCGAAGATGAGGATCAGGTCGTAGTCCGCCAGCCGGATCATCGCGTAGTCGATCGGGCGCACGTGAGGCTGCTCGGGGATCGGAGGGTACGCCGGCTCGGTCGCTACCGTCCATTCGCCGCCGAAACCATAATCGCGCGTGAGAAACTCCCCGTGCTCCCATGGATGGAACGGATACGACAAACCACAGACCAGGACCGCCCGCGAGCGGTCGACGTCGGTGCGGACGACGGCGAGGCCGGCCAGCATCGCGCGGTTGACGTCCTGCTGCCGCAAGGACCACGCTCCCGCATGGGCGTCCTGACTTCGGCCCCAGAGCACCGCGACCAGGCACGCCGGTATCAGCACCGCGCTGACGGCCGTCAGCCGCGCGCGCAGCTGCGGGCGCGAGCCGGCCTCGGGCTCCGCGTTCGAGCGCGACCATGCCAGCGGGAACAGCAGCATCAGCAACGGCACCGGCGTCCACTGATAGTACTCGAGCCGGTGATTCGGCAGGACCAGATAGGGAATCCACAGCGCGAACGCGGTCACCGCGACGCCCAGCGCCAGACGCGTTCGGTGACGCGCCCACGCGCCCACGGCGAGCACCGCGAACAAGAGGCCGACGATCGGGCTCAGGAACGGCTCGAGGTAGAAACGCGCCGATTGCAGCAGGTCGGCCGGAGCGAGGCTGACGTCGTACGGATCGTGGCCGGGGTGCAAGCTCACGAACGGCGTGTTCGTGAGCCGGCCGTCGGCGTACGCGACCAGCGTCGCGAGCACCGGCAGCGCGAGCAGCGCCGCGATCGTTCGGCGCGGCAGCGGTTCGCGGAACGCCGCGTACGCGGCGTAGATGAACAGCGCCGGAATGAAACCTTCTTTCGTGAGCGTGCTCAGCGAGAAACATACCCCGGTGAGGACGATCGCCTTGGCGTCGCGCGCACCCGCTTCCCAACACAGGATGCCCAGCAAGCCGAACAGCATCGCGACGGACGAGCCGACGTCGTAGCCGGCCACGAAATAGAAACCCGGACCGGAGATCGCGAACAAGAACGTTCCGGCCACGATCCAAATCGGCATCGGTTTGCGCACGATGTAGCGCTCGAGCAGCGTGAAGGCGAGCGCGAGGTCGGCGATCGTGATCACCGAGACGAACAGCGCGGAGCCTTCCACCCCGAAGCGCCCCGCGAACAGCAGCGTGATCCACAGCAGCGGGCGCGGCGCGTACAGCGCGCGTTCGAAGGTCGTTCCGACCGCGACCATGTTCGCCGGCACGTACAGGTCGTCGTGGAACGGCGCGAACGGCGCGACGAAATGCGGGAAGATGAACTGCAGCGAGAACAGGTAGACCGCGGACGCGATCAGCACGTTCCGCGCGAGCCTGAGTCCGAAGCCGGCGCTCGGCGCGCTGCGAACGCGCGCGGCGGCGCGCGCCGCCGCCTCCGCCAGCTGCTTGAGCCGGCCGCGGCGTCCGAACACGGCGCCCGCCAGCAGCGCGGCGTACGTCGCCAGCGCGAGCCACACGCTGGACGCGAACAGCGGGGAACCGTACGCCGCGACGACGCGCCCGCCGTGCGCGCCCGCCGTGCCGATCTGCAGCTGGCCGTGGTCGTTGCCGACCGGCAGCGGCGTGCCGTCGGCGCTCCGCGCCGTCCACCACGAATCGTACAGCAGCGCCAGGTCGACGTGGTCGCTCTCCGCCGGCGCGGTGAAGCTCGCGCCGTTCCAGCCGAGCGATCCGTCGAGCCGAACCGGAACGTCGGAGTCTCGCGCGTAGCTCGCGATGAACGGGCGCGCGAACGGATCCTCGATGATTTTCCAGTAACCCTCGGACGGTACCGCGCGCAGCTCGGGGTGCGCGCGCAACGCCGCCGGCGCGAACGTCCCGTACAGGTTCGGGTGCACGAAATAGTAGCGAACCGCCATCGCTCGCAGCCCGGGCGAGCCGACCAGTTCCGGATGCGCGGCGAACAGCGCCCCGATCGTCGGCACGTCGGTGTCGGTGACCCCCGTCCGCAGCGCGAGCTCGCGCGGCACGCGCGTTCCGCGGCTCGGCGCGACGCTGTAGAACTGGTACACGCCCGCGTACATCCCGAGCTGGACCGGCACGCCGATGCCGATCACGCGAAACGCTTGATCCGCTCGCGCACCGACCGGCGGCAGAAACGCGTTCAGCTGGCGGAACGGCCGGAAGTGCTCCGTCGCGGTGTCGCGAGGCTGCGGATAGAAAACGCTCTTCACCGTCGGATAGCCGACGAGCACGATCCACTGCAGCGCGAGCACGCCGGCGAACAGCTTGTTGTTCCACGGAACGGCGATCAGCGCCAGCGTCGACGCGGCGAGGACGAGGTCCAGCGGCCACGTTTGCGGATACAGCAGGAGCGCGCCGAGCACGGCGACGCAGGTCAGCGCGAGCACGACGACGCGCACGCCGCGTTTGACCTCGTACTCGGCCGTTCCGTACGCCGCGATCAGGTAAAAGATGAACGGCAGCGCGACCTCGAGCGCGGCGTACGGCCGCCGAAACAGCGCGGCCGGCTTGTACACCGTGCGCAGGAGCTCGGCGAACGGCGTCACGCTGCCCAGCGAGTACAGCAGCAGCACGGCGAGAACGGCGATGCAGAACAGGCGGAACCTCGTCCGCACCGAGCTCAGCACCACGATCAGCAGCAGCGTGATCGCACCCGGCACGGCGAACATCGTGTGGAGCGGGAAGCACTCGGTGTCCCGCATTCGCATGCCCAGCAGCGCGAACAGGTCGGTGCGGCTCGCTTCCTCGACGACCTGCACGTTCACCGCCGCCGCGATGATCGTGTACAGCTTGTACTGCATGATGACGTTCGGCAGCAGCACGACGATCCCGACCGCGACCGCGATCGCCAGGTTGCGCTTCGCGTTCGGCCGCGCGAACAGCTCGCGCCAGTGGTAGATGAAGAGCGGTACGAAGAGGAGCGGCAGCAGCGCCGCGGCGGTCGCGAAGCGCATGAACGCGAAGTCGAGGCACAGCACCATGACGACCGCGTACGCGAGCCGCCCGCGCAGCCGGTAGAACTCGAAGGCGGCGAGCGCCGCGAAGGTCCACGCGTAGCAGTCGCCGCCGTCGGTATCGGCGGCGTATTTGAAATTCGGACCGAGGTAGACCGCTACGACCGACAACGCGGCCAGCATCCACAGCGCGCGCTGCGGCAGCCTGCGCAGGACGCCGATCGCGAGCAGCGACGCCGGAATCAGAAACGCGTGCGAGAGCGCGAGCAGCTGGTACTGGCCGAGGTCGGGAACGGCGCCGAACACCAGCGGTATCGCGTAGATCGGGTCGTAGTTCGCGACGAAGTTGAACGTCGGCATCCCGCCGAGCGTGTACGGGTCGTAGACACCGGCCGGATTCACCCAAAACGTTTTGAGCGCCGTGACGTACCACGGGTATAAAATATCGGTCGCGTCGCCACCGAGCACTCGTGTGCCGGCGAAGGCGCCGGCATCGATAGCGACGATGACGAGAACGGCGGCGAGGAAAGGCCAGAGCGCTGAGCGGGCCGCGGCGAGCGAGGTTTGCGGTCTCGCTGCGCCGGCGTGCGGGGGTGGACCGGTCATTCAGTTGGGGCGATTCCGCCGCGCTCGGGTTCGTATCCTCTCCTGCCCGCGCGGCAGCGCGCCGTGCAAGCGGCTCGAAAGGGAAACCACGCGCGATAACCGCAAAACGGGTTCGTGATGCGGCTCGCCGACATCGACTATCGTCGCAACAGTATCGGATTCCTACGCTTGTTCTTTGCGGCGCTCGTCATCTTTTCGCACGGGTACGGGCTGGGCGGTTTCAATCCCGCCGACGAACCGGTCGTCAGCCTGAGCAAGGGCGAGTGGTCGCTCGGAACGGTCGCAGTTTGCGGCTTTTTCTTTCTGAGCGGCTTCCTCGTCACCAAGAGCTACGACGGCCTGCAGTCGTTGCCGCACTTCATCTGGCACCGCGTGCTCCGCATCTTTCCGGGCTTCTGGTGCTGCCTGCTGGTGACCGCGTTCGCGTTCGCGCCGCTGCTGTACTACTTCGAGCACCATACGCTGAGCGGGTTCTGGAGCTTGGCGGCCTCCGACAGCGCGCTCGGCTTTCTCACCCACAACTACACGCTCGACATGTACCAGTTCGACGTCATGGGGGTGACCAAGCAGAACCCGTACGCGCTCGGGCTGAACGGCTCGCTCTGGACGCTGGGCAACGAGTTTCGCTGCTACATCGTTCTGGCGGTGCTCGGCGTCACGGGGATCCTGTCGCGCAGCCGCATCCTGGTGCTCGTGATTCTCGCGGCGCTGTGGGCGATCTCGGTTTCGCCGGCGCTCGGTACCGCGCTGGTGGTGAAACATCCCACGCTGCTCGGCATCTTCGAGCGCAGCTACCAGTTCGAAGAGATGTTCGTCTACTTTTTCCTTGGCGCGGCAGCGTATCTCTACCGCGACCGGATTCCGGTGCGCACGCTGCCGTTCGCGCTGGCGGCGGTCGCGCTGTTCGCGATCCTTCCGTTCCCGTGGTTCCGGCTCGCGATGCCGGCGCTGCTGGGATACTGTATCGTCTGGCTGATGTGCCGGTTGCCGATCCGCAGCATCGACCGGCATTTCGATCTGTCGTACGGAGTGTACATCTACGCGTTCCCGGTGCAGCAGTCGCTGACGTACTTCGGGCTGAACCGGTTCGGTTTCGTGCCGTACATCGCGTTCTGCACGCTGGCCACCGCGCCGCTCGCCGCGGCCAGCTGGTTCGGCGTCGAATCGCAGGCGCTGCGCTGGAAGAAAAGCGCGGTCCCGACGCACGCCGCGCTGCTGTTCGACCGCTATGCCGGCCGGCCGCTCGCCGCGGCGACACGCGGTCCGCGCGAACGGCTGCGCCGCGCCGCCGAACGGACGGCCGCGCGCGCGCCGGATTGGCGCCCGGCGTTGCACGGATCGTTCTCGCGGCGCACGGCGCTCGCGCTCGGCATCGTCGTCGCGGCGATGTGCGCGGCCGCGGCGGCGGTCTCGTATCGCTCGGCCGCGCTGCACGATGCGCCGGCGAAACCCGCGAACGAGATCGCGGGAAGCGGTCGCTTCGTCCCCACCGGCGTCAACCGTGAGGGCGACCTGTCCGTGCAAACGAACGGGATCTTCACCGGCAGATCGCGCGAGGAGTGCTGCTGGCTTTCGCCCTCGGCGCGGTTTCGAGCCGACGCGCCGCGCACCGCCGCGCAGCTGGTCTTGCACCTGTACGTCCCCGACCTGCCGTATCTTCGCTCTCACCCGGAGAGCCTCCGAGCGCGCCTGAACGGCCGCCTCGTGGCACAGCAAAACGGTCTCGCGCCCGGCGCGCACGTGCTCGCGCTTCCGCTGCGCGGCAGCGCTGCGGGCGCGGTTCAGGTCGAGCTCGACTCGGGACCGCCCTGGAGCGGGGCCGACCTCGGGATCAACGGCGACCGTCGCAAGGTAACGGTCTTGCTGCAAGCCGTCTCGTTCCAATAGGTCCTCCCGCACCGCAACGCGGAAGAGGGCCGTTCGCAGCCGTCATGATTCATCCAGAGAGGAACGACTAGGTGGAACTCCGTCCACGATTACCGCTTGCGGTGCTCGCCGTGCTGGTGCTCGCCGCCGCCGGGTGCTCGCGGCCCGAGAACGATCGGGCAGCTGCCGAGGCCACCCAGGCTGCGGCGGTGGTGCCGCCCGGCGTCGTCGCGAGAGCGGGGAGCTTCTCGGGGATCTACCAAGGCAACGGTGAGGCGTGCTGCTGGCTCGCCGGCGAGGCGCGCTTTCTGACCGAGGTCCCGCCGAACGCGAAGCGCGTTTCGTTCACCTTTTTCGTCCCGCCGAACGTCGGCTTCGAGAAGACGGGCGAAACGGTCAGCATCTCCGTCGGGGGCGGGCATCCGGCCGTGAAGGGCGCGCTCGGTCCCGGCGTGCACACCGTCGACGTTCCGGTGAACGGCGCCAAGGTCCAGCAGCCGTACGCGCCGGTCGTCATGCACATGTCGCGCGCCTTCTCGCCGAAGGACCTGCACCTCAACGGGGACGTGCGCACGCTCTCCGTCGCGCTGCAGACCGTGCGGCCGCGATGACGACGAACCGCAACGGCGACGTCGCCGCGCGTCCCGATCTTCGTGACCGCGCCGTCGTGCAAGGCCGCCGGTCGTTCGCGGAGCTGCTCGCCGACCGGGACGGCCGGCTGCACGAGCCGCATCTCGCCGGCCAAGTGCAGGCGATCGTCGAGGTCTTGGTGCGCACGTTTCGCAACGGCGGCAAGGTGCTGTGGTGCGGAAACGGCGGCAGCGCCGCCGACGCGCAGCACCTGGCCGCCGAGTTCAGCGGCCGGTTCTTGCGCGAGCGCAAGGCGCTGCCGTCCGAAGCGCTGAGCACGAACACGTCCGCCGTGACGGCGATCGGCAACGACTTCGGGTACGAGCACGTCTTCGCGCGCATGGTGGAGGCGATGGCGCGGCCGGGTGACGCCGTGGTCGGGATCACCACCAGCGGAACGTCGCCCAACGTCGTCAACGCGCTCACGACCGCGAAGGCGCTGGGCGCGACGACGATCGCTTTCACCGGAAACGGCGGCGGCACGGTCGCCAAGATCGCCGATCTCTCGCTCGTCGGGCCGTCGGGTTACAGCGCCATCGTGCAAGAGGTGCACATTACGATGGGTCACATCATCTGCGATCTGGTCGAGCAGCGAATCATCTTCGGTGAGGTGCAGTCATGACCGAAGAAGAGATCCCCTGGGACATTCCGGACAAGGCGCTGTACCATCCGCGATTTCAACCCTGGGAAGGCGCCGATTGGCAAGCCCGGCTGCTGATCGACCCGACCCGCTCGTTGGTCAGCCTCGACCGGCAGTACGTGCTCTACAATCTCCTGCTCCAGATGCTGCGCACCGTGCGCGGTGACGTCGCGGAGTGCGGCGTCTACAAAGGCGGAACCGCGCACCTGTTCGCGGGCTTGATGCAGCAGTACGGAAGCTCGAAGAAGCTCTATCTCTACGACAGCTTCGAAGGGATGCCGGAAACGAACAAGACCTACGACTTGCACTCGAAGGGCGACTTCGCGGATACGTCGCTGGCGAGCGTTCGAGACTACTTGCGCGAGTTCGGCAACATCGTGTTTCGGCAAGGGTTCATCCCGCACACGTTCGCCGGGATGGAAGCCGGCCACCAGTTCTGCTTCACCCACGTCGACCTCGACATCCACGATGCGGTCCTCGACGCCAGCAAGCACTTCTATCCTCGCACGCCGGTCGGCGGCGTGCTCGTCTACGACGACTACGGGTTCCCGAGCTGCCCGGGCGCGCGCCGGGCCGTCGATACGTTCTACGCCGACAAGCCGGAGCGGCCGCTCGTCCTCTCGACCGGACAGTGCCTGGTGTTCAAGACCGCTCGCTGAGCGGCGCCGCTGGGCCTCGCTCGTCGTCGCCGTCGAGCCAGGTCTCTTCGCGCGCGCTCCACGACCGCACGCCGTTCAGGTCGAATTGGAAATCGACGATCTGGCCGCCGCGGTCTTGCAGCGCGCGCGCGACCGCGGTGCGGCGCGTGAACGGCGTGCAGACGAGCAGGTAGCCGCCGCCGCCGGCGCCCAGGAGCTTTCCGCCCCACGCGCCGGCCTGGATCGCGGCCTCGTAGAGCTCGTCGATGCGCGAGTTCGTGATCGAGGCCGAGAGCCTGCGCTTGTGCGTCCACGCTTCGTGCAGCTGGGCGCCGAACAGGTCGATCCGGTCGGTCAGCATGGTGGCCTTCAACCGGTCCGTCAGCACCTTGAGGTGGCTGAGGGAGTCGATGACCGCCGTCTCGCTCTCTTCGACGCCGCGCGTTTGGTCGGCGACGATGTGCGACGAAAGCCGCGTCGCCCCGGTGAAGCAGAGCAGCAGATGGTAGTGCAGCTCGTTCATCGTGGGCTCGGAGAGCCGCAGCGGGTTCACGACGATCCCGTCACCGCGGAACTCGATGTAGTTGAAGCCGCCGAACACCGCGGCATATTGATCCTGCAGCCCGCCGACGATCCCCAAGTCGTTGCGCTCGATCTCGACGGCGAGCGCGGCGAGGTCGTAGCGCGGGATGTCGCGGCCGCTCCAGTGCGCGAACGCGGCGCACAGCGCCACCACCATCGACGACGACGAGCCCAGACCGCTCCCCGGCGGCGCGTCGCTGTGCACGTAGACGTCGACGCCGCGAGCATCGAACCGGTCGATGATCGCGTGCACCAGCGAGAGCTTCTCGTCGCGGCGGTTCGGCTGCTCGCGGCGGTCGTAGCGAACGCTCAAACCGAAATCGAGCGAGCGGATCGCGACGTCGTCGTCCTCGCGCCGCCGCAGCGTGACGTACGAGTACTTGTCGATCGTGCACGAGAGCACGCAGCCGCCGAACCGCTCGGGATACGGCGGAACATCGGTTCCACCGCCGCAAAAGCTGATCCGGAGCGGCGCCTTCGCCCGGACGAGCCGGTTCGCTGCGACCGTGCCGGCGCTCCGCGGAGCCGCGCTCGCCTTAACCGACATGAGCGATGTCCTCCGCGATGCGAGCGATGTGGGCGCGGACGTCGCCGCCGTCGTCCGGCCGCACCAGGCAGCCGCGCACGCCCGCTCGCTCGGCAGCTTCCATGTCGGAGGCCTGGTCTCCGATGAAGTACGAGCGCGCCGCATCCAGCCCCAGATCCGCGGCCGCGCGCGTCAGCATCCCCGGCGCCGGCTTGCGGCAGTCGCAGCCCGCGTCGGGAGCGTGCACGCAGCAATACCAGGCGTCGATCTCGAGCCCGCGCGCGAGCGCGCCCTGCACGATGTAGTCCATGATGGAGCCGAGGCTTTCGGCGTCGATCAGACCGCGCCCCACGCAGCTTTGATTCGATATCACCACCAGTCCGAAGTGCCGGCGGTCGAGCGCGGCGAGCGCACGGATCGAGTCTTCGTTGAAAACGACGTCCTCGCGGCGCAGCACGTAGCCGCCGCGCACCCAGCGATTGAGCACGCCGTCCCGGTCGACGAACAGCGCTCGCTCGCGCGGCGGCGCCCCGCTGCGGCGCCACGCCATCGGGCCCGTCATCGCGGCAGGGCGAGCGGGCGGCCGCAGTGGCCACGCAGCCGGAAGCGCATTGCGCCGACCTTTCGACGTGACGGCGATCCCGTTACTGCCCGCCTCCCGAGGGCGCCTCGGTGCGGCCGAGAAGATGGCTGCATGGAATCCGCGCCGCGGAAGCGCAAGCGAGCTACGAAACTCTACCCCGGTCCCCCGCGCGGGACGAGCTTGGATCCGAATTCGAGCCACGCCAAGGTCTGCGAGCTCGTCCCCGCCGGCGCGCGCGTGCTCGACGTCGGATGCGGATCGGGGGAGCTCGCGGCGTGGCTCTCGGCGCGCGGCGCCCAGGTCTGGGGCGTCGACATCAATTCGGAGGCGCTCGCGGCCGCCAAGCCGCACTGCGTCCAGACGCGCGTCGCCGATCTCGAGCACGTCGACATCGACGAGCTGTTCCCGGAGCTGCAGTTCGACGCCGTCGTCTTCGCCGACGTGCTGGAGCACGTCCGCGAGCCGTGGCGGCTGCTGGAATCCTCGCGCAGCGTCCTCGCCGCGGGCGGCCGGGTCGTCGCGTCGATTCCGAACTTCAGCCACGCCGCGGTGCGGCTGGCGGTCCTCGACGGCGCGATGCCGTATCGCACGCTGGGGATCCTCGACGACACGCACCTGCGGTTTTTCACGCTGGCCTCGATTGCGTCGCTATTTGCCGAGAGCGGCTTTCGCGTCGAAGCGGTGGAACGCACCATCTCGCCGTTCGGCGCCGTGAGCGATCTCGTTCCCGACGTGCGCGTCCTGCGCGCACCGCCGGAGATCGAACAGCGCGTGCGCTCGCACCCCGAAGCCGAAACGCTGCAGTTCGTCGTGCGCGCGCTCCCGGTCCCCGGAACCTGGGACATGTCGGCGCTTCGCGGCCGGCTGCACGACGTCGAGGCGCACGCGCAAGAGCAAGCGGTCGGGATCGAAAACCTCGAGCGCGAGCTGGCCGAGCGCGCCGAACGGCTCGCCGCCGCGTTGCAGAGCATGGAAGAGGCGAGCGAGCGCGCGGCGCGCGCCGGCGCCGAGCGCGACGAGAAAGCCGCCGCCGCCGAGAAGCTTCACGACGAGGTCGCCGCGCTGCAAATGCAGCTCGACGAAGCCAAACAAGCGCTCAAGTCGCAGCAAGACCTGGCGCACATCGCGGAGACGACGCGAGCTGCGGCGCTGGCGCAAGCGCAGTCGCTCCACGCGACCGTCATCGAGCTCGAGCACGAAGCGACCCGGTTGCGCGAAGCCGCCTCGGCGGCGGAGCTCGAACGCGCCGATGCCTTGGAACAAGCGGGGCACGATGCAGCTCGAGCGGCGGAAGCCGACCTCGCGCTGCGCGACATGCACGCGCGCATCGACGGGCTGGAAGTGAACCTCGAGGAGGTGTACGCCGAGCTCGCTCAGCTGGAGCGCGCTCACGGCGCGGAGCTCGACCTCCACCGCGCCAACATCGAGAAGCTCGAGGAACGGCTGCGCGAGAGCAACGAGGCGCTGACGCGGCACTCGCAAACGATCGCGGAACGCGATCAAGCCATCGCGGCATACGAGCAAACCATCGCGGCATACGAGCAAACCATCGCGGAGCAGGCCCGAGCCGCCGCGGAAGAGGCAGCTCGAGAACGCACGGTCGCAGCGGCCGAGCACGCGCGCCTCCGCGCGGATGCGGAGCGCGCGGAAGCAGATCTGCGCGAGCAGCTGGAGTCGTTGAGCGCTGCCGGCAACGTGCTTTTCGAGCGCGTCGAGCGCGCGGAGCGCCAGGGCACGGCCGCGGCGGCACGGCTCGCCCGGATCGCATCGGCAGTCGGGGCGACCGGCGACTCACAGCTGGAAGAGGCCGTTGCGCTGCTGTGCGAACGATCCCGGCAGGACGCGTTCGCGCGCCTGGCGCTCGAGCATCAGATCGCGGACGCCCGAGAACCCGGGGAACAGTTCTGGCGCGCCGAAGCGGTGTGACGGAGCGCTGGTGACCGAGCGCAGGTCGAGGGGTTCGGGCCGACCAACGAGCGAGGTATGCAGCAGGCCGCACTGAGAATTCCGAGCGGGTACGGGACCTCGTTCGAGGTGCCGCTGGTGGAACCGCTGTCGTCACGCGATGCTCTGATCGCCGACTACTGGGCGGCGCATCCGCGCTACTGCTTCTTCAAATCGGTGAAGCGGGATGCGGCGCTGCTCGATATCGGCGCAGGTTCCGGCGGGCTCGCGGTTTGGAAAGAATGGGGCTCGCCGGTCCGTGACGACCTGCGCATGTACGCGATCGATTTGTTCGAGGGCGAGTACTTCGACCGCTACGCCGACTTCGAGCTGATCGATCCCGCCGCCAAGCGCACCAAGTTCGACGACGCGACGTTCGACGCCGCGGTTCTTTCCCACGTCATCGAACACGTCGGCGATCAGCGCGCCTTGCTCGGCGAGCTGCGCCGCGTTCTCAAGCCGGGCGCCAAAGCGTACATCGAATGGCCGCATCCCGCTTCGACGCGCTTCCCCCGCGCGAGCATGCTCGCGGGGCTGGGCTTGAAGACGAGCACGATCAACTTTTTCGACGACGGCACGCATCTGAGCGCGCTTCAGCCCGAAGAGACCAAAGCGCGGCTGATCGACAGCGGCTTCGACATCGTGGCGTCGGGGATGATCGCGAACGACTTTCTCGCCCCGCAGCTCATCAGCTACGGCTACAAGTACTTCGACGAAGAGACCACGACGTACGGCGTCTGGCTGCTGCTGGGGTTCAGCACCTACATCATCGCGCAGCGCCGCGATCTCTGAGACGGGCTAGGCGCGCAGCAGCTCCGAACGCCGCGAGCGGCGCCGTCTCACGGCTTCGGCGGTGATCTCCGCCAGCCGTTCCTTGGCGCGTTCCGGCAGGAACGGCGCCAGCTTCGCGGTGCCGGCGCCGGACATGCGCGACCACAGCACGCGGTCGGAATAGAGGCGCTTCACCGCCGCGGCGAACGCCTCGGGCAGGTCGGCGATCAGCGCATCCTTGCCGTCGACGAAGTCGAAGCCCTCGGCGCCGATCGACGTGGTCACCAGCGGCAAGCCGTACTCCAAGCTCTGCCCGACCTTGCCTTTCAGCCCGGCTCCGTACCGCAGCGGCGCGACGAACACGCGCGCGGCCTCGAAGTACGGACCGACGTCGTGGATGAACCCGGTGACGTGGACGCGGCGGTCGCGCGCGAGATTCCACACCCGGTCGGGCGGGTTCGAGCCGAGCAGCGTCACCGTCAGCGAGGGAAAATCGTCCCACACCGACGGCATGATCGCCTCCAGCAGCCACTCCGCCGCGTCCACGTTCGGGCTGTGGCGGTAGCCGCCGATGAAGATGATCCCGTCGGTCTGTTCGAACGTCCGCGTGCGCGGGCGCGCCAGGTGGATGTTGGGGAACAGGCGGGCGTTGTCGATCCCTTCGGACTCGAGGATGCGCTTCTCGATGTCGGTGATCGCAAGCGTGACGTCGACGTGGCGGGCGATCTCGAGCTCGAGGCGCTTGGTTTCGGCTTGCTCCAGACGGTCGGTGGCCGTGGCCTCGTCGCCGCGCAGCTCGAGCTCGCGCGCCAACCGAACGTAGTGCAGGTCGTGGGTGTCGTAGATGATCGGAAGATCGGGAAAACGCTCGAGCTCGGGACGGTACTTCGAGAAGATGTCCGGGCGGCCGGTCCAGACCAGATCCGCGATGGCGAGCGCGTCGCGCAGTCTCGTGCTCGGCGGCGGACCGCCGTCGATGTGGTAGAGAACCTCGACGCCGAGCTGCTGCAGGTTCGTGGTATACGGCTGCGACGCGTGATAGTTGTCGGGCATGAAGATGACGTGCCATCCGAGCTCGCGCAGCAGCCGGATGATCTGAAAATTTTTGTTCGAGCCGGAGTCGTGGTCGGGCTCCGGGACGTAGTTGTCGATCATGACCAGCGTGCGCGAACCCTGCAGCCGGCGCGCCGCGCGCGGCGCCAGCGCCGCGTCGTGCACGAAATGCTGCGTCTCGAGCACGTCGAACCATTTTTGGCGGAACTTCGGCAAGTTCAGCACTTGATGATGCTTCACGCCGGCGCCGGTATCCGTTCCGCCCGTGCCGCCCTCGAGGTGGACGACGACGGACAGCGGCTGGTAGACGACGCGGAAGCCGGCCTGCCGCGCCGCGAAGCACAAGTCGCTGTCCTCGAAATACGCCGGAGCATAGCGGACGTCGAAACCGCCTAACTGCTCGAAGAGGGAGCGCCGCACGAGCAGCGCCGCACCGGAGCAGTAGTCGGCGTCGCGAACGTACGAGTAGCTCGGGTCGTCGGCTCGCGAGCCGCGCCCGTAGTTCCAGCCGCTGGCGTCGCGCCAGATCAGTCCCCCCGCCTCCTGCAGCGTGCCGTCGGGGAAGATCAGCTTCGATCCGACGACGCCGACGCGCGGATCCTGCTCGGCGACCCGCACCAGCGCGTCGAGCCAGCCCTCGCGGACCAGCGTGTCGTTGTTGAGGAACACCAGGTAGTCGGCTTCGGAAAGCAGCGCCGCGCGATTGCAGGTGCGGAGAAAGCCCAGGTTGACGCCGTTGCGAAGCAGCGTCACGCCGTCGACACAGGCGAACCGTCCGATGACGTCGGTCGTCGACGCGTCGTCGACGACGACGTATTCCACCCGCACCTCGGCCGGCGAATGCTCCGAGAGCGACCGCAGGCACGCCATCGTCATGTCGACGTCGTTGTACACCGGGATGATGACGGTAACCAGCGGGCCTTTCGCCGCGCCGGCGTCGAGCGCGAATCCAGCCACCGGGCGCCCGTCTTCGCCCGGCGCGTCGCCGGCGGGCAGCCGGATATCGTAGCGGATCCCCGGACCCGTCACCGACACCGGCCGGGGCACCGCGAGCGCGCGCTCGAGCTCTTCGGCGTATCGGCGCCAATCGGCCAGAGCGCTCGCCGCGACGTCCTCGCCGCGCCGCGGACGGGTGCGCGCGGGAATTCCGAGCGCGGCGCGCAGCCGCCGAGCGATGGCCGCGGCGATGCGCCGCAGACCGAAATCAGACGCTGCCACGTTATCCGCCGATCTCGAACGAGAACGCGTCGAAGATGACGGGTTCCTGGCCGTAGACCGCGATCATCTCCGCGCGATGAAAACCCGGCGCCAACGTTTCCGCCCGCACGACCGCCGAAAAGCCGCTCGACCGCAACCACTCGCTCCCGGTCGCGGCCGCGACGTCGGCGCGATCGATTCCGCGCTGGACGGGACCGTGGGCGACACCGTCGACCGCGAGCACCACGCGGTTGGGCTGCACGCCGCGCGCCGGGTCGCCGGCCCAGCCGGTGATCACCGCGCGTTCGTTCGGCCGCAGCCGGAGCCGCGGGCGCTCTTCGACGAGCGCCGTACCGCCGCCGAGCCGGCCCACCACGTCGATGCCGCCGGCGATGCGCGGCGGGTTCTCGTAGACGTTCGCCGGTGCTGCCCGGACGACGACGATGCGCCGGTCCTCACCGACCTGCCCGATCGTGTCGTCCGCGACCGCGTACACGCGCAGCACGTGATCGCCGACACCCGCTTCATCGGCGGGAATCCGAATCCGAAATCCGTAGTCGGCGCGCTCGGTTCCCAACGCGTTCGCGACGTCGGGGCGCGCGTACCCGCTCATTCCCCGAACGACGTGCCGGCCGTCGATCTCCGCGTACGCCATCGTATGCGGTACGCGGTCGGGTGCGGCGGCCCAGCCGCGCACGACGATCGTTCCGCCGGTTGCGACGACCGGTGCGCCGCCGGAATCCGGCAGCGCGGTGTCGGCGCACTCGGCGCCGATCTCGTCGACGTATCCCGTTACCGCGCCGGTGACGAGATTCTGAGGCAGGGAGCGCAGCGGCGGCACGACGTCGAGCGAGACCGCGAGCGGGATCCGTTCCCGCGTGCCGTCCGGCCGCCGTCCGGTCAATGCGACGGGGTGGTGGCCCAGCGCGGCGCCGGCGAGCCCGAGCTCGATCCGGTAACCGACCATCGGCGGCGATCCGTACAGCTCCGCGACGTCCGGACGCCGGATGGTACACGGAGCTTCGCCCGTCGCGCCGCCGATCGCCGCTTCGATGACGCCGAACGGCTGCGCGCGCGCGTCGAGCGCCCAACCGCACAGCACGACGCGAACGTCCTTGGGCGCCACGCTGACGCGCCGGCCGAACTCGTCGTGGATCGTGTCGACGACCGCGATCGGAGTTTTGTTCGCTACCGGCTGAGTCCGCGTATCCACGATGCCCGCGAATTTGTCCGCCTGCCCGGCAGCATCCTGGCGCGCCGCGGCGAGCGCGCGGTTAGGCCAGGACCTCGCCTTCGGGGATTTCCAGGATCGCGGTGTCGTCGACGTGCAGAATATCGTCCCAACCGTAGCCGCACTTCGCGTACCATTCTTGCGAGGTCACCCAATGGCGGCGTCCGTCGCGAATGAGAAACACCTTGCGCCCCTGATCGGTCGGCGAGGTTCCCCGGACGACGATCTCTCCGCGCGGTGCGCGCTGCGCGACGGCGATGAGCTCCTCGCCGCGCGCGAACCCGTTGCCGGACGGGATCGTCGCCAAGTACCGCTCGACGCCGTGCGCCACCGGACCGTCGAAATGCACCGCGCCGTGGTCGACCCAGACCAAGCGTTCGCACGTTCGCAGGATGTACCCCATGTCATGCGACACGACGACGATCGTCGAGTGCGCGTCCCAGAAGCGCTCGAGGCGCGCGGCGCACTTGCGCCGGAAATGCTCGTCACCGACCGCGAGCACTTCGTCCAAGAGCAGGACGTCGGGCCGGAACTGCGTCGCGATCGCGAACGCGAGGCGCGCGCCCATCCCGGAGGAGAGCGTCTTCGTCGGCGCGTCGCGCATCTCGCCGAGCTCGGCGAACTCGAGGATCCCGTCGACGTTGGCGCGCACCGTCTCCTCGTCGTGACCGAGCAGCACGCCGTAGTACACGATGTTGTCGACCAGCGAGAGCTCCGGCTCGAACCCGACGCCCAGCTCGATCAGCGGCGAGAGCGTTCCGCGCACGCGCACCGACCCGCGGGTCGGGAGCAGCACGTTGGCGATGACCTTGAGCAGCGTCGACTTGCCGCTGCCGTTGGGGCCGATCAGCGCGACCTTCTCGCCGCGCTCCACCCGCACCGAGACGCGGTCGAGCACGGTTCGGCGGCGAGCGCGCCGCATGCGGCCGCGCAGCAGATCGAAGAACGTCCGCTTGAGATCGTAGTGGAACTCTTCCTGCGTGCGGCGCAGCAGCGTGACGTCGGTCAGCTCGATCGCCGCCGCCATCAGATCAGGTCCATGAAATCGCGGCGCGTCGCGCGGAAGAACGCTGCGCCGAGCACGAGCGCGCCGGCGCCGGCCGAGAGCGCGAACAGGATCGGAGCCGGATGGAGCGGTCCGCGCGTCAGCGCGACCTCGCGCAGCGCGGTGATCGCCGCGCCGATCGGGTTCAGGTCGTAGTACGGGCGCACGCTCGCCGGCACGAACTCGATCGGATAGAACAGCGGGCTCGTCAGCCAGAGGATGAAGCCGACGATGCTCCACAGATGCGGCAGGTCGCGGAAGAACACGTAGAGCGCCGAGAGCGCGAGCGACAACCCCGTCACCAGCATGACCACGGCCAGCAGCACCACCGGGACGAGCGCCACCCGCACCGGATCGTGCGTGATCAGGATCGAGACGACGAACACGATCGGGAACGTCGTGACGGCGTGCTGGAAGAGGTTCGAGACCACCGACGCGATCGGGAAGATCACCGGCGGCACGGCGATCTTGTTCAGCAGCTGTCCGTTCGCGACGATGGTGCCGAGCGCTTCGCTCGTCGCGTTGACGAAGAACGTCACGACGACCAGGCCGACGAATGCCGAGAGGACGTAGCGGGCGACCGAACCGTCGTAGTACCGGCTGAACGCGGTTCCGAAGATCGCCGTGTAGACCGCCGTCATCAGCACCGGGTTCATGAACGACCACAGGATGCCGAGCGCGGTCCCGCGATATCGCACCTTCAGCGTTCGGAAGGCCGTGATGCGGATGAGGTCGCCGAGGCGGCCCAAGCCGCCGCTCGTCATCGGTTGGTAAATTGTTGTAGCCATCGTAAAAAGTGCCGCTCGGAACGGCCATCGTCTAAATAGGGCGTTCAGGGAAAGCCTCCTCCTGACCGGTACGCCGAATCAAGCGCGCAGCGAAAAGTCCTCCGTGGTCAGCGAGAGGTGCGGGCTGTAATGCGGATCGCCGAGCTCCGCGCAGCGCCAGCGAGCCTCCATCAGCTGCCGCTCGGCCGCGAACCGCGCGAGCTTCTCGGCGCCTTCCTCGTAGCCGCGGCTCTTCGACTCGTGGTGAACGAGGACGACGTGCGCGAGGTAGACGTTGTACAGCCCCGACTCGCGGAGCTTCAGACAGAAGTCGACGTCGTTGTACGCGACCGCGAGCCGTTCGTCGAAGCCGCCCGCGCGGTCGAACGCGTCGCGCCGCACCATCAGGCAAGCGCCGGTGACGGCCGAGTAGTTGTTCACGGTGCGCAACGTGTTGAAGTAGCCGCCGGCGTTCGCGTCGGCGTACTTGTGCGCGTGGCCTGCGACGCCGCCGATTCCGGTGACGACCCCGGCGTGCTGCACGGTTCCGTCGGGATAGAGCAGCTTGGCGCCGACGGCACCGATGCTCGGGCGCTGCGCGTACTCGACCATCGCGTGCAGCCAATCCTCGCTCACCACCTCGGTGTCGTTGTTGAGGAAGAGCAGATATGCGCCGCCGGTCGCGGCGGCGCCGGCGTTGTTGATGCGCGCGAAGTTGAACGGCGCGTCGTAGCGCAGCACGCGCACGCGCGGCTCCTGCGCGGCCCAGCGCGCGAACGTCTCCAGCGAGCCGCGGTCGGCCGAACCGTTGTCGATCAGCAGCACCTCGAAGTTCGGGTACGACGCGGCCCGCGCGAAGATCGATCCCAGGCAGCGCTCCACGTCCTCACCGTGGTCGCGCGTCGGAACGATCACGCTCACCTTTCCCGGGTTCGCGATCGCGTAGCGGACGACGTAGCTGCCGGGCTCGGGGAGCGCGTCGACGCGTCCCGGTTCACCGCGCCGCGCCAGGGCCTCCTCGAGCGCGCGGCGGCCGGCGTCGTACGCGTATTCCTTCGAGCCCGCCGACGCCGCGGTCGATTCCGGATGGATCCGCCAGTGGTAGAGAACGCGCGGGATGTGGTGAATGCGCTGCGTGCGCTCCGTCGCGCGCAGTACCAAGTCGTAGTCCTGGCTCCCCTCGAAGCCGGAGCGAAACCCGCCGATCTCCTGAAGCAGCGTGCGCCGGAACACGGCGAGATGGCCCACGTACATTCGCGCGAGGAGCGAGTCGGGCGACCATTCGGGCTTGAAATACGGCTCGCTGCGCCGCCCGAGATCGTCGATCTTGTCCTCGTCGCTGTAGATGAAGCCGGCGTCGGGGTGCCGGTTCGCAACCAGCGCGACGTGGAACAGCGCGTCGCGCGCGAGGACGTCGTCGTGGTCGAGCAGCGCGACGAACTCGCCGCTCGCGAGCGCGAGCGCGCTGTTGCTGGCCTCGGCGATGTGCCCGTTGCGCTCGCGCAGCACGAGCTTCACGCGATCGTCCGCGGCGTACTCGCGCAGCACCTCGCGTACGCGCGGGTTCGTCGAGGCGTCGTCCGCGACGCACAGCTCCCAGTGCGGGTAGAGCTGCTCGACGACCGAATCCAGCGCGGCGCGCAGGTAGCGCTCCGGCGGGTCGTAGACCGGCATCACGACGCTGATGAGCGGCCTGCGCGGCAACACGTCGCTCATGCGCCGCACGACGTCGGCGTCCGCCGAGCGCAGGTCGTTCGCGCGCAGCCAGCGCTCGTACGCCGCGCCGCGCTCGACGTTCGGCTCGTACTCGGCGATCAGCAGGTCGACCGGCGGCTGCGGGCCCTCCGGATGCATCCCGAGCCGGTGCTTGAGCGCGAACCACGCGTTGCGCATCCGCCAGAACTTGCTCTCCTGCATCGAAAGCAGGAGCGGACGCACCGACTCCGCGGCCTCGCGCGTCCGCGCCGCCCACAAGTCGACGTGCTCGAGCCGCCGGCGCAACTGCTCGCATTCGGCTTCGAGCCGGCCGATGTAGCGCAGCAGCTCCGGATCGCGCTCTTCGCTCATCGCTGGGAAGCGTAGATGTGCGAGGGACCGGCGGAGAGATCGTGGTACGTCACGCAGCCGCGCGCGAAGTAGTGGCACACGAGCGCGCGCCGCGAGGAGCCGGGGCGCGCGCGCAACGAGCCGCCGTGCAGCAGGTTCGCGTGCCACAGCAGCACGTCGCCTTTGCGCGGCGTGAAGTACACGGGCTCGAGGTGCTCCGAAGCGATCAGCTCGGCGATCCGCGGTTCGTACCGCTCCGCGTACGGCCCGTAGCCGAGCCGCTGGAAGTCCTCCGCCGAGATGCCGACGTCGTCGGAGAACACGTACGGAAGCCGGTGCGATCCGGGGTAGTAGACCAGCGGACCGCCGTCGGCGCTGATGTCCTCGAACGCGATCCAGGCGGCGGCGAGATATCCCAGCGGATAGGTCGTCATGTGGATCGCGTCGGAGTGCGGGTGCTGCTCGCTGCCCTTGTGGCCCATGATGGTCTGAAACGGCAGCGCTTCGGCGCCGAGCAGGAAAGAAACCAGCTCGACGACCGCGGCGTCGTGCAGCAGCGCGCCGATCTCGCGGACGCCGAAGTGCGCGTTGAGCGTGCGGCCGGGCAGCGGGTCGGCGTCCGTCGCTTCGGCGTCGGGCGTCACGGTGCGCGCTTCGAGCGCGCGCTCGTACGCATCCCACGTCGCGTCGAGCCGCGCGTCGTCGAAGAAGCGCTCGAGCACGACCGCACCGTCGCACGCCCAGCGGCGCGCGAGCTCCGCTTCGCGGGCGGAGATCTCGCCGCGGTTCAGCTTGCGCTCGACCGCATCGAGCGCGTCGGGCCGGTCGAGCCACGGCAGCGGGCCGGCGTCCGGGAACGCCGTCGCGCGAAAGACCGCCGGCGCGCGGACGGGCCGTTCGGGGACGACCGGGCGGAACCGCCGGCGCGCCGCGGGCCACAGCCGCTGGAGGAACCTCACGGACCCTGCGTCTCCACGGCTTCCCGGTCGCGGCGGTAGTCGCCGCGCGAGAGCCATTTCTCGATCAGCGCATAGAGCACGATGAACAAGTACCGGCTGCCCATCTCCTTGATCTTGAACTTCGAGACGCCGTGCTTGCGGTTGAACCAGTTCGTCGGCACGACGGTCCAGGTGAACCCGCGCACGATCGCCTTCAGCGGCAGCTCGACGGTGATGTTGAAGTGGCGCGAGAGGATCGGCTGCACGCCGGCGATCACCTCGCGGCGATAGCACTTGAAGGCGTTGGTCACGTCGTTGTAGCGCATCCCGAACAGCAGCGCGATGAACGCGTTCGCGAGGCGGTTCAGCAGAAACTTCGGAAGCGGGTACTCGACGACGCGCGCGGCGCGCGTGAACCGCGTGCCGAAGGCACAGTCGTACCCGGCCTCGATCGCGCGCCAGTACGCGACGACGTCGTTCGGGTCGTCGGAGGCGTCGGCCATCACGATGCAGACCGCGCTGCCGCGGAACTCTTCCAGCCCGGTGCTGATCGCGTTGCCGAACCCCTTCGGGCGCCGCACGTTGGGCACGCAGCGCACGCCCTGGACGGCCGCTGCGACGCGCGCGACCTCGGCCGCGGTGCCGTCGCTCGAGTGGTCGTCGACGACGATGATCTCGAACGGAATCGCGGCGGCGGTCAGGCGTTCGGCGACCGCCGCGACGGTGGCGCCGATGTCGCCTTCTTCGTTGTGCGCGGGTATCAAGACGGAGAGCACCCCGCTACACCTGGGCGCGCTCGTCGCGCTCGGCTCGCCAGCGCTCGGCGTTCTTGTCGTACATCTCCTGCATCAGGCTGCGCAGGTCGTAGCGCTGCTCCCAGCCCGGGTAGTGCGACTTGAACTTCGCCATGTCGCTGATGTACCAAATGTGGTCCCCGACGCGGTTGGTCTCGGTGTATCGCCAGTCCAGCTTGCGCGCTGCGATCTCTTCGCACAGCTCGATCGCTTCGAGCATCGAGCAGTTGCTGAAGCGCGTGCCGCCCGCGTTGTAGACCTCGCCGCAGCGCGGCGCGCGAAAGACGTGATCGAACGCGGTGACCAGGTCGAAGCTGTGGATGTTGTCGCGAACCTGTTTTCCCTTGTAGCCGAAGACGGTGTAGGGCTCACCCGTGACCGTGCACCGCATCAGGTAGGCGAGGAAGCCGTGCAGCTTCGTCCCCGAGTGGTTCGGGCCGGTGAGACAGCCGCCGCGAAAGACGGCGGTCGGCATCGAGAAGTAGCGGCCGTACTCCTGAACGAGCACGTCGGCGGCGACCTTCGAGGCGCCGAACACCGAATGGGTCGAGCGGTCGATGCGCATCGTCTCGCCGATCCCGTTCCACAGCGGGTGACCGGCGGCGATCTCCCAGCGCTGCTCGTGCTCGACCAGCGGCAGCTCGTTGGGGACGTCGCCGTACACCTTGTTGGTCGAGGTGAAGATGAACACCGCCTGCGGACAGTGCTTGCGCGCCGCCTCCAGCACCGCGAGCGTTCCGTTCGCGTTGACGGTGAAGTCGGTGTGCGGGTCGCTCGCCGCCCAGTCGTGCGAAGGCTGCGCGGCGGCGTGAATCACGAGCGCGATGCGTCTGCCGTAGCGCCCGAACAGCTCGTCCATCGCGGCGGTGTCGCGGACGTCGGCGCCGCAGTGCGTGTACTGCTTCGGAAAGCGCGCCTCGAGCGAAAGCCGGTTCCACTCCGTCGACGCGTCCTCGCCGAAGAACCGGCGCCGGAAGTCGTTGTCGATCCCGACGATCTCGTGCCCGCGTTCCGCGAAGTACGCGACCGATTCCGATCCGATGAGCCCGGCCGAGCCAGTGACGAGAACGACGGACATGGGTTCGGATCGGGCTCCTTCGGCGGCGGTGAGTCAGGACCAGAGCGGTTTGACGAGACGTTCGTTCCGGCGGATCCAGTCGAAGATCTCGCCGAGCGTCTCGCGCGGCGTCTTGCGCGGGGACCAGCCCGTGTCCGCGGTCACGCGAGCGTTGTCGGTGACGTAGAGGCGGACGTCGGAGGGACGGTTCTCGGCAACGCGCGCAATCTCCACCCGGTTGCCGGTGATCTCCTCGCACAGCGCGGTCGTCTCGGCCAGCGACAGGCTCGAAGCCAAACCGCCGCCGACGTTGTAGACGCGCCGCGGCAGCGTTTCGATCGCATCGAGCTGGCGCAGCACGAGATCGCACAGCTCGTCGACGGCGACGACGTCGCGAACTTGCTTCCCCGCCCCGCCGTATCCGATGTACGCGAGCGGCTGCTTGAAATAGTGCTTCCCCATCCACAGCGCGAAAACGCCTTGGTCGGCCTTCCCCATCTGCCACGGGCCGGTGATCACGCCGCAGCGGTCGACGACGGTCCGCAGACCGTACATATCGGCGTACTCGGTCAGCACCAGCTCGCAGGCGAGCTTCGTCGCGCCGTAGAGCGAGCGCGCGCCCTCGAGCGGAAAGTCTTCGGTCACGCCGGCGGGGCCGACCCCCGGCAGCGTCTGCTCGGCGGCGAGGGCAAAGCGCGTCTCCCGCTCCTCGACCAGAATCGCCTCGAGCGAAGCCACCGGGTACACCCTGCTGGTCGAGAGGAAGACCACGTCCGCGCCGTCGCGGCGGGCGACCTCCAGCACGTTGACGGTCCCGGTCAAGTTGGTGTCGACGACGTACGCGGGACCCGCCTGGTAGGCCGCGAGAACCGAGGGCTCCGCCGAGCAGTCGACCACCAGGCCGAAGCGGACGTTCGCGAAGGCCAAGTCGTCCGGCCGGCGGATGTCGGCGTGGACGAACTCGACCCCGGCCTCGGCCAGCCGCGGGAGGTTCCACTCCGAGCCGCGGCGCTTGAGGCTGTCGGCAACGACGATCCGCGCTTCCGGATACCGGGTGCGCAGGCGCAGCGCCAAGCTCGAGCCGACGAAGCCGGCTCCTCCGGCGATCAGGATCGCGGTGTAGGCTGCCATGCGAGGGAGGGCTATGCGCGGGGGAAGGGCCCGGCGCCTCCACGTAGCCGCAGCACGTGCGTGATCGTTTCGACCGTGCCGTCACCGGCGTGCTGGCCGCCTGCGTGCTGATCTGCGCCGGCGCGGCGGTCTCGCTGCGGCCGGCGCCGCTCCCCGTGGCGGACGCCTCGCGCTGGATCGCGCTGGCAAAGACGAGCCTCGGCCGGCAGCCGGTCTACCTGATCTCCTGGCAGATCGACGCGATCGACGCCGGGCCGCAGCATCTCGGCTACCCTGCGCAGCTCCCGCCGATCCACGCCGGCGAGCGGCTGGCGATCGCGGGCTGGGCGCTCGACCCCGCCCAGCGGCGCACGGCCGCGGGGGTCGACTACCGCATCGACCGCGGTCCGTGGCAACCGGCGCAGTACCACCTGCCGCGCCCCGACGTCGCGGTCACCAAAGGACTGACCGGCTCGGCCGACTCCGGTTACGCCGCCGTCGTCCCGACCGGGGCTCTCGCACCCGGTACCCACACCCTCGAGCTCGCCGTCACCGGCGCGCACGGGCGCCAGGCGATGACCCCGACCGTCCGCTTCACCGTCGCGCCGAACTGAGCGGGGTTCCCGTTCGCGCTCAGCGTTCGCGAAAGACGCCGTCGCGGACCTGAGCCAGCTCGGCCAGCCACTCGATCGCGAGCGCCGGCTCGGGAAAGACGCGCGCTAGGCCGGCCGGATCGCCGGCGCCGATCGCGGCGCGCGCCGCGCGCAGGTCGGCGGCGTGCAGGCGCCACGCGTAGTTCGCCGCGAGGCTCTGCTTGACCGATCCGAGCCCGATCGCGGCTGCCAGCACGACGACGACGAGTGCCCCTTGAAGCGCCGAGACGCGCGCGCTCCGCGGCACGACCGCGCACGTCGCCGCCAGCGCGGCGATCCAAGCCAGCGCGCTCAGCGAGGTGTAGCGGGACGCGGTCGCCTGCGCGACGCCGAACGCGCCGCGCGCGCTCGCCGTCGCGACGGCCGAGAGGATCGGGTACGCCGCGAGCGCGAGCCAAGGGGCGAGCCGCACGCGGCGGGCGAGCGGCCCGCACGCGGCATAGACGGCGAGCGCGCCGAGCCACGCCAGCAGCACCGCGCCCGCAAGCATCGAGGCCGCGGGCCCGAACGAGAGCGCGAGCGGCGAGCCCAGGTACGCCAGCACGTATTCGGCCAGCACCGCCGGGTGGCGGAAGCCGAGATGCCCGGCCGAATCGGCCGGCGCGCCGGAGCGCACGAACGCGACCACTGCGGCGCCTGCGAGGCACCACGCCAGCGCGCGGGGCAGCCGCGCTCGCGGAATCAGCGCGATCGCGAGCAGGCCGACCGGCCAGGCCAGCAGCCCCTGCGATGAGCTCAGGCTAGCAACGGTCGCGGCGAGGGCCGCCAGGATCACGTCGCGCGCGGATGCGCGCGGCCGCGTCAGCCACATGACGACGGCGACCACGGCGAGGTCGCACAGGAACCAGGCCATCTGAAAGCCCCAGGCGAGGTTCTCCCACTGAGCGAGCCCGAGCAGGAGCACGCTCGCAGCCAAGAAGCACGCGCCGCGCGCCGCCGCCGGGACCGTGCGGCGGATCAGCACCCAGATGCCGAGCTGCGTGAGCGCGAGCAGCGCGAGCGAGAGCAGCTGTTCCCGCACCGGGCTCCAGCCGCCCAGCTTGTCCAGGCCGAGCATAAGGAGATTCGGGACCAGGATGCGGTGCTCGTTGTGCGGCTGCCACAGCCGCGTGAAGGTGAGCGTGTGGCGGTGCGCGGCATACGCCAGCTCGGCCCACTCCCACTCGTCCCAGTACGGAACGTCGACCGCGCGCTTGAGCACGATCGCGACCAGCGGAAGGATTCCGACCGCCGCGAGGATCGCCGGAACCCGCGCCAAAGGCGAAGCACGCATGTCGCGCGTCCATTCTGAGGTGGGCGCCGGAGTTCCGTCGGACGGCGAGCGCACCGCCCAGCCGTAACAACAGGCCCGCGGGTACGGCGAGACGAACGCGCGCGCCGGTGTTAGCGTACGTGACCGGAGCGGCTGGGTTCGTCGGCTCGCATCTCTGTGACCGCCTGCTTCGCGAAGGCTGGACGGTCGTCGGGATCGACAACTTCGCCACCGGCGACGCGCACAATCTCGAGCCGGCACGCGCGAGCGCGAGCTTTCACTTCGTGGAAGCCGACGTCGCGCTGCGGTGGGAAGCGTGGGCCGCGACGCTCGGCGCCGGACTGCGGCATCCGGATCTCATCCTTCATTTCGCTTCCCCGGCGAGCCCGGTGCACTACGAGCGGCTCGCGCTCGAGACGATGGCGGTGAACGCCGTCGGGACGATGCACGCGGTGGCGTTCGCGCGCGCGCACGGCTCGGTGCTGCTCTACGCCTCGACCAGCGAGAGCTACGGCGACCCGCTCGAGCACCCGCAGCGCGAGGCGTACTGGGGGAACGTCAACCCGGTCGGCCCGCGCTCGTGCTACGACGAGTCGAAGCGCTACGGCGAGGCGTACGTGACGACCGCCGTCCGCAAGCTCGGGATCGACGCGCGCGTCGTGCGGATCTTCAACACCTACGGGCCGCGGATGCAGGCCGGCGACGGGCGCGTGATCCCGAGCTTCTGCATCGCCGCGCTGCGCGGCGAACCGCTGACCGTGTTCGGCGACGGCTCGCAGACGCGCAGCTTCTGCTACGTCGACGATCTGATCGACGGGCTGATGCGCTTCGCTACGCGTCCGGGGCTCGCCGGCCGCGTGCTCAACGTCGGCGGCACGGCGGAGCACACCATCCGCGAGCTTGCGCAGACCGTCGCGCGCATCGCCGGGGTTCCGCTCGAGACGGTGTCGCGGGCGCGCCCCGCCGACGATCCGGTCCGCCGCCGCCCCGACATCACGCTCGCGCACGAGCTGCTCGAATGGGAACCCGCCGTCGCGCTCGACGAAGGGCTGCGCCGCACCCTCGAGTTTTTCAGGTCCGCGTCGGCGACGGTCTGATCTCGTTCTCGCCGGCCGTCGCGGCGGGGCTCGGCCGCGCGAGCGTCACCCGCCCGACGCCGAGGTAGCGCAGCCCCGCGGCGCGGACTTTCGCGGGATCGAAGATGTTGCGCCCGTCGACGACGAGCGCGCCGCGCATCACGGCGGCGCAGCGCTCGAAATCCAGCATGCGGTACTCGTTCCACTCGGTGGCGAGCAGCAACGCGTCGGCGCCCTCGGCCGTCGCGTACATGTCGTTGCAGAACGCGACGCCGTCCCCCAGCGCCGCGAGCGCGGCTTTGTTCGCGATCGGATCGTGGGCGCGAACGACGGCGCCGCGCTCGAGCAGCCGCTGGATGATCGCCAGCGCCGGCGCGTCGCGAATGTCGTCGGTGTTCGGTTTGAAAGCGAGGCCGAGCACCGCGACCACGCGCCCCTGCAGGCCGCCGAGCTCGCGCTCGAGCTTCGCGCTCGTCCGCTCGACCTGGCGGCGGTTCACCAGCTCGACCGCGTGCAAGAGCGGCGCCGGATAGTCGTGCTCGGCGGCGAGCCGCTCGAGCGCGCGCACGTCTTTGGGGAAGCACGATCCGCCGTAGCCGATCCCCGGGTTGAGGAACTTCGTCCCGATCCGCTGGTCGTAGCCGATCCCGCGGCAGACCGCGCGCACGTCGACGCCCAGCAGCTCGCAGATGTTCGCGATCTCGTTGATGAACGAGATCTTCGTCGCCAGGAACGCGTTCGCGGCGTACTTGATCATCTCGGCGGTGCGCACGTCGGTGACGACGATCGGCGCGTCGAGCGGCGCGTACAGATCGCGCAGGACGGCCTCGGCCTCGGGATCGCCGGTTCCGACGACGACGCGGTCGGGCTTGAGAAAGTCGGCGACCGCCGAGCCCTCGCGCAAGAACTCGGGGTTGCTGACGACGCGAACCGCATGGTCGGCGCGCGCGTGCTCGCGGATGATCGACGAGACGAGCTCGCCGGTCTCGACCGGAACGGTCGACTTCGAAACGACGATCTTCGGCCCGTTGAGCGCAAGCCCGATATCGCGCGCGACGGTGCGCACGTTCGAGAGGTCGGCGTGGCCGTCGGCGCGCATCGGTGTCCCGACCGCGATGAAGATGATCTCGCTCTCGGCGACCGCGCGCGCGGTGTCGGTGGTGAAGGCGAGGCGGCCGGCGTGCACGTTGCGCGCGACCAGCTCGCCGAGCGAGGGCTCGAAGAACGGCATCTCACCCGCCTCGAGCAGCGCGATCTTGCGCGGATCGTTGTCGGCGCAGACCACCGTGTTGCCGAGCTCGGAAAAGCACGCTCCGGTTACCAGCCCGACATATCCCGACCCGATGATGGCCAGACGTCTCATCGGACGTGACGTTCTCGCCGGCGCGTCATCGGCTCCTCGCGAACGACGGGCGAGCCGGTCACAAGCGCAGACCGAAGTCCTCGGCGTCGGCGGTGAGGTTCGGGTTGTAGTACGGGTCGCGCGCGGCGCGCTCGGGCCAGCGCTTGCGAATCGTCCCGACCTCTTCCATCGCGCGCGCCACCTTCGCCGGCGTGTCGTCGCCGCCGCGGCTCTTCGACTCGTAGTGATAGAGGCGCGCGCGCGGCACCAGCACGTTGCGATACCCCGACCGGTGCAGCTTCAGGCACAAGTCGACGTCGTTGTACGAGACGGCCATCGCCTCGTCGAGCCCCCCGGCCTGATCGTATTTACGCCGCGCGACCATCAGGCACGCGCCGGTGACCGCGAGATAGTTCGTATCGAGCTCGAGGGCGCCGTGATAGCCCGGCGTGTTGGCGGGGAGATAGCGGTGCGCGTGCCCCGCAAGCCCGAGGATGCCGAGCACGACGCCGCCGTGCTGCACCGTACCGTCGCCGTACACCAGCAGCGCGCCGACCGCGCCGATCTGCGGGCGCCGCGCCTGCGCGAGCATCGCTTCCATCCAGTCCGGCTCGATGACTTCGGTGTCGTTGTTCAGCAGCAGCACGAACGGCGCGCTGGTGATCTTCACGGCCTCGTTGTTGAGCCGCGAGTAGTTGAACGGCGCGGCGTCGCGGAGGACGCGGAAGCGCTCCGGCTCGCGGCGCTGCCAGCTCGCCAGCAGCTCCTCGGTCGCCGCCGCACGGCTGCCGTTGTCGACGACGATCATCTCGAAGTTGCGGTAGGCGGTGCGCTCGAACACCGAGGCGATGCAGGGGCCGAGCAGGTCGGCGCGGTCGCGCGTCGGGATGATCACGCACACGCGCTCGTCGCCCGGCACGGCGTAGCGGACGTCGACGCCCGACTCCGCCTCGAGCACGCGCGCCGTCTCGCCGCGCCGCCGCAGCGCGACCTCGACCGCGAGCGCGAGGTCGTTCTTGCGCACGGCGTTGCGCGCGTCGCGGTGGCACAGCACCTGCGCCACGTGCACCACGCGATCGGTGCTCTCGGTGACGCGCAGCAGCGCGTCGTACCACTTCGCGCTCTCGAACACGTCGCGCACGCCGCCCACGCGCTCGAGCAGCGCGCGGCGCATCACGCAGATCCGGCCGACGTAGTCGCGCGTCAGCAGCGTCTCCGGCGACCAATCGGGCTTGAACCACGGATCGTGCGGGATGCCGCGCTCGTCGATGCGGTCTTCGTCCGAGTACGCGACGTCGGCACCGTCCTGCAGCGCGAGCGCGAGCTCGAACAGCGCGTGCGGCTCCAGCCGATCGTGCGGCTCGAGCGGGCCGACCACATCCGCATCGCCGAAGCGTTCGCCGCCGGGCGGCACGATCGCGATGCGGGGATCGCCGGCAGCGAGCGTTTGAAGCGCGGCAACGCCGGCGTTCCCCGGCGGCGCGTCGACCAGCACCCGCGCCGACCAGTGCTCGTACACCTGCTCGCGCAGCGAGCGCAGCGCGGTGTCGACGCCGTCCGCACTCGTTCCCCGCGCATCGATCACCAGACCGAACGACACCGTCTGCGGCAGGAAGCGCGCCATCGCGCGCATGCGCTCGACGTCCTCGCCTCGCAAACGATGGTGCTGGTAGAACAGCTGGTACGGATCGCCCAGCGCGGCGAGCTCGACGGCGCGCGCGTCGCGGTCCGCGACCTGCACCGGATCTTCGACCGGCCCGATCCCGAACCGGCGCTTCGCCGCGAACCACGCGTCGCGCAAACGCCAGAAACGGCTGACCCGCATCGCTTCGATCGTGCGGCGCTGCCGCTGCACCAGCGGATAGAGATAGGCGACCTGCGCGAGCAGCGCGTCGCGCGTGCGGCCTTCGTCGAGCGCGGCCAGCCCGTCGATCGCCTCCGAGGTGCGCAGCGCGACGCGGCGCCAGCCGCCGCGCGTGCCGGCGTACGCCGCGCCGGCGCGCGCCAGCGTCGCGAGCTCGTCGTCGCCCGGGAGCGCGCGCAGCGCGTCGGCCCAGCCGTCGCGCGCGACCACGATCCCGCCGCCCGTTTCGCGCACGAGCCCGGCCGCGCCGGGCGCATCGTCTCCCGTGAGCACCGGCTTGCCGTACGCCCACGCCTCGACGACCTCGGGAACGAAACCCCAGCCGGCGCCGCTGACCGCGACGGCGCGCGCGTACGCGAAGAACGCGGCCCGGTCGCGCTCGTCGACGTCCGCCAGCGCGACGATCTCGGTGCCGCTCTCGCGCATTCGTGCCGCCGCGGCGAGATCGTCGCCGGCGACGAGCACGTACGGCCGCCCGCGCGTGAAGCGGTTGACGCGGTCGGCGTGCAGGTCCTGGCGCGGCACGACGTCGACCCCCAGCCCGATGATGCGCGTGCGCGCGCGCGCCGCGGGACCGTAGAGCTCGGCGACGAGCATCGCCTCCGCCTCGGTCGTGCACAGGATCATGCGCACCCGCGCGACGGCGGCGGCGACGGCCGGGAGCCGCGCCGCGGGCTCGTCGTCGAGCAGCGGGAGCAGCAACGCGCGTTCGGCGACGGCACCCACTGCGTGCACCGTCGTCGGCGCGGTGACGTCGACGAACAGGAAGACGTCGTAGTTGTCGGCCGAAGCGCGCACGTGCGCGAGCAGCTCGGGGCTGCGCACGCGCTCGTCGAGCAGCGCCTGCGCGCTCTCCGCGACCGCAGCGCCGCCGCGCCTCACCGCGAGCAGCGCCTCCGCGTACGCGACGCGATCCGGCGCGCTGATGCGAAAGCGGTGCACGGGAAACGGTTCGGTGTGGTCGGCGCCGGCGACGAAGTAGTTTCCGTCCGGCGCGTCGGGGGTGGTGGTGGTCGTGAGGACTTCGACCGCGACGCCCTCGAGCGCGAGATGCGTCGCGTACGCGAACGCGAACCGTTCCTTGCGGCCGCGCAGCTCGCGGCCGAAGAACGGTGCGACGAGCGCGACGCGCTGACGGCCGGGTGCGTTCACGAGACGACCGCCGGAGCGACAGCGACCGGCGCGGCGGCGCGGCGCCGCTCGAACAGCCGCCGCGCGGCGACCTCGGCGACCGCGACGCCGACGACCAGCCAGTACGCCGAAGCGACTTTCGGAAAGAAGAACAGATCGTCGAACACTTGGTGCGAGGCCAGCGCCACCGTTGCGCCGAGCGCGCCGACGACGTGCGGACGGCGCACCCCGCTGCGCGCGAGCGTCACGATCGTCACCGCGAACAGCGCGATCGTCGCCGCCAGCCCGACCACCCCTTCCTCGGCGAGGCTCTGAAGGTAGATGCTGTTCGCGTGCGTGCGCACGCCGGGGAGCCCGACTGCGCCCAAATCGAGCTCGTAGTTTCCGGCGCCGACCCCGACCAGCGGTGAGGTGCGCCAGAGCTCGACCGCCGCATGCCACAGCTGCAAGCGGTTGGCGAGATGATCGCCCGGCTGCGGGGCTTGGTCGAGCGAGAAGTACCCGGCAGGAAGGCCGGCGCGCACCGCGCTCGCGGCGACGACGACGACGACCAGCGCGACGACGGCGGCGAAGCGCAGCGCGACGCCGCGAAACGGCCGCAGCACCAGCAAGACGACGACGACGCCGAGCGCGACGCCGACGATCCCCGCGCGCGAGATCGTCAGCAGATCGGTGAGCGCGGCGAGCGCGATGACCAGAACCAGCACGCGGTCGCGGTGGACGAGCGCTCGCGCGACGAGCACCGGGATCGCGACGTCGAGATAACCGGCGAGCTGGTTCGGTCCCTCGAGCGCGCCGGCGATCCGCGGCACCGACGTGCCGTGCACGAACAACCCGCTGTGCGCGCCGATCAGGTACTCGGCCAGCGCCGAAGCGCTCACCAGCACGACTGCGACCTCGAGCATGCGCCAGAACGGGCGGTCGTCCGGATCGGTCGCGAACGCGGCGACGGCGCCCAAGAACAGCAGCAGGTACTCGCCTTGTTTGAACGCTTCGCGAACGACCGCGCCCAAGTGCTGCGCGTGGGTCGCGCTGAGCGCGATCGCGAGCAGCGTCACGGCGAAAGCCGTGAGCATCGCGCGCACCGGAACGGTGCGGAACGCGGCCAGATCCGGCCGTGAGAACGCGAGCGCGGCGAGCATCCCGAGCAGACCGGCTTTGAGCGTCGTGATCGTCGTCGGGCCGACGTAGCGCGCGAGATCGAACGGCGCCAGCACGAGCAGCGCGGCGACGCCGAGCGCCGGGCGCCGGCGGGTGAGCAGCGCAACGCCGATCGCGCACGCCAGGTAGACGAGCGCGCTCGGAACGTCGACCGGGACGTGCGTCTCGTGGCGCAGCGTCACCGTCCAGGGATGAAAGATCACGATGCGGACGGCCTTTCGACCAGCGTCGCGCCGAGCGCTCCCGCGGCGGCGAGCGCGAGCAGCGCCATCAGCGGGTCGAGCGACGGTGCGACGCGCCAGGCGTCCGGCAACGATCCCACGATCCACGTCACGACCAGATCGGTAAGCGCGAGCGCGAGCACGGCGATCTGCAACGCGCCGCGCAGCTCGCCGAGCGCCGCGCCGAGCACGACGAAGAGGAGCAGCTGCGTCGCGTACGCGCCGTGCGTGGTGACCGTTCCGCCGGGACCCCACATCGCGAGCGACCAGAACGCGAGCGAGACGGCGGCGACTGCGGCAAGTGCGGTGACGCGCCGGCGCGCGCCGGCGTCGCGAGCGGGGCGCAGCCACCACCATCCCAGCGCGAGCCAGCCGAAATTCACCGCGCCGAGCGCCGCCGTGACGTGCTCGCGCTCGCGCACCCGCCATCGGTCGAGCGCGTCGGCCGGCTCGGAGATCACGGCGGAACCGAGCAGATCGGCGGCGCCGAGCGCCGTTCGCACGTTGGCGAGCTTGTAGCTCGCGATGTCGGCGGGCGGCGTACGCTCGTACGCGTCGGCGATCGCTTCGGCGGCGGGGCGCGGATCGGCGTTCGGAATTCCCGCCAGATGCATCTTCAGCAGCCGGTCGCCGGGCGGAGCGTAGTAGCGCTGATACGCCGACCACGGTGCGAGCAGCACGACGGCGGCGACGAACGCGGCAAGCAGACCGCGTCCGGCGGGAAGCCGCCGCAACACGAGCAGCAGCACCAGCGCCGGAATCAGGAAGAAGGCGGCGCTGCCGTGCGCGAGCATCGCGAGCGCCGCGCAGACGCCCGCCAGCGCAAGGCTCGGATCGCGCTGCGCGCGCGAGCGTGGCAGCGCGAACACCAGCGCGGCGATGCAAAACCCGGCCGAGAGCAGCTTCGGCCAGGCGTACACCGAGTTGTAGAGACAGAACCCCGAGAAGATCGCGAGCGCGAGGACGAGCGCGCGCCCGCGCGGCGCAAGACCGGCGCGCAGCACGAGCAGCCAGGTCGCCGGGATCCACGCGAGCTGCACGACCAGCGCGGCGATCGCGTAGGCGCGCTCGAGGTGGGCCGGCGCGAGAGCGAACAGCGGGCGGATCAGCAGCAGCATCCCGGTTTGCAGCGGCGGCCGATCGCTGGTGAGCCAGTCGCCGAGCCGGTGCGCGTCCTGGCCCCAGTACAAGCGCTCCGCGAAAAGCTGCGGGAGGACGTTGTCGTCCGGCCGCGCGACGAAGAACCGGTGCTCGGCGCCGATCGCCGGCGCCGGCAGATACAGCACCGCAAGATAGAACAGGCCGGCGAAAAACGTCAGCGCGAGCGGAACGGCTTCGTCGCGCGCGATACGTCGCCGCGCGATCCACACCGCGGCGGCGCACGCGGAGAGCATCCACGCGACCGAGACGGCGCGGCCGAGCAGCGGGCTCGCGAAGTAGCACCAGAACGCGGCGTACCCGCCGAGCGCGGCGAACGCGAACGCGAGGACCGGCGTCGCCGCCGCATCGAGCTCCCAGCGGCGCACCAGCGCGCGCGCGAGCGCGTACCCGGGCGCGAGCAGCAAGACGAACTCGGCGGCGTACAGGAGCGGCGCGAGCGCCGAGGCAGCGCTCAGCGCGAGATGGATCATCTCGTGCTGGAGCCGGAGCGCCGGATCACGCGAAGCGTGACTCCGTCATGGCAGCGGGACGAGGTCGCGCGGGCGGCGGCGCAGGAGCAGGTCGATCGCCAGGTGCAGCTCTTCGGAGTCGACGACGCGCGCGAGCGCGATGAACACGAACGCGCCGAACAGCAGATGTTCCCCGAGGTTCGCGACGCGCGCGATCGTCGTCGGTCCCGGCGGGGTGCGCGTGATCTGCACGGCGGCGAGCGCAAACGCCATCACCGCCGAGCACGCGCCGACCTTCAGCAGCGAGACGACGACCGTGCGCAGGTGAAAACCGCCCAGCGCGCGCGAGGCGACGACGACGTACGCGATCGTCTGCAGCGTCTGCGAGACCGCGTTCGCGAGCAGCAATCCGCGCGCACCCAGCGAGGGCAGCCATGCCAGCGAGAGCGCGACGTTGAGGGCGACCGTCGCGACCGAGATCGCGATCGCGATTCGCACGACGCCGCAGGCGTACAGGCAGCGCGTCAGCACGACGTTCGCCGCGAGCGCAACCAAGCCGACCGCCGCGAACGGGAGCAGCTGCGCGCACAGCACGGTCGCCTCCGGCGTGAACGCGCCGCGCTCGAAGAGCGTCTGCACGATCGGACCGGCGAGCATGCACAGCCCCCACGCCGAGGGCAGCGTCAAGAAGACGACCATCTGCAACCCCGTCGCGACGCTGCGCCGCATCGCGACCCGGTTCTTCTGCGCGAACTGGCCGGCGAAGAGCGGGAAGATCACGGTCGCGATCGCGGTGACGAAGATCTGCTGCGGAAACCCGACGACCTTGACCGCGAAGTTCATCGCGGCGATCGTCCCTTCGTTCAGCCCCGAGGCGAAGGCGCGGTCGAACAGCAGCGCGATCTGCCCGGCCGCCGAACCGATCGCGATCGGTCCCAGGACGTACATCAACCGCACCATCCCGGGATGCCGGAGGTCGAGCGTGAAGCGGAAGCGGCGCAGCGAGAGGAACGCCGGCATCAGCACCAGCAGCGAGACGAACGCGCCGGCGAGCGCGCCGAAGACGAGCGCGTACGCGCCGTAGCGCGGCTGCGCGAACCACACGAAGGCGATGATGCACAGGTTCGCGACGAACCCTTGCAGCGCCGCGGCGCCGAAGCGGTGGTACGCGTTCAGCAGCGCGCCGATCACGCCGGCCAGACTGGTCGCGACGATCGTCGGCATCAGCCAGCGCGTCATCACCACCGCCATGTGCGCGTGCGCCGGCGAGAAGCGCGCGATCCGCGGGACGTACCACGGCGCGAGCCACGCGCCGACCGCGGCGGCGAGCCCGAGGACGACGATCAGCGCGACGATCACCGACGAGGCGAGCCGCGCCGCGTCTTCTTCGCGGTCGGTGTTCAGGTAGTCGGAGAACAGCGGAACGAGCGCGCTAACGAGCGCGCCGTTGAAGACGCCGAACAGGATCACCGGGACGATCGAGGCGGCAAGAAACGCGTCGAGCTCCCACGAGGTGCCGTAGAACTTCGCGTAGACGACCTCGCGGACGAAGCCGAGGATCGTCGAGGCGAGCGTCGCGCCCATCACCAGCATCGTCGAGCGCGCGAGGCGGCGCGGCGTGCGGCCTTCGGCGACGACCGTCAGCCGGCGGTTAATGCGCCCCGACCCCTCGCAGCACGGCCGGGATCGTCTTGGCGACGATCGCGAGGTCGTACCACGGCGACCACGCGTCGATGTAGGCGTTGTCGAGCGCCATCCACTCTTCGAACGAGAGGTGCGAGCGGCCCGAGATCTGCCACAGGCAGGTGACGCCGGGCTTCACGACCAGCCGCCGCAGCGCGTAGCCGTCGTAGTGCGCGACCTCTTCGGGGAGCGGCGGGCGCGGCCCGACGATCGACATCTCGCCGAGCAAGACGTTGACGAAGTTGGGCAGCTCGTCGATCGAGGTGCGGCGCAGGAACGCGCCCAGCTTGTGCAGCCGCGGGTCGTCGCGCATTTTGAACACGGGGCCGTCGGCTTCGTTGAAGCGGCGGAGCTCGGGGAGCATCGCGTGCGCGCCGCGGACCATCGTCCGCAGCTTGAGCATCCGGAAGCTGCGGCCGCCGAGCCCGATCCGGTCCTGCCGGTAGAACGGGTTCCCGCCGCTGACGGCAACGACCCCGGCGGCGGCGAGCAGCACGATCGGCGCGGTGCCGACCAGGATCCCGAGCGCGAGCACGACGTCGAGCGCGCGCTTCGCCGGCGCGTACCACCCCGGCCGCTGCGGCGCGGGCGGGAACGGGACCCCGACCGGCAAGTGCGGGAGCTCGGCGGCCGGGCGCAGCTCGACGACGCTCATCGCGGCGCCGTGCCCAAGATCGCTTCGATCCGCTCGCCGACGTAGCCCAGCCCCTCGATCACGCCCAGCTCGCTGCCGGCGGCGCCCGTCCGGTACTCCAGGTACGGGACGTACTCGCGGGTGTGGTCCGTGCCCGGCTGGGTCGGATCGCAGCCGTGGTCGGCCGTGAAAAGCAGCGCGTCGCCCGGGCGGACCCGCGCAAACAGCTCGGGAAGGCGCGCGTCGAGCCGGGCGAGGGCCTCACCATAGCCTCGCACATCTCTCCGGTGGCCGTACTTGGTATCGAAGTCGTTCAGGTTGACGAACACCAGACCGTGATCCGTTGCGTCGGCGAGCTCGAGTGCGCGGTCGACCGCCTCACCGTTGTCGGCGACGCGGACGGACGACGCGATCCCGTGACCGCTGTAGATGTCACAAATCTTCCCGACTGCGTGCACGGGTACACCCGAGCGTTCCAGCCGGTCGAGCACCGTGGGCGGCGGCGGTATCGCGTAGTCTCTACGATTCGGTGTTCGGCTGTAATTCCCGGGCGATCCAACGAAGGGCCGGGCGATCACCCGGTTGACCTCGTGCGGCGGGACGAGCATCGCGCGCGCCCGCTCGCACCAGTCGTACAAGGTCGCCAGCGGGACCGTCTCCTCGTGGGCCGCGACCTGGAAGACCGAGTCGGCCGAGGTGTAGAGGATCGGCCGGCCGGTGCGCTGGTGCTCTTCGCCCAGCTCGGCGATGATCTCGGTCCCGGAGGCGGTCGTGTTCCCGAGCGGCGGCTTCCCGGCGATCGCGGTGAAGCGCTCGACCACCTCGGGCGGAAAGCCGTCCGGATAGGTCGGGAACGGGACCTCGGTGATCACCCCGGCCATCTCCCAGTGGCCGGTGATGGTGTCCTTGCCTTTTGAGCGTTCTCTAAGGCGACCGACCGCTGCGAGCGGTGCGGCGGCAGCAGAAACGCCGCGGACGCCGGTGATGTGACCGAGCCCGAGCCGCTCGAAGTTCGGAAGCCGGAGCCCGCCTAGCCGCTCGGCGACATTTCCGATCGTGTTCGCGTTCGACGAGTCGTGGTAGACGTTTGCATCCGGGAGGGCGCCGACGCCGGCGGAGTCCATCACAAAGGCAAGAATGCGCGGCATGCCGTCCGCCGCCGTTCCATCCGGCGCAGGACCGCGCCTCCCGCATCGCTGAACGCGTGAAGCTTCAGATGCGCTTTCCGGTCCTCATCGCGCTGGCGGCGATGCTCGTCGCGAGCGCGACGGCGCGCGCCGTCGCCTCGCCGCCCACCAGCCTCGACGTCTCCGCGAAGAGCGTCGAGTTCTTCTACAACCGTTTCGTCGTCACGGCCGACGGCGACGTGCGGGTCCGGCTCTCCGACGGAACGGTCTTGCACGGCCAGACCTTCACGATGGACCTCAAGCTGAACCGCTACCTGGTCGCGGGCGACGTGCACCTCGACGGTACCGGCGTACACGAGACCGGCGCGGCGTTCGCCGGCTACCCGGACCTGGACCGCTCGTACTTTCTCCCCGCCGCCGGGTCGCCCGAGCGCTGGACGTACTTCGGCCTGAACTGGAGCGACAAGCACGCCGGCCGCGAGCAGCCGGGCGACGCCTACTACTTCCCCGACCTGACCGGCGAGCGCCCGTACATCCACGCCGTCGCCGCGCGGATCGCGCCGCACACCAACGTCATCTTCGACCAGCCGCGCGTCTACACGGCCGGGCTCTACGTCCCGCTTCCGCGCTACGTCGTCACCTTCTCGTCGAACTCGCACTTCTACGAGAACGGGTTCGCCGGGGCGCGCGCCGACGTCGCGCTCCCGTTCAACGGCTCGGAGCATTCGCTGACCGCGCTGCACGTGCGCAACGACGCGTTCAACGGAACGTATCTCGCGATCGACCAGCACTTCGTGTGGCCGAACGACTGGATCGTCGCCTCGATCGACCCGCTCACGCAAGAGCAGCGCCAGTACAACGTCATCGGCTACAAGCGGTTCTCCCCGAAGCTCGAGGCGCGCGCGTTCCTGCAAGAGTCGGCCGGGCAGGCCGGGATCGTCAACCGCCCGATCAACGCGGCGGCGTTCACCGAAGTGCAGCTCAATGCCGGCTTGCGGCGCTCGGGGCTGAGCTACACGCAGGACAACTACTTCCAGCAGCTGCTCGCGTTCGTACCGCCGCCGAACGACGCGCTCTTTACCGCGAACTACGACCCGCGCTGGCGCGAGCACCCGGCGAACGCGCTGCTGAGCTGGAGCGGCTACGAGAACCGCGTCTTCAAGCGCGCGCCGCTGCTGTTCCGGCTGCGCAGCGGGATCGGCACCGCGCACGACGTGTACGGCGAAGGCGGGTATCCGAACTTGCAGCCGGGGCCGCGCGACCTGTGGTATCACTACACCGGCGCGACCCTGTACACATCGCCGCTTCGCTTGAAGAGCGGCTACTCGATCACCGCGTCGTTCGACAAGCAGCGGACGTGGTACTCGCTCCCGCATCAAGTCGACGTCGCCGACGGGCGCTTCTCGCTGGCGCGCGTCTTCGACCGCCAGCACGTCAACGCGTTCGTGGCGTACGAGACGCGCACGACCGCCGACTACTGGGGCGCGCAGCAGCTCGCCGCCTATCCGGCCGGAAACCCCGCCTGCGGCGGCGGCGACCTCTGCGTGACGCCGTTCGGGACCGTCGCCGGGCAGAACGCGTTCCGCGGCTTCGCCACCTCGCGCGGAACGACGGGCTCGGTCGTCTACACGCCGACCCAATACTTCGGGCTGAGCCTCACCCTCGCCAAGTTCAACGACTTTCCGCAGCCGGTTCCCGGGATCTTCGGGCAGCCGCCGTGGCAGTTCACGGGTGATCTGCGGCTCCGGCTGTCGAAGCAGCTGCTGCTCGACGTGAACCGCCAGTACTACTTCAACTTTGCCAACGAGCGGTGGACGCCGCAGCTCGGGATTCAGTTCTCACCGTGATGTATCGCCTGCTTTCGACCGCCCTTGCCGCCGCCGTGCTGACCGCGCTCGCGCTCCCGTCGTTCGCGCAAGGCACCGTCGTGCGCTTCACCGGACAGCTGCTCGACGTGCGCAACGGCTACGTCTACTTCACCACCGGCGACGCGTTCAAGCTCGCGCCGGCGCCGAAGCTGGCCGACTACGACACCGGGAAACCGACGACGCTGCAGCCGCGCGCGAAGATCTTCGCGCGCGCCGTCCTCGACCCGGCGACGAAACAGGTCGTCGAGCTCGACCTCACGACGCGGCGGCTCCCGCCCGACGTCGCGTACGCGCAAGTGCAGCAGTACGCCGCGACCGGCACGGCGACGGTGCGCGCGCCGGAGATCGTCGGGCAGAACATCACCGGCCGCGAGGTCGCTGTCGAGTTCGTCGTCACCGTTCCGCCGACGACGCCGCTGACCGCCGACGTCTACATCAGCACCGACTACAGCAACTGGGACCCGCGGGCGATCAAGATGGACCGCATCGACGGCCAGCGCTATCGCGCGGTGCGGCGGCTCGCGTCGGGGACGAAGTTCGCGTTTCGCATCACCCGCGGCACGTGGAACTCGGTCGAGCTCGGACAGGACGGGCTGCAGGTTCCGGCGCGGCAGTACTTCACCAAGGAAGTCGACGCGCAGTCGGTACCGGTGACCGTGTACGCGTGGTCCGACGACCGCGGCAACGCGGCGCCGCGCGCCGCCGCGCCGGGTGCGATCCCGACGCCGTTCAACCCGAACCCGTTCCCCGGCGGGCAGTATCCGCCGTCGCGCGCGACGCCGCCGGGCGGTTTCCCGACGCAGCGCCCGGGTCTTCCGAACAAGCCGCCGCGCTGATGGCTGTACGGCTCGGCGTAACGCCGTCGCGCCGCCTCGTCGCGGCCATCGCCGTGACCGTCTGCGCCGCTGCGTTTCCGTGCGCGGCGAGCGCGCGCGCGTCGGCGACGCTCGACGGCGGCTCGGTCGTCTTCTTCGCCGACACGCTGGCGCTGTTCGCGCGCGACGGTGCGACGCTCGCGCTCGCCGACGGTACGCGCGCGCACGCGGACGCCGCGTACCTCGACCTCAAGACCGATCGCGCGGTCTTGGCGGGACACGCCACCGCGGCGCACGGCGCGGCGAACCTCGCCGCCGACGCGATCGTGGTAGAGATCGACACCAACCGCGTCGACGTGCTCGACGCGGCGAACGGGACCGTCACCCAGACGACGCACGCGCTCGGCGCGGCGCAGCCGGCGGCGTTCGACGCGCAGCGCTTCGCGTTCCCCGAAGTCGAAGACCGCGGTGCGTTCATCCGCTCGAAGCATGCCGTGATCGTTCCGCACGCCGACGTGCGCTTCACGCCGGCGGCGTTTCCGACCTCAGTCGGCGGCTTCCCGGTGCCCTCGTATCTCTATACGTTCTCGACCGGCGCCGGGTTCGCGTCCTCGTCGCTCTCCGGCGCGACGTTCGACCAGCCGTACGGGCTGTGGGGGTCGCCGCATTCGCTGACCGCGCTGCACGCGCGCTGGGAAGACGGACCGGGCGCGGCGCTCGCACTGCAGCAGCAGATCGTCTCCGGCGACGACGCGTTCGCCGCGGCGTCGTTCGACGCGCCGCTGCACGGCTACACGGTCCGCGGCTTCAACGGCTACCGCCGGCTGGGCTCGCGCTACACCGCGATCGCCGACGCGACCGGAACGATCTTCGGCACGGTGATGCACGGCGGTTTCACCGCGGCGTTCGGACCGGCCGGCGGGCGCGTCGACTACACGCGCACCTCGGGCGGCCTCTCGACCTTCGACGCCGCGCTGCGCACGCCGGACCGGCCGCTGATCGGCGGCGCGACGTGGCGTTTGAAAGGCGACATCGGCTTCGACTCGCTGCGCGGCGGTTTGCTGAACCAGCTCCCCGACCGGCGCCGCTACGCGACGGTGTGGCGGCACGGGCTCGACTTCTCGGTCGCGACGCCGGTCGTGCACGTTCCGCTCGGCGCGACGCTCTCGACGACGCTCGACGCGCAGCGCACGTGGTACGCGTTTCCGCACCACTTCGACACCTTCGGCGGAACCGCGTTTCTCACCAAGCCGTTCTCGCGCAAGGTCACGCTCTTCGCCGGCTATCAGGGGACGTGGAGCGCCGACGTATTCCCCGGCACGCAGGCGCTGTTCTATCCGTCACCGTCGACGCCGGTGCTGACGCCCGACGGAACGCCGTACTACGGGTACGCCGCGTTCACCGGCGCGCGGACGTTCCGCAGCCAGAACGTCGACCTGCAGGTGACGCCGGACGCGAGCACCTCGTACCGGCTCACCGTCGTGCACACCGCCGACTTCCCGCAGTTCAACGGCTACGGCCGCCCGCAATGGGAAGTGCGCGGCGACGTGCGGTTCCGGCCGTTCCCGAACATCGGGCTCGACGTCGGGCGCGCGTACGACTTCGCGTGGGGCGGAACGCGCTGGGTTCCGCGCTGGAGCTTCGCGGTGACGCCGTGACGTACGCGCTGTTGCTTGCGCTCGCCGCCGCGGCGTCGTTTCGCATCGTACCGCTCGCGTGCACCGGCGACCGTCTCGCGGTCGCCGGTGCCGGCGTGCTGCGGCTCGCCGACGGCGTCTCGTGCGCCGCGTTCGTCCCCGGCCGCGCGACCGCGATCGCGCTCGACGCCGACGGCCGCGCGACGCCGCAGAAGCTCACCCAGGACGCGCTCCCCGCGGCGAAGATCCCGCGCACCGCGTTCCTCCTCGCGCCGGCGGCGGAGCAGAACGTGGACGAGTCGCAGCTCGTCACCTCGACGATCGACGTGTTCGTCCCGCCGCGCACGCCGCCCGGCGACGACGTCTACATCAGCACCGAGCGCAGCGGCTGGTCGCCGAGCGAGGTGCGGATGGACCGCGTCGACGCGCGCCACTTCCGGCTGACGCTGAAGCTGCACCGCGGCGCGCGGGTCGCGTTCCGCGTCACGCGCGGCTCGTTCGGGAACACCGAACGCGACGCCGCGCGCGCGCTCCCGCCGGCGCACGTCGCGCTCGGCGAGCCGGACGCGCACGTGACGGTGAACGTCGCGGCCTGGGCCGACATCGATTAACAGCACCTTTCGCCTGCGCGATCACCTCGCGCTGAACGCGCTGTGGATCGGGATTCTGTTTCAAGAAGCCTCGCTGCTCGCGATCGTCGTCCCGGCGCTGCTGCTGCGGCTTTCGCCCAACAACCACACCGAGATGCTGGCGAACCTTGCGACGCTGGTCGGCGCGGCGTTCGTGCTGACGCCGCCGCTGGCGGGAATTCTTTCCGACCGTGCGCGCCGTCGCGGCGGCGACCGCCGGCGCGAGACCGCCGTGTTGCTTGCGATCGACGTCGCCGCGCTGGCCGGGATGGCGTTCGCCGCATCGGCCGGCGCCGTCGGCGCCGCGCTGGTCGCGGCAACGATCGCGCTCGCGGCCGCGCAGACGATCTATCAGGCGCTGCTCCCCGAAGTCGTGCCGCGCGCGGTGTGGGGAACGGCGGCCGGCGTGCGCGGCGCGATGACGCTGATCGGCACCGTCCTCGGCTTGCTGTGCGCGGCGCTGCTTCCGCCGCAGCAGGCGTTGTTCGCGATCGCGATCGCCATCGCGCTGGTTGCGACCTCGCTGTTCGCGATCCCGCACACGCCTCCGTCGCCGCCGGCGCTCGCGCGCGCCGTCGTCCGCGACCGCCACGATCTCGCGGTGACGCTCGTCGCGCGCGCGTGGATCGTGCTCGGAATCACGCTGCTCAACACGTATGTGCTCTACTTCTTCTCCGACGTGCTCGGCGTGAAGGACGCTTCGCTCGGAACCGGGATGGTCGCCGGCGCGGCGCTGCTCGGCGCGATCGTCTCGAGCATTTGGGCGGGGACGCTCTCCGACAAGATCGACCGCCGGCTGATCGTCATGTTCTCCGGCGTTCCGATGACGCTGGCCGCGCTCGGCTTCGCGCTGCATCCCGACGAGCGCTGGATCTTCGTCTACTCCGCGCTGTTCGGGTTGGGCTACGGCGGCGTCTTCTCGGTCGGCTGGGCGCTCGCGCTCGACACGATCCCGGAGATCGGCGACGTCGCGCGCGATCTCGGCGTGTGGGGAACGCTCTCAAGCTTGCCGCTCGTCTTCGCGCCGAAGATCGGCGCGTGGGTGATCGCGCACGGCGCGACGCCGGCGCAGGGATACCGCTGGCTCTTCGCGCTGGCCGGCGCGTCGTTCGCGATCGGTTCGCTGACGGTGCTGCGGGTCGGGCGCAAGGGCGCGATCTCGATCTGGCAGGTGCTGCTGGTCGCGCTGACAACCGCGATCCGGCAGCCGCTGATCGCGCTGCACGTCCGCGTGCGGCAATGGGGCAAGCTCCCGGTGCGCCGCGGTCCGGCGGTGCTGATCGCGAACCATCAGCACGAGGACGAGTCGGAGATCATCGTCGAGCGGACGTTCGTGCAGTCGTTGTTCCGGCCGCTCTTCACCGCGTCATCGCGCCGGATGTACGAGCCCGGGTTCTTCGCGACGCGGATGCCGTGGCTCGGGTTCATGCGCAAGGTCAACGCGGGGCCGCTGTTCTTCGGGCTCGGGATGCTCCCGCTCGAGAACGAGCTCTCCGCGCGCCCGCTGCGCAGCATCGCGCACGAGCTGCGCGCGCGCTACGGCGATCTTCCGCTCGAGCTCGTCTTTCGCGATGCGGCGCGCGCGCAGATCCCCGCCGGCGCGCGCACCCTCGGCGACCTGCTCCTGCCGCAAAACTTCGCAGCCGGCGAAGCGCGCATGCGGCTCTCGCACGTGCTCGAACCGTACCGCGGCGAGCTGCTGACGGCACTGCGCGCGGGCGTCGACGAAGACGTCGCGCGGATCGTCGAGGTCGTGCGGCGCGGCGCAACCTTCTTCGTCACGCCCGAAGGGTTCTACAGCACCGACGGCCGGATGCGGCCGCTCAAAGGGATCGTCGATCACCTGCTCGTGGTCGCGGCGCCGTGGTTCGCCGCGATCGCGTTCGACCCGTTCCGCGGCAAACGGCTCGCGATGCTGTACCGCATCGTGCGGCCCGCCGATCCGCAGCAGCTCGCGACCTCGCTCGCCGCCGCGAGGCCGGTGACGACCAGCGCGCTGTTCGCACAGTTGCTGCTCGCCGTCGGCTTACCGTTCGACGCGCACGAAGCGACCGACGGCGTCGTGCGGCTGCGCGACGCGCTCCCGCCCGGCGCGTTCGTCGATCCCGAGCTGCGGCACGATCCCGACCGCTGCGTCGCCGACGCGATCGAAGGCGCGGTCCGGCGCGGCGTCCTCGCGCGCGACGGCGCACGCTATCTGCTGGGCACGAATCGCCGCGACGCGCGCTTTCCCGGCGTCGCCGACGTCGTTTCGTATCAAGCCGTCTTCCTCGAAGAAACCGTCGCAGCGCTGCGGCGGCTTGCCGCACCGCCGAACGACGACAACGCCGCCTTGCGGTGACCTCGTTACTTGACGACGATCGGGATCGCGCGCGAGGTCTCGACGCCGTCCACGCTGCGGGCGATGATCTGCAGCGTGTAGCCGTGGCGCACCCACGGCGGGAGCCACCACGGGACGGTGTACGTCAGCGAGAACCGGCCCGGGCCGTCCTCGTGCATCGCGAGCGCGCGGTACTCGACGCGCGCTTCGACGTAGTGCACGTTGTCGGACGTCTCGACGCTGCCGGAGACCGGGCGGCCGGGATGGATCACGGTCGTCGAGATCGCGAACGAGCGGATCGCCGGGTAGCCGTGCGGCGGGGGCGTCGCCCCGACGTGCGCGTACGCATCGGCAGGTTCGGGCGAGGCGAGCGCGACGGTCGTGACGAGGGCGAGGAGCGGTGCCAGCATACCCGGCCGTCTTTCCCGCTAGCGGACGCTAACGCCCACCGCGCTCTGCGTGCTCGCCCCGCGGGCATCGCGGGCGACGAAGGTGACGGAGTAGGAACCGTGGGCGAACGGCGGGAGCGGCGGGAGGGTCGTACTCCCCGAGAAGACCCCGGGGCCCACGCGCGGCACGGGCAGCGAGGTCCCGCCGGCGTACGCCGTGACGCTCACCACGCCCGGCGTCGTGTGCACGACGGCGCTCACGACGGTCCCCGATCCGACCACGGTGGGCGAAACCGACGCTGCGAGGATCTGCGGCATCGCCGCAGCCACGGCGCCGTCCGCGATTCGCTTCGCGGCCTTCACGAACGGCCGGGCCGTGCTGCGCGGCGTCTCCGGAGGCACCGTTGTCCGGATGTGCGCGTGCTGCGCGTTCGGCGGCCGGCTTCGAGTCGCCGGAGTTACCGCCGTGGTTGCGGTCGCCCCGGTGGGATGCGAGCCGGTACCTGAAGAGTCCGCGCCGTGCGCACACGCGGTCAGGCTGAGCGCGGTGCTGAGTGCGGCGGCGAGCGGCGTGCGGCGGATGAGAGCCTCCGAAGCGAGAGAGTGAGAGCCTTGGAGCGGCGAGAACAAGCGCAGGTGACCTTCATCCCGCAGGAGCCGGCCGTTCGCCGGGGGGCCGACGCGACGCTCAGCATCGTCGTTCCCCTCTTCAACGAGGCCGACAACGTCGGCGAGCTGTTGCGGCGGATCATCCGGGTGGTCCGCGGGCTGAGCGATCCGCCGGCGGACTACGAGGTGATCCTGGTCGACGACGGATCCCGCGACAGCACGCTAGAGAAGCTGCTCGACGCTGCGCACGGCGATCCGCACCTGCGCGTCATCTCGCTCTCGCGCAACTTCGGCCACCAGATCGCGGCGACCGCCGGGCTCGACGCCGCGCGCGGCGATGCGGTCGTGCTGATGGACGGCGACCTGCAAGACCCGCCCGAGCTGATCGACGGGTTTCTGGCGAAGTTTCGCGAGGGGTACGACGTCGTCTACGCGACGCGGCGGCGGCGCGCCGGGGAGTCGCGCTTCAAGCTGTTCACCGCGGCGATGTTCTACCGCATCATCCGCCGGCTCACCAACGTCTCGATCCCCGTCGACACCGGCGACTTCCGGCTGATGAGCCGGCGCGTCGTCGCCGCGCTGCGCGACTCGCGCGAGCGCCACCGCTTCATCCGCGGGCTCGTCTCGTGGGTCGGGTTCAAGCAGACCGGGATCGAGTACGACCGCGCCGAGCGCAACTCCGGCGAGTCGAAGTACCCCGTCTCGAAGATGTTCAAGTTCGCGATCGACGGGATCACGGCGTTCAGCGAGATCCCGCTGCGGATCGCGACGTGGTTCGGGTTCGTCGTCAGCGTCTTCGCCTTCATCGTCGGCGTGTACGAGGTCGCGCTGCGAATCTTCACCGGCTACAACCTGCCCGGCTACACCTCGACGATCGTGGCGATCCTGTTCCTCGGCGGCGTGCAGCTCATCACGATCGGAATCTTGGGCGAGTACATCGGCCGGATCTACGACGAGATCAAAGGGCGTCCGCTCTACCTGGTCGCGGAGAACGTCGGTACGGGGCTCGAGACCGCGGCCGATTCGGCGCCGAGCACCGTCCCCGTCGCGAGATAGTTCCGCACGTAGTCGGCGACCGCGTCTTCGAGCGAGGTCATCGGCCGCGCCCAGCCTGCCGCGCGCAGCTTTTCGACGTCGGCGACGGTGCGGTACTGGTACTTCCCGCGCAGCACGTCGGGCATCTCGACGTACTCGATCCGCGCCGGAAGCTCGAGCGCCGCGAAGACGGCGTGGGCGAGATCGTTCCACGTGCGGTCGAGCCCGGAGCCGACGTTGTAGATCCCGCCTGCTTTCGGGGTGCGCGCAAGAAATGAGGTGATCGCGGCGGCGTCCTTCACGTAGAGGAAGTCGCGCGTCTGCTCGCCGTCGGCGATTCCGTCGCGATAGCTCTTGAACAGCTCGATCGCTCCGCGCGCGCGGATCTGCTCGTACGCCTTCGCGACGACGCTCCGCATCTCGCCCTTGTGATCTTCGTTCGGACCGTAGACGTTGAAGTACTTGATCGCGACGGCGCGGTCGAGCAGCCCTTCGCGGCGCATCCACAGATCGAACAAGTGCTTCGAGTAGCCGTACATGTTGAGCGGGCGCAGCGAATGCGGGTCGAGGTCCTCGCGCATCCCGTCTTCGAGCGCGCCGTACGTCGCCGCCGACGAAGCGTAGACGAAGCGCGCGCCGCGCCCGAGCGCCCAGCGCGCGATCTCTTGCGAGCGGCGCACGTTGTTCGCGACCAGGTACGAGGCGTCGCGCTCGGTCGTCGACGAGCAGGCGCCGAGGTGGAAGACCGTCGCGATCTCGCCGAACGCGTCCGGCTCGCGCGCGATCCGATCGAAGAACTCGTCGGCGTCGAAGTAGTCCGCGAAGCGCAGCGGAACGAGATGCCGCCACTTCTCGCTCGTCCCGAGGATGTCGACGACGACGATGTCGTCGACCCCCTCGCGGTTCAGCTGCCAAATCAGCGCGCTGCCGATCAGCCCTGCGCCGCCGGTAACGACCACTCTGCCGCTCGCTCGGCCGTTGTTCTGCACCATTTCTTAGTTCACCAACGCGGCCAGATCCGAATCCCTCACCACCCGGGCGACGAGCGCCCGGGGCGGCGCGGCGGTCGAGCCCAGCGCGAAGGCGGCGGCGACGCGCGCGCTGTCGATCGAATCGCCGGCGCACTCGGCGAGGACGTCGCCGGCGCGGACCGGGGTACCGACGCGCGCGACGATCCTGATCCCGGCAAACGGGCCGTCGGCCGCTACCGCATCGCGCGCGAGCTCGCCGACGGCGACCGCGTCGATCGCGGTGACGATGCCGTCGCGCGGGGCGGCCGCGGTGCTGCGATGCGGGTGCGCGGCGATCGCGTCGAGCGCGGCACGGGTTCCGCCTTGCGCTTCGACCAGCAGCGCGAAACGCTCGTACGCCGCGCCGGACTGCAGCGCGTCGAGCGCGCGCGACTCGACCTCGCGCTGCTCCAAACCGCCGACGCGCAGCATCTCGTGCACGACCGCGAAGACCGCCTCGGCGAGCCGCGGATCGCGCTCGTCGCCGCGCAAAAAATCGCGCGCCTCGACCGCTTCGATCCCGCTGCCGACCGCGGCGCCGAGCGGCTCTTCCATGTCGCTGACGAACGCGCTGGCGCGCTTGCCGAAGCGCGCCGCGAGCTGCACGAGCGTTCGCGCGAGGACCAGCGCGTCGTCGACGGTTCGCATGAACGCGCCGCGTCCGGCCTTCACGTCGAAGACGATCGCGCCGGCGCCGCCGGCGATCTTCTTCGAGACGATCGACGAGGCGATCAAGCCGCGCGCGACGACGGTGCCGGTGCGGTCGCGCAGCGCGTAGAGCTTTCCGTCGGCGGGGACGAGCCGCGCCGACTGCGCCGCGATGGCGCAGCCGATCGTCTCGACCTGCGCGACGAACGCTTCGGGGGAAAGATCGGTGCGCACGCCCGGGATCGCCTCTAGCTTGTCGAGCGTCCCGCCGGTGTGGCCGAGCGCGCGGCCCGAGAGCTTCGCGACCGGAACGCCGCAGGCGGCGACGAGCGGGACCGCGATCAGCGAGACGGTGTCGCCGACCCCGCCCGAAGAGTGCTTGTCGACGACGGTCGTTCCGACGCGGTACGTCAGGACGTCGCCCGAGCGCACCATCGCCTCGGTCAGCGCGAAGATCTCGTCGTCGGTCATCCCGCGGATCGCGCATGCCATCGCCAGCGCCGCGACCGGCGCGTCGTCGATCGCACCGCCCACGTAGCCGTCGATGATCCGGGCCCACGTCTGGGCATCTAGCGCTTCTCCGTCACGCTTCGCCGCCAACGCGCGCCGCAGCCAACCGTCGTCCATTGAGCGCTGCGGATTCGCGCGCCATCGTCGCGAAGCCCTCGGGGTGCTCGTTCGGGCCGGCCGCGCGCCGCGTCTTCTCGTGGCGGCGCTCGCGCTTGCGTGCGGCCTCGCGGTCACGCACCTGCTCTCGGCCGACGTCTGGGCCTACGCAGCGTACGGTGCGCTGCTGGCGCACGGCGCCGATCCGTGGGCGCACGCGTACCGCGCCGCCGACGTGGCGTCGCTGCACGACCCGCTCCTCGACGCGGCGCTGCGCGCCTGGGACGGCTCGCTCCCGCGCGATGTCTACGGACCGCTCTTCACCATGCCGTGCGCGCTGGTCGCCGTTGCGACTCGGCCGCTCGGACCGGACGGCACCGTCCTCGTCCTCCGGCTGCTCGCCGCGCTCGGGCTCCTGGCGTGCATCGCGCTCGCTTCGCGAACGCGCCCGCAACTCGCGACGCTCCTCGCCTTCCACCCGGTCGTGCTGTGGTCCGCGGCCGAAGGCCACAACGACGTCTTCTGGCTGGCCCTCGTCCTCGCCGCCGACCGCGCCCGAACAACGCGAGTGCGCTTTGCCGCGCTGACCGCCGCTGCGGCTCTCAAGGCGATCGCGGTGGTGCCGCTCATTGCGGCGCTCTTGAGCGTGTCGCCGCGCCGACGCCTCGCCGCCGGTGCCGTCTCATTCCTCGTGCTCGCGATCGCGTACGCGCCGCTCGTGCTCTCGCTGAGGAACGGGTTCGACCGCGGTGCCGGTCCGCCGAGGGTCGCGCTCCTGCTGGCGCCGGCGCTGGCGGCGTGGTCGGGGTCGCCGGTGCCGCTGATCGTCGGCGCGGTTCTTGCGCTCGCGGGGATCGCGGCGGTGGTGCGGGCGGTGCGGGGCCGGGACGTGCTGGCGGGGGCGGCCCTGGCCGGGTGGCTCGCGCTGCCGTCGCAGGAGCCGTGGTACGCCTTCTGGTTCTTGCCGGTCGTCGCCATGGCCGGGCGCACACCAGCCTCGGCCGCGCTGCTCGCCGCGTCGTTCACCGGGCTCGCAGGGTACGTGCAGGACGCCGTTCCCGGAACCGCCCTGCGGGAACCGGCGTTGCTCGGAGGTACGATGCTCGCCCTTTACGCGCTCCCGCTGCTGATAGCGCTCGTCCAGCCGTCGCCGCAGCCGAACGCCGCTCCGTCAACCCCGCCGCCGCTCGCGACCCCGGCGCCCTCACCGG
>DASZGA010000004.1:0-10838 GCA_035939295.1 Candidatus Elarobacter sp. | reverse complement strand
GCCCGAGCCGTAGCCCGCCGCCGGGACGCCGTTGATCTCGATCGAGCGCATCAGGTTGTAATGCGTGATGATCGGCGCGATCTTGTCGACGTGCGTGTGTATCAGCGAAGACAGCGGGATCGTCGAGGCGAGCTGCGGTCCGGACCCGGTCCCGCGCACGTAGATGCGGTCGAGCGCGCCGAGGCGGTCGCGGAACGGCGTGTCGGCCTGCACGTACACGCGGTACGAGCGGTTCAAGAAGTCGAAGTCGTTGACGTACTCAGAGCCGAGGTAGACCTGCATCGCCGCGAAGACGTCCTGCAGCGGAACGCCGAGCGCCGCCACTTTCTGGCGGTCGATCTCCACGACGTATTGCGGCGCGTCGTCGCGGAACGTCGTCGAAACGTTGCGCAGCGTCGGGTCGGCGCGCGCCTCCTTGATCAGACCGCGCGCCGCGGTGGTGAGCGCCGGGATCCCGACGTTCCCCTGATCCTGCAGCTCGAACTGGAACCCGGCCAGGTTTCCGATCCCGCGGATCGCCGGCGGGTTGAACGCCAGCACCGACGCGTTCGTGATCTCCGCGAGCTGCGGGCGCAGCCGGCGCATCACGCCGTCGGCGGACTGGCTCGCCGACTTGCGCTCGTCCCACGGCCGCAGCGAGACGAACATCATCGCGCGGTTCGGCGCGTTGATCCCGAACTGCGTTCCGTTGGGCTCGAACACGATCGAGACCTCGGGGAAGCCTTTGAGAATCCCCTCGATCCGTCGCGTCACGCGCTCGGTGTCGGCGAGCGAAGCGCCCTCGGGCAACTGCACCGTCACGTAGAAGTAGCCGAGATCCTCGTCCGGCAGAAAGCCCGTCGGAATCGCTTGGTACGCGAAGTACGTCGCGACCAGCCCGAGCGCGAACAGCCCCAGCACGATCCCACGCCAGCGCACGAGCGCCGGCAAGATCGCGTGATAGCCGTTGCGGCCCGCGTCGATCACGCGGTTGATCGCGCCGTAGAACCCCGTGCGGTGGACGGTGTGCTCGCCGAGCAGCAGCGCGGAAAGGGTCGGCGTGAGGGTGAGCGCGTTGAAGAGCGAGATCGTGATCGCGCAGGCGATCGTCAGCGCGAACTGCTTGTAGAGCTGCCCCGTGGTTCCGGCGAAGAACGCGACCGGGATGAACACCGCCAGCAGCACCAGCGAGCTGGCGACCACGGCGCTGGTGATCTCCTTCATCGCCGCCGACGCGCCGTGGTACGGATCCATCCCCTTCTCGTTGACGAACCGCGCGATGTTCTCGATGACGACGATCGCGTCGTCGACGACGAGCCCGGTCGCCAGCGTCAGCCCGAACAGCGTGAGCGTGTTGATCGAGAATCCGAGCACCTTCATCAGCGCGAAGGTGCCGATCAGCGAGACCGGGATCGTGATCGCCGGGATGAGCGTCGTCTTCCACGACTGGAGGAACAAGAAGACGACCGCGATCACCAGCACGATCGAGATCGCCAGCGTCTTGAGCACCTCGCGGATCGACTCGGAGACGAACGGCGTCGCGTCGAAACCGAAGCGGTAGGTAATCCCGTGCGGGAAACGCTCCTGCAGCTTGTTCATCGTCGCGCGGACGTCGCCCGCGACCTGCAGCGCGTTCGCGCTGGGCAGCGTGAGCACCGCGATCCCGATCGCGTCGTCGCCGGAGAGCCGCAGATCTTGCGCGTAGCTCTCTGCGCCGAGCTGCACCCGGCCGACGTCGCGCAGCCGCACGAACCCGGCGTCGGGGTTCGAGCGCAAGATCAAGTTCCCGAACTCTTCCGGCGTGCGCAGCCGTCCGATGGCGCGCACCGAGATCTGGTACGGCTGATCGGAGCGGATCGGCGCGGAGCCGATCGACCCCGCGGCGATCTGCACGTTCTGCGTCTGCAGCGCGCTGACGACGTCGGTGGCGGTGAGGTGGCTCTGGTTCAAGCGGACCGGATCGAGCCAGAGGCGCATCGCGTAGCGCCGCTCGCCGAAGATGCGCACGTCGTTGACACCGCGGATCCGCTTGAGGACGTCCACGATGTTGTTGGCGGCGTAGTTGCTGATGAAGACGCGGTCGTAGCGCGCGTCGGTCGACGCGAGTCCCATCGCGATCACGAACGTCCCGCTGTTCTTCGTTACCGTCACGCCGGTCGCGCGCACCTCGGCCGGAAGCCGGCCGAAGGTGTTGTTGACCTGGTTCTGCACGTCGTTCGCCGCGAGGTCGAGGTTGCGGTCGAGCTGGAACGTGCAGACGATCGAGCTCGTCCCGTCGCTGGTCGTGCTCGAGGTGATGTAGCGCAGGCCGTCGACGCCGTTGATCGCTTCTTCGAGCGGCGTCGTCACCGAGGACTCCGCGGCTTGCGCGTTCGCGCCGATGTAGTTCGCCGTCACCGTGACGACCGGCGGGGCGACCTGCGGGAACTGCGCGACCGGGAGGGTCGGAATCGAGATGAGGCCGGCCAGAATGACGAAAAGCGCACACACCGATGCGAAGACCGGCCGGTGCAGGAAGAACTCGATCACGGCACGCTCACTTCGCGCTGCGCGGCCCCGTCGCCCGTCGAGGCAATTCCCAGGTGGTTGCCAGCAAAGTGCCGCCCGGGCGCACGGCGAACGAGCGGCGGATGCAGTCGGTACGGCGCACCGCGGCGGTCGCCATCGCGATCCTGGGCGCGCCCCCGCACGGGATCATCTTCGTCGAGCGCGCGGCGCACCTGCGCGACCACCCCGGCCAGATCGCGCTCCCCGGCGGCTCGGTCGACGCGGCCGACGGCGGCGACCTGCGGCAAACGGCGCTGCGCGAGCTGCGCGAGGAGGTCGGCGTCGCACCGGAGCGCGTGACGATCGTGGGCGAGCTGCCGATGGTCCGCCAGACGCGGGCGAACAACTTCGACGTGACGCCGTTCGTCGCGACCGTCGCGCCCGGGCCGCTGACGATCGACGGCACGGAGACGGCGGCCGTTTTCACGATCCCGCTGGCGACCGTGATCGAAGAGCTCACCCGCGGCACGGTCCACGTCGGCGCGATCAGCGTCGAGACGCACCTGCTCGACTACGAGACCCGGCGCGTGTGGGGGCTCACCGGCAACATCCTGCGCGCGTTCGTCGACGCGTGGCACGACGCGTCGAACCCGCTGCGCACCGCAGTCGAGCGCGCGCTCGCCGCGTGAAGCGCACGATCGCGCTCCTCGCCGCGCTCGTGTGCGTCGTCGCGCTGCGCGCGCCGGCCGCGGCGGAATGGCGCCCGCGCGATCTGCGGCCGACGAAGACGCCGCTCGCCGACTTATTGGCGGTGTACGCGAAGGGGACGGGGCGGCTCGATTCGCAGTTCGCACGCCGGCGTGAGCGCTGGTCGTACGTCAACGGGTCGCGCCGGCTCCCGGTCACCGTCGCGGTGGACGGGGACGACTTTCGCGCGACCGTCACACTGAACGGCGCCCAGTACGCCGGCGGCCGGTCGGCAGGGATCCGCTGGCGCGCCGACGCGAACGGGATCGCACACGCGACGCTCTCCGACGATCAAGGCGACGCGATCGACCGGCTTCCGCAAGCCGCCTTTCCCTTCGCGTACACCGATTGCGAGCTCGCCGGGGAGTCGGAACGGTTCGGGCGGCGGTCGTGGGTGCTGCTAGACCGTGCCGCGCACGACAAACCGCACTGGTTCTACCTCGACAAGAGCACCGGCTTGATCGCGAACGAGATCACGCGCGAGGGAGCGCGCACGATCGTCACCACGTTCTACAACTTCGAACCGCTCGGCGGCCTGATGCGGCCACGCCGCTGGCAAATCACCGACGGCGACCCGGCGAACGACCTCGACGTCCAAGTCGAGGGAACCTACTCGGTACCCGTTCCGATAGGCAGCGAGGTTGCGATGCCGCAAACGAAGCGGATCTTCACCGCGCCGGCCGTCGCCGACGGGATCGTCTCGCTGCCGGCACGATTTCGTGGAAGCACGATCTTCGTCGCGGTCGACGTCGACGGACACCCGACCGAGTTCGTGCTCGACACGGGGACGGCGAGCATCACCTACGACAGCCGCTTGGCGCAAAATTTCGGGTACAAGCCGACCCTCGAGCACGCGACGCTGCCGACGATGGTCGTCGGCAAGCTCGCACTGACCGACGTCTCGACGCTCGCGATCCCGTTCAGCTACGGCGAACGGGTCCACGGAATCCTCGGTTACGACTTCTTTGCCGGGCACATCGTGCACATCGACTATGCGAACCGGCGCGTCGACGTCATGACGCCGCAAGCCGCCGCCGGCGTGTTCGGCGACGCCAGGAATACCGTCATCCCGGCGGCGTTCGACGAGGGTGTCCCACTCATCCGCGCGTCGTTCGGAACCGCGTCCGGCGATCGCTTCGCGCTCGACAGCGGATCGCCGCACTTGATCGTCCTCGCGCCCTTCGAGCGCCGTTACAAGACCACCATCGACAACCTCTGGAGGCGGCCGGCGTCCGGCTCCGCCGACCGGTTCGGGTTAGAGCGCTATCTCGAAGGGTCGATCGCCGTCGCGGCGCGCAACGCATCGAGCTTCAGCTTCGGCGGCGCGCAGTTGGCCGACGTCCCGGTCGAGATCGAAGAGCCGAACGCGGCGAGCGACGCGATCGACATCGCGCTCGATGGAATCATCGGGACCGACCAGATGCGGATGTTCGACTGGTGGTTCGACTACGACGGCGGCCGGATCGCGCTGCGGCGGAACGGGCTGCGCTGATCTCGAAGGGCGGGGCGGCCGTGTATGATCGAACGCGCATATCTCCTCCGCAGGCTCCTGCTCGCCGTGACGCTCCTGATCGCGGTCGCGCTCATCGGAACGGCGGGCTACGTCGCGGTCGAAGGCTGGTCGTGGTTCGACTCGCTCTATATGACGATCACCACGATCACGACGATCGGCGGCGGCGAGGCGGCTCCGCTCGACGTCCCCGGCAAGTGGTGGACGATCGTCATCGTCATCGTCGGCTTCGGTTCGCTGACGTATACGGTGCTGGCACTGTTCGGCTACGTCATCGAAGGGCATCTGGGCGCCGAGTTTTCGCAGCGCCGGATGCGCAGGCGCGTCTCGCGGATGGATAACCACTTCGTTCTGTGCGGGTTCGGCCGGGTCGGGCGCGAGATCGCGCGCGACTTCACCGCCGAGGGGATCCCGTTCGTGGTCGTCGACATCAACCCGGACTCGCTCGAGCGCGCCGCGGCGGAAGGGCTGGTCGTCGTGAACGGCAACGCCGCCGACGTCGCGACGCTGCAAGCCGCCGGGCTGGAGCGCGCGCGCGGTTTGGTGACCGCAGTCGACGCCGACTCCGACAACATCTACGTCACGCTCTCGGCGCGGATCTTGCGCCCCGACCTGTTCATCGTCGCGCGCGCCAACCGCGAGGACGCCGAGCCGAAGCTGCGGCTGGCCGGCGCGAACCGCGTGATCTCGCCGTACACGATCGGCGGCCGCCGGATGGCGTCGCTCGCGATGCGCCCGATCGCGGTCGAGTTCGTCGACACCGTCCTCTCGGCGAACAACGGCCAGCTGCTGCTCGAAGACATCACCATCGCCGACGGCTCGGCGTGGATCGGCCGCGCGCTGGTCGAGCTCTTCCCCGAGCGCGACGAAGCGTTCGTTCTCGCGCTCAAGCGCGCCGGCGAGATGCGCTTCCGCCCGGCGGCCGAGCTGCCGCTGCAGGCGGGCGACGAGCTCGTCGCCGCCGGCCCGCCCGCCGCGATCCGCGCGCTGGAGCAGCGGCTCTAGGACTCCTCGGCGGGTCTGCTTCCGGGGCGGCGGGAAGCCTTCCGGATGATCGTGAGCATCGCGCGCGAGCTGGGCGCCGGCGGACGCACGGTCGGCGAGGCGATCGCAGCCGCGCTCGGCGCGCCGCTGCTCGACGAGCGCGTGTTCATCGACGAGCTCTCGCAGCGCAGCGGGCTCACGCCGGATTTCGTCGAGCAGCACATCGAGCGCGCGCCGAACGCGGCGGAGCGGTTGATCTCCGACCTCGCCGCGGCGAGCGCGATGCTGCCGATCCCGATCACCTACCCGCAGCCGGCGGAGCTGATCGTCGAGACCGTGCGCGAGATCGTTCTCGAACATGCGGCGAAGGGCGACGTCGTCGTGATCGGTCACGGCGGGGTGAGCCTGCTCGGCTGGCGGCCCGCCGGGATCCCGGTCCTCGCGATCCTGCTGCGCGCCGGGCGCGCGTGGCGGATCGATCAGCTCGCGCGGCGCTACGGGATCGAGCGCGACGAAGCGCGAGCACGGATCGAACGCACCGACGAGGCACGCGTCCGCTTTCAGAAGCACTATTTCGACTCCGACCTGTACGACAGCCGCCAGTACGACGTCGTGCTGAACACGGAGTCGCTCGGGCTCGACTTGGCGATCGCGATCGCCACGAGCGCCGCCGAAGCGTTGGGAGGCAAACGATGAACGGAACCGTCGAGCGCGAGCTGAAGCTCGAGCCGCCCGACACGTTCTCGCTCGCGCGGCTGCAGCCGCGGCTCGACGAGTTCGTCGCTTCGCCGGTGCAGCTCAAACGGCTGCACACGGTGTACTACGACACGCCCGATCTGCGGCTGACGCGCTGGGGCTGCAGCTTGCGGCTGCGCCGCGGCGAAGGCTGGACGCTGAAGATTCCGGTTCCGCACGCCTCGCAGGCATTGTTCCGCGAAGAGCACGTCTTTCCGGAAGACGGCGCCGCGGTTCCGGCCGCGGTCGTCGATCTCGCGGCCGCCTACCTGCGCGGCGCGGCGCCGCGTCCCGTCGCGGAGCTGCGCACGATTCGCGCGAGCCGGCACGTGCTCAGCGACGGCGGCGACGATCTCGCCGAGGTCGTCGAAGACGACGTGCGCGTCGTCGAGGGAACGCGCGTCGTGCGCCGGTTCCGGCAGATCGAGATCGAGCTGACGGACGCCGCGCCCGACGAGCTGCTCGACGATCTCGCCGCGGCGCTGCGCGCCGAAGGCGCGGGCACACCCGACCCCGTTCCCAAGAACGTCCATGCGCTCGGCGAGCGCGCTCGCGAGCCGGAGATCATCGTCCCCGAAGTCGACGCCGATTCGCGGATCGGGGACGTCGTGCGCGCGGCGCTGGCAAGCTCGGTCGAGCGGATCGTCCGCTACGATTCGAAGCTGCGGCTGCGCGCCGACGAAGAATCGATCCACGACGCGCGCGTCGCGGTGCGGCGGTTGCGCAGCGACCTGCGCACGTTTCGCCCGATCTTCGAACAGGCGTGGGCCGACGGGCTGCGCGAGAAGCTGTCGTGGCTCCAGGACGGGCTCTCCGCCGCGCGCGACGCCGACGTGGTCATCATCGGGCTGCGCCGGCGTAGCGAAGCGCTCCCGGACCCCGACCGCCGCCGGCTCGACGAGGTGCTCGCACCGCTGCGCGAGGCGCGCGAGGCCGCGTACGACCACGTTCGCGCGATGCTGCGCGAGGCGCGCTACATCGTGCTGCTGCAGGCGCTGGTCGACGCCGCGAAGCGGCCGGCGTTCGAAACCGGCGCCGACGAGCAGGCGTGCGAAGCGATCCCGCCGATCATCGCCGGCACCTGGAAGACACTGCGCAAACGGGTGCGCAGCCGCACTCGCCCTCCGTCCGACCGCGAGCTGCACGGAATCCGCATCGCCGCGAAGCGCGTCCGCTACGCCGCCGAAGCGGTCACGCCGGTCGTGGGCCGCGCGGCGCGGCGCTTCGGGCGCGCCGCCGAAGAGATCCAGACGATCCTGGGCGATCAGCACGATGCCGTGACGGCGTGCGAGCGCCTGCGCGCGCTGGCCGACGATCCGCAGCGCGCGTTCCTCGCCGGCGAGCTCGCCGCGCTGGAACACGCCGCCGCGCAGCAAGCGCGCGAGGCGTGGCGCGGCGCGTGGCGCGAGACGAAGCGCGAATACGACCGCTTCCGGCGCGGATTCTAACCGCCGTGAGCGCATCCGATCCGGAGACGTTTCGTCCGCGCCGCTGGAACACACCGGTCGACGGCGTGATCTGGCTGCCGCGGCTGATCGACAAGGCGCGCGCCTACGACGCCGGAACGCTGGGGCTGTATCTGTACGGGCAGAGCCCGGTCGACGACAGCCTTCTCGCCGCCGGCCGACTGCGCTACGCCGATATCCTAGACGCCGTGCGGTCCGCTTCCGACGATGCGGGCGTGCTGGCGTTCCTCGAACAGCGCACGCCGGGCTCTACGGCGCGGATGCGCGCGTGGAGCGAGAAGCCGCCGCTGAAAGCGCGGATCATCTTCGCGTGGAACGACGTCGACGAAGGCTACACGCACGGCCCGGTCGCGAGCGTCGTGCGCGTTCTCTCGAACCTGATCTATCCGGCGCTCACGGCGTCGATGCGTTTGGTTCGGCCATTCAACTGACGAGTTGCGACATCGGCGTCGGCTCGTCGGCCGACGCGACGCCGAGCCGCAGGTTCGAGATGCGCACGAGCAGGCCGGAGCAGCCCGTCATCGTCGACTTCGCGATCAGCGGCGTGGTCTGCGCGGGGAAGAAGACCTCGATCCGCGCGCCCTTCTCGCAGTTCGGCGACGCGTCGCGCGCCTGCGGCATATAGGAGACGGTGAACGACGCTTCGGCGCCTGGACGAAGCGTCAGCAGCATCGCCATCATCGTGCGGACCCCGAAGTGAAGCGGGATCTCTTTGCCGCGCGCGTCGATCAACCGAATCCCGGCGCTGCCGATAAGGCGGCAGGCCGCCGCGCCGCGGTTCTTCACGGCGTACGTCCACATCGCGGGCGGCGTGCCGCCGGCCTTTCCGACGACCTCGCGGAGGGCGAGATCGGAAGCGGCGCACGGCGCTACCCCGTCCTTCGGCAAGGCCGGTGCGTTCGGAGCAGGCGAGGCCGCAGGGGCGGCCGTGACGGCGGGAGCCGGGGTGACGAGGGGAGCCGGCGTTTCGACCTGGACCGGCGACGCGGTCTGCGCCGAAGCGGGTCCGGACGCGGTCGACAAAGCGGCAACGACGGCAAGCGATGCGAGCAGAGCAGGCAGAGTGCGGCGCATGTCCTCGCAACGTGAGACAGGGCAGCCTCATCACCGTTGGGAACTAAGACCCACGGCGCCGAGCACGGCGCCGGATCGCGAGGTGCCTCGAGTGATCCTCAACAGCGTCGAAGTGATGTTCGGCGGGCAAGCCGGCGACGGCAGCTTGACGACGGGCGACTTGATCGCCGGCGTCTTCAAGCGGATGGGGCTCGAGGTGTACACGTACAAGGATTTCCCCTCGCGGATCCGCGGCGGGCACACCAACTACGTGATCCGAGCAGGGGAGCACCGCGACTTCGGCATGGCCGATGCGGTCGACGCGCTCGTCGCGTTCGACCTCGAAGCCGTCGAAGCTCACATCGACGAGATGAGGCCCGGCGGCTTCGTCATTTTCGACAACACCTCCGAGACGGTTCCGGACGAGGTGAAGCGCACCGACGTCAACTGGTACGAGATCCCGCTCGCGAAGATCGCGAAGGAACAGCTCGGCCTGGAGCTGGTCCGAAACACGATTACGATCGGCGTGCTCGGCGCGCTGATCGGGATGGACCCGGAGATCATCCGCAACGACGTGCGCGGCGTCTACCAGCGCAAAGGCGAGAAGGTCGTCGACCTCAACATGCGCGCGATCGAAGCCGGCGAGACGTTCGTGCTCGAAAACTTCGCCGACCGCCCGTCGGGCTACGGCCTAGTCGCGAGCGACGACGGCGACCGGCTCATCATGATGGGCAACGACGCCATCGCTTACGGCGCGCTCGTCGCCGGCTGCCGTTTCATGGCGGGGTATCCGATCACGCCGGCGACCGACGTCCTCGAGTGGATGTCGAAGCATCTGCCGAAATTCGGCGGCGTCGTGGTGCAGGCCGAAGACGAGCTCGCCGCGATCACGATGACGCTCGGCGCCTCGTTCGCCGGCGTGCGCGCGATGACCGCGACGTCAGGCCCCGGCCAGGCGCTGATGACCGAAGCGATCGGGCTCGCCGGCGTGCTGGAGATTCCGGTCGTCGTCGTCGAGTGCGCGCGCGCCGGTCCGTCGACCGGGATGCCGACCAAGACCGAGCAGAGCAATCTCAACCACCTGATCTATTCGGGACACGGCGAGATCCCGCGCGTCGTCATCGCGCCGGGGACGGTCGCCGAATCGTTCGAGCTCGCGACGACCGCGTTCAACCTCGCTGAGAAGTACCAGCTGCCGGTGTTCATCCTCACCGAGCAGGCGCTGTGCCAGAGCAAGGCCACGCTGCGGCCGTTCGATCTCGACAAGGTCACGATCGACCGCGGCAAGCTGATCGACGAAGGCGAGGTGACCTTCGGCGAGTACAAGCGCTTCGCGTTCACCGACGACAACGTTTCGCCGCGCGTGATCCCCGGTATCCCGGGCGGGATGCACCTCGCCCCCGGCTCCGAGCACAACGACGCCGGCGTCATCACCGAGAACGCGGCGAACCGCTCGCGGATGATGGAAAAGCGGATGGGCAAGCTCGTCACGATGCGCCCGGATCTGCCGAAGGCGGTTCTGCACGGGATAGCCGACGCCGACATCTCGATCATCGGGTACGGTGCGAACCGCGGGCCGATCGCCGAAGCCGTGCAACGGCTGGCGAACGGCGGCGTGCTGACGCGCTTCCTGCAGCTGCGCACGCTCTGGCCGTTCCCGGACGAGGACATCAAAGAGTTCGTGCGCGGCGCGCAGCACGTCTTCGTCGTCGAGAACAACTACACCGGACAGCTGATGCAGCTGATTCGCGCGGTCGTCGGGCCGCTCGACGCGCTGCACGGCGTGCGGAAGTACAACGGGCAGCCGTTCCGCCCGATCGAGATCATCGAGCCGGTTCTGCGGATCGCGGGCGTCGGCGCAACCGCGGAGGTTTTCT
>DASZGA010000003.1:0-8491 GCA_035939295.1 Candidatus Elarobacter sp. | reverse complement strand
CAGACGATCGTCGACCATCACACCTACGTCCTCGCGGGCGACGGCGACCTGATGGAAGGCGTCGCCTCGGAAGCGGCCTCGCTCGCCGGCCATCTGGCGCTCGGGAAGCTGATCGTCCTCTACGACGACAACAAGGTCTCGCTCGCCGGGTCGACTTCCGTGACGTTCACCGAAGACGTGCGCGAGCGGTTCGAGGCGTACGGCTGGCACACGCTCGAGGTCGGTCCCGAAGAATCCAACGACGTCGAAGCGATCGACCGCGCGATCGCCGTCGCCAAAGCAGAGACGCTGCGCCCGACGCTGATCGCGATCCGCACCACGATCGGCTACGGATCGCCGGAACAGGGGACGTTCAAGACGCACGGCGAGCCGCTCGGCAAGAACATGCAGGCGACGCGCGACTTCTTCAAGTGGACCTATCCGCCGTTCACCGTCCCCGACGAGCCGGCGAAATTCTTCAAAGAGTCCGGCGCGAAGGGCGCACCGCTGCAAGCCGACTGGAACGCGCGCTACGCGCAGTGGAAAGCGGCGAACGCGGAGCTCGCGGCGCAGTTCGAGCGCGCGCGCGACGGCAAACTGCCGGAGAACCTGCCGTGGCCGCAGTTCACCGCCGAGAACGGAAACGTCGCGACGCGCGACGCCGGCGGGACGGTGATGAACGCCATCGCTTCGGCGCTTCCGGAATTGATCGGCGGCTCCGCCGACCTCGATCCGTCGACGAAGACGTATCTCAAGGACAAGGGCGATTTCCAGCCGGGAAGCTACGCCGGGCGCAACATCCACTACGGCGTGCGCGAGCACGCGATGGCGGCGGCGAACAGCGGGATCGCGCTGCACGGCGGGCTGCTGCCGTTCGGTGCGACGTTCTTCAACTTCCTCGACTACCTCAAGCCCGCGTTGCGGCTCGCCGCGCTCAACAAGATCCGCGAGATCTTCGTCTTCACCCACGACTCGGTGTTCCTCGGCGAAGACGGCCCGACGCATCAGCCGATCGAGCAGCTTGCAACGGTTCGCGCGACGCCGAACGCGATCGACATCCGCCCCGCCGATGCGCTCGAGACGCTCGAAGCGTGGAAGTTCGCCGTGCAGCCCGAGACCGGGCCGACGGTGATCGTGCTGACGCGCCAGAAAGTCCCGTTCCTCGGCGCGCGCGACGCCGCCGTCTCGCGCGGCGCGTACGTGCTGGTCGAGCCGCAAGGCGGTGTCGACCTGATCCTGATCGCGACCGGCTCGGAGGTTCACCTCGCGGTCGACGCGGCGAAGATCCTCGGCGAGCGCGGGACGAAAGCGCGCGTCGTCTCGATGCCCTCGTGGAAGCTGTTCGACGCGCAGGACGAGGCGTACCGCGCGAGCGTCCTTCCGGCCGAGGTGAAGGCGCGGATGTCGATCGAAGCCGGCGCGACGATCGGCTGGTCGAAATACGTCGGCGACCGCGGAATCGCGTTCGGAATCGACCACTTCGGAACGTCCGCCCCCGCGGCGGACATCGCCAACGACTACGGGTTCACGCCGCAGCACGTCGCCGACGTCGCCGCCGGCCTCCTCGCGAACGTCTGAGAGAAAGAAGAACAACGAACATGGGCGATCAGCTCAAAGAACTCGCCGGCGTCGGTCAGAGCATTTGGCTCGATTACATTCGGCGGAGCATGTTCGCGTCCGGCGAGCTGCAGCGGCTCATCGACCTCGGGCTGCGCGGGATGACGTCGAACCCGACGATCTTCGAGAAAGCGATCGGCGCCGGTTCCGACTACGACGATCAGCTGCGCTCGCTGGTCAACGAAAACGATTCGGTGAAGGTCTTCGAAGCGCTGGCCATCCGCGACATTCGCAGCGCGTGCGATCTTTTCCACCCGGTGTGGGAAGCGACGGACGGGCTCGACGGCTACGTCTCGCTCGAAGTCTCGCCGACGCTCGCGCACGACACGCAAGGAACGATCGACGCCGCGCAGCGGCTCTGGAAGACGGTCGACCGCCGCAACTTGATGATCAAGATCCCCGGCACGGCGGAAGGCGTGCCGGCGATCAAAGCGTCGATCGCGACGGGGATCAACATCAACGTCACGCTGCTCTTCTCCGTCGACCGCTACGAGGCGGCGGCGAACGCGTACATCGAGGGGCTCGAGGAGCGTGCCGCCAAGGGCCAGCCGATCGACCGGATCGCGTCGGTCGCCTCGTTCTTCGTCTCGCGGATCGACAACGCGGTCGACAAGCTGCTGCAGGCGAAGATCGACAAGGGCGAACACCTGGAGTTTCTGCTCGGCAAGGCCGCGGTCGCGAACACGAAGCTCGCCTACCAGCGGTTCCTCAAACTGTTCGGCGCCGACCGATTCACCGCGCTCAAAGCGAAAGGCGCACACGTGCAGCGTCCGCTGTGGGCGTCGACCTCGACGAAGAACCCGGCGTATCCCGATCTGATGTACGTCGAAAATCTGATCGGCCGCGACACCGTCAACACCGTCCCGCCGAACACGCTCGAGGCGCTGCTCGACCACGGCCACGTCCGCCCCGACACGGTTCTGGAAGACCTCGACCGCTCGCGCGCGGTGATCGAGGCGCTGGCGAAGGCGCAGATCTCGCTCTACGACGTCACCGAACAGCTCGTCGCCGACGGCGTGAAGTCGTTCGCCGATTCGTACAACGCGATGATCGACGCGATCAAAGGCAAGCTGGAGAAGCTGCGTCAGGGAACGCCGCCGCGGGTCGCGCTCGCGCTCGGCTCCGTCACGGCCGCCGCCGAAACCACGCTCGAGCAGCTCGCGGGCGACGACTTCCTGCACAAGCTGTGGACTCACGACCCCTCGCCGTGGTCGAACGATCCGGCGCACGTCGAGATCATCAAGCACGCGCTGGGGTGGGTCGAGATCCCGCAGCAGACGCACGCGCAATCCGGCGAGCTGCGCGAGTTCGCGCTGGCGTGCTCGAAGCGGTTCGACCACGTCGTCGTGCTCGGGATGGGCGGCAGCTCGCTCGCGCCCGACGTGCTGCGCGCGACGTTCGGGAAGACGCCGGGATACCCGTCGCTGCACGTCCTCGACTCGACCGACCCGCAGCAGATCAAAGCGCTCGACGACGCGCTCGACATCGCGCGCTCGCTCTTCATCGTCGCCTCGAAGTCGGGGACGACGACCGAGCCCGAAGCGTTCTTCCGCTACTTCTACCAGCGCGTCCAGCAGACGGTCGGTCACGAGAACGCGTGCGACCACTTCGTCGCGATCACCGATCCCGGAACGAAGCTCGAGCAGGAAGCGAAAGAAGCGAAGTTCCTGCGCGTCTTCACCAACGACCCGAACATCGGCGGGCGTTACTCCGCGCTGTCGTACTTCGGGATGGTTCCGGCGGCGCTCGCCGGCTACGACGTCACCGCGATCCTCGACCGCGCGATCAACGCGATGCACGCCAACGCGGCGTCCGTGGCGAACCAGGACGCACCGGGCGTGCGTTTCGGCGCCGCGCTCGGCGCGCTGGCGAAGAACGGCCGCGACAAGCTCACGATCGTCGCGCACCCGGCGGTGCGCGCGTTCGGCGCGTGGGCCGAGCAGCTGATCGCGGAATCGACCGGAAAGTCCGGAACCGGGATCGTGCCGGTCGACGGCGAGCCGCTCGGCGATCCGGGCGCGTACGGCGAGGACCGCGTCTTCGTCTACGTCGGCGAGACGCTGCCCGGGGCGCACGAGACGGTCGAAACGTGGCTCGGTGCGCTGCAGAGCGCGGGGCATCCCGTCATCCGGCTGGCGATGAACGACGCGCTCGACATCGGCGAGCAGTTCTACCTGTGGGAGATCGCGACGGCCGCCGCCGGCGCCGTCCTCGGGATCGACGCGTTCGACCAGCCCAACGTGCAAGAGTCGAAGGACAACACGAAGCGTCTTCTCGCCGAGTTCGCCGCCGAAGGGAAGTTCTCGGAGCCCGAGCCGCGCGTGCGCACGAGCGACGCGCTCGTCTTCCCGCTGAACGGCTCGCACGGCGCGGCGCTCGGCGCCGATCTGCAAACCGCGGTCGCGGCCGTCGCCGAGCAGATCAAAGCCGGCGACTACGTCGCGTTCAACGCCTACGTCCCGATGTTCGAGGACGAAGAGGGCGTGCTGCAGCGGATCCGCACGACGGTGCGCGACGCGTTGCACGTGGCGACGACGGTCGGTTTCGGCCCGCGCTTCCTGCACTCGACGGGTCAGCTCCACAAAGGCGGGCCGAGCACCGGCGTCTTCTTCCAAGTGACGTACGACCCGCCGTTCGATCTGCAGATCCCCGGCATGGTCGGGTTCCGCACGCTGCAGCGCGCGCAGGCGCTCGGCGATTTCGAATCGCTCGACAAACGGAACCGCCGCGGGATCCGCATCCACTTCCCAGGCGACCCGAAGGCCGGCTTGGAAAAACTCGCCGCCGCCCTCGAAGCCGCCGTCACGACGCGAGCGTAACGTGCAGCTTGGGATGATCGGCCTCGGGCGGATGGGCGCGAACATGACCACGCGCCTGATCCGCGGCGGGCATCAGGTCGTCGCGTACGATCGCGATCCTGCCGCGGTGCAACGCTCGGCCGGCGACGGTGCTACCGGCGCTTCCGCGCTGCAAGATTTGGTTTCAAAGCTGACGCCGCCGCGCGCGATTTGGATCATGGTTCCGGCCGGCCCGCCGACCGATTCGACGGTCGACGAGCTCCTGACGTTGCTTCAGCCCGGCGATGCGATCATCGACGGCGGCAACTCGCGCTGGACCGATTCGAAAGACCGCTACGCGCGCTGCAAGGCCAAAGGCGTCGCGTTCGTCGACGCGGGGACGTCGGGCGGCGTGTGGGGACTGGAGAACGGCTACTGTCTGATGGTCGGCGGCGACGACGACGCGGTGAAGCGCGTCGAGCCGATCTTCCTCACGCTCGCGCCGGAAGGCGGCTACGCGCACGTCGGGCCGAGCGGCGCCGGCCACTTCTCGAAGATGGTGCACAACGGGATCGAGTACGGAATGCTCGCCGCGTACGGCGAGGGGTTCGAGATCCTGGAGAAGTCCGAGTACAAGTACGATCTGCACCAGCTCGCCTCGATCTGGCGCTACGGTTCGGTCATCCGCTCGTGGTTGCTGGAACTGCTCGAGCTCGCACTCAGAGCCGATCCGACCCTCGCCAAGGTGAAAGGCTGGGTCGCCGACTCCGGCGAGGGCCGCTGGACCGTGCAAGCCGCGATCGACGAAGGCGTTCCCGCGCCGGTCATCACGATGTCGCTGCTCTCGCGCTTCGTCTCGCGCCAGGACGAATCGTTCAGCGCGAAGGTGATCGCCGCGCTGCGCAACGAGTTCGGCGGCCACGCCATCAAACCGGAGTGAGCGAAATGACCGCCGCCGCGACGCCCGGGGGCGCGCTGATCGCCAACCCGCTGCGCAAAGGGCTCTCCAGCGACCGCATCGCCGACCCCTGCAACGTCGTCTTCTTCGGCGCCAGCGGCGACTTGATGAAGCGGATGCTGATGCCGGCGCTGTGGAACCTGCGGCTCGAAGGGATCCTCCCGACGAACTTCGGGATCGTCGGCTTCTCGCGCTCGCAGTACACCGACGACGAGTTCCGTGAAGAGATGCGCAAGGCGGTCGAGCAGTTCTCGCGCAACCCGCCGAAAGAGCCGCTCTGGAGCGACTTCGCAAAGCACATCTCGTACGTCTCCGGCAACTTCGACGACACCGCGTCGTTCCAACGCTTGCGCGAGGCGATCGAGCGCAATGACAGCGCGCTCGGCACGGCCGGGAACCGCCTCTTCTACTTGAGCACGCCGCCCTCGCTGTTCTCGATCATCATCGACCAGCTCGACCGCTCCGGCCTCGGCCCGCGCGACAACAAGACGGGCTGGACGCGAATCATCATCGAGAAGCCGTTCGGCACCGACCTCGACTCGGCGCGCGCGCTGCAGGCCGAAGTCGAGAAGGTCTTCGACGAGAAGCAGGTCTACCGGATCGACCACTACCTCGGCAAAGAGCCGGTGCAGGACATCATGGCGCTGCGCTTCGCCAACGTGATCTTCGAGCCGATCTGGAACCGCAACTACATCGACTCGGTGCAGATCACCGCGGCGGAGACGGTCGGCGTCGAGCAGCGCGGCGGCTACTACGACAACGCCGGTACGCTGCGCGACATGATCCAGAACCACGTGATGAACCTCTTGGCCTTGGTCGCGATGGAGCCGCCGGTATCGGGCGACGCCGACTCGATCCGCGACGAGAAGTTCAAGGTGCTGCGCGCGGTGCGGCCGATCGACCGCGCGCGGGTGACGCTCGACTCGGCGCGCGGTCAGTACGACGCCGGCGCGATCGGCGGCAAGGCGGTCCCGGCCTACCGCGACGAGCCCGACGTACGGCCCGACTCGAACACCGAGACGTATGCCGCGGTGAAGCTGTGGGTCGACACGTGGCGCTGGGCCGACGTCCCGTTCTACCTGCGTTCCGGGAAACGGCTGGCGCGCAAGATGTCGGAGATCGCGATCCGCTTCAAGCCGATTCCGCACCGCTTGTTCGGCGAGGCCGGCGATCTGCTGGAGAACAACGTGCTGGTGATGAAGATCCAGCCCGACGAAGGGATCTCGCTGCGGATCAACGCCAAGGTGCCGGGGCCCAAGATGCACTTGCGCGCGGTCTCGATGGACTTCAACTACGGGACCGGATTCGGTGTCGTCTCGGCGCCCGCGTACGAGCGGCTGATCGCCGACGCGATGCGCGGCGACGCGACGCTGTTCACCCGCTGGGACGCGGTCGAGCGCGCCTGGGTCATCGTGATGCCGATCCTCGAGCGCTGGCAGAGCACGGAAGACGAGAGCTTCCCGAACTACAACGCCGGAAGCCAAGGACCGCAGTCCTCGGACCGGATGCTGGTGATGGACGACCGCGAGTGGCGGAAGATATGAGCCTGGAGTCGTCGACCGTCTCCAGCTCGATCGAAGCGATCCGCCGCGAGCTCTCGCGCACGAAGCTCTCCACGTCCACGCTCAACCTGATCGTCTGGATCGACGACCCGGGGCGACGCGACTGGGTCCTCGAGCGCGCCGCGATGCTGAACGAGAAGCACCCCTCGTTCATGCTCGTCTTCGACCACACCGGCGCGCATGCCGGTGAAGCGACGGTGACCACCGCGGCGCACGACACCCAAGCGGCGTTCAGCGTGCAAGGTGAGCGCGTAGACGTCGACGTCTCCGGAGCCGATGCGACGACGGTCGTCGGCTACGTCACCGCGCTGACCTCGCCGAGCGTTCCCACGGTCATGTGGTGGACGGGGATCAACGAGGCCAGCCGCGAGATCTTCTACGCGCTCCTTCCGTTCGTGCAGACGCTGGTCTTCGATTCCTCGGGCGGCGCGCGCGACGAGTCCGCGCTCTGCAGTTTGGTCGCTTTTCACCGCGAGCACCGCGACGTCGTCTTGCGCGACTTGGCGTGGATGCGGCTGCGCCCGTGGCAGGACATGATCGCTTCGTTCTTCGACGACGATCCCGACTTGGTTGCCGAAGCCTACGCGATTCGAAAGCTGCACATCGCGAGCGGCTCCGACTCCGAGGCGTTCTATCTCGCCGGCTGGCTCGCGAGCCGGCTCGGCTGGGAGGCGACGGGCCCCAACGCGTTCACCGACGGCCGCGGGGAGACGGTGCGGTTCGAACGCGGCCGCGAAGGCGAGATCCGCCGCGTGCAGAGCGTCTGCCTCGACAGCGACACGTCATGGTACCACGGTGAGGTGACCGACGATCCAGGCGTCGTGCGCGTGTGGTCCGAAGGCGAGCACAAACGCGAACCGCGCCTCTTCCCGCTGCAAGCGATCGACAACGCCTCGCTCCTCGAGCGCGCGATCCTCGAACCGGGGAGCGACGACCTATTCGAAACGGCGCTCCGCAGCACCGGAACGCTCCTCGGCTGTTAGCACCGGCACGGATGAGCACACGGCCGAGAGCGAGGCTCTCGGAACGAAGCCGGTCGATCCGAATTCTGCGCGGCTCCGCCGTAGCCTTGGTTTTCGGGATCTTCGTCATTTCGCTCATGTCGCTGTTCTTCACACTGCTGAGCAACGACATTTCCTTCGACGGAACGCTCGTGCGCGTCCACACACCAACAACGCCGGTCGACGCGAGCTACGTGAACACGAGCCAAGCGTCGCCTTCGGGCGCGACGGTTTCGATTACCGTCGAGCGCTATCTCGCCGCCGAGCACGAAATCGAAGTGAACGTTGCTTTGGCATGCCCGGAGTCTTGGAAGGCGAAGCTCGTCGAACTCGGACCACACAGGAGCAGGACGAAGGTTTTCAGCGGCGACGCCTTTCTTTCAAGCTTCGTCGGTGCCACGTTCGGCGTAACGTTTTCAGACCGGTATTCCCGAGGCGCGTCACGGACGGCGCCGATCGTGGTCGGGAAGGCACAGCCGGGATCGTATTCCACGTTCGAGGACTTCTGCCGGAGCCGTCCGGCGACAGTTCGTCTCCCGGTCTGGGGACATGCTCCCTCATATCCGAACGACGCATACGGTATCGACGCATTCGTGT
>DASZGA010000002.1:0-7629 GCA_035939295.1 Candidatus Elarobacter sp. | reverse complement strand
CGCTGCGCGGTCTCGGTCGAGGTGAGCTTCGCCATCGCCGCCTCGCGCGTCGTCGGCTCCTTCGCGACGTCGCGCAGCCACGCCGCGCGATAGGTCAGCAGCGCGCACGCGTCGATCCCGGTCGCCATCTCCGCGATCTTCACCCGGGTGAGCTGAAAGTCGGCGAGCTTCGCGTCGAACATTGCACGCGTCGTCGTGCGATCCAGCGTCTCGTCGAGCGCGCGGCGCGCCAGCCCGAGCGCCGCCGCGGCGACGCTGGAGCGAAAGATGTCGAGCGCGCGCATCGCCAGCGTGAAACCGGTTCCGGACGGGCCGAGCCGATCGGACGCCGCGACGCGGCACTCGCGCAGCCGCACCGTCGCGAGCGGATGCGGCGCGATCAAGTCGATCCGCTCCGCGATTTCCAGCCCCGGATTGCTCGCGTCGACCACGAATGCGCTGAGGCCGCGGTGCCCGGGCGCTTCGCCGGTGCGCGCGAAGACGACGTAGAAGTCGGCGATCCCGCCGTTCGAGATCCACGTCTTCTCGCCGTCGAGGACGTACTCGTCGCCGTCGGCGCGGGCGGTCGTCGCGATCGCGGCGACGTCGGAGCCGGCGTCGCGCTCGGAGAGCGCGAACGCGGCGATCGCCGTCCCGGCGCAGACGCGCGGCAAGTATCGCGCTTGCGTACCGACGCACCCGGCCAGCACGATCGGCGCGCTCCCGAGCCCCTGCATCGCGAACGCGAAGTCGGCGAGCGCGTTGTGCCGCGCGAGCGTCTCGCGCACGATGCAGACCGCGCGCGAGTCCACCTCGTCGAACGCGCCGCCGAACTGCGCGGGGACCGCGTAGCGCAGCCAGCCGTCGCGACCGAGGTCGGCGACGATTGCGCGGCATGCGGAGTCGACGTCGTCGTGCTCCTCGTCGCTCACGTGTTCGTCCGCCCACGCGTCGAGCGACGAAGCGAGCGTGCGGTGCTCGTCGTCGAAGAACGGCCAGGACAGATACGTTGTGTCCGGCATCAGTCGCCTTCGAAGACCGGCGCGCGCTTCGCGGAAAACGCTTCGTACGCGCGGCGGAAGTCGCGCGTCTGCATGCAGATCGCCTGCGCCTCGGCTTCCGCTTCGATCGCCTCGTCGAGCCCCATCGCCCACTCCTGGTGCAGCATCTTCTTCGTCATCGCGTGCCCAAACGCCGGGCCGCTCGCCAGCCCGCGCGCGAACGCTTGCGCTTCGGCGAGCACGGCATCCGGCTCGCACAGCTTGTTGAAAAACCCCCACGCGAGCGCTTCGTCGGCGTGCATCGAGCGGCCGCTGTAGAGCAGCTCCGAAGCGCGGCCGTGACCGATCACGCGCGGGAGAAGCGCGCACGCGCCCATATCGGCACCGGCGAGCCCGACTCGCGTGAACAAAAACGCGACGCGCGCGTTCGGCGTTCCGTATCGCACGTCGGAGGCGAGCGCGAGCATCGCGCCGGCGCCGGCGCAGACGCCGTCGACCGCCGCGACGATCGGCTGCGGGCAGGCGCGCATCGCCTTGACGACGTCGCCGGTCATCCGCGTGAACGCGAGCAGCTCCGGCATCGCCATCTCGGTGAGCGGCCCGATGATCTCGTGCACGTCGCCGCCCGAGCAGAAGTTGCCGCCCGCGCCGGCGATCGCAACCGCGCGGACGTCGCGCGCGTATACGAGCTCCCGAAACAGATCGCGCAGCTCCGCGTACGACTCGAACGTCAGCGGGTTCTTCCGCTCCGGCCGGTTCAGCGTCAGCGTCGCGACGCCGCCGTCGACGTGCCAGAGGAAATGCCGCGCCTCGTAGGTCGCGAAGGTTCGGTCTCGGTTCATCGCGCGGCGTCGCTTTCGAGGGCGTTTAGGTGGCGTTTGAGCTTGGCGAGGAGTGCGTAGAGCTGCGTGCGCTCGGTTTCGGTGAGCCCGCCGAACAGCTCGACGATCCAGCGCTCGTGACGGCGCGCCATCTCGGGGAACGCGCGCCGCCCCGCGGCGGAGAGCCGCACGATCGAAGCACGTCGATCACCCGGCGCGACGGTGCGCGAGATCAGCCCTTCGCTCAGCAGCTGGTCGGCGATGCGGGTGATGTTACCGCCGGTGACCATCATCCGCTTCGAGATCTCGGTCATCCGCAGCCCGGCGGGATTTCGTTCGAGCTGCGAGAGAAAATCGAAGCGCGGCAGCGTCGTCTCGAACGCGTCGCGCAGCTCGGCGGAGACGCGGGACTCGACCAAGTTGGTGCACGCGAGCAGACGGAGCCAGACGCGCACCGAGAGGTGGTCGTCGTGCGTCGCGCGCGACTCCAGGTCGACGACCGGCTGCATCAGCGCTGCACCTCGCCGCCGTCGATCGCGATCGCTTGGCCGGTGATCGCCGACGACTCCGGCAGGCACAGCCATACAACCGCGCTCGCGACTTCGTCGGGCCGCACGAACCGCCCGAGCGGGTTGCGCCCGAGGAGCGCGCCGGCCGCTTCGTCGTGCGTCCGTCCCGTCGTGCGCGAGATCCGCTCCAAGCTGCGGTCCAGCATCGCGGTCTCGGTGAATCCCGGACAGACCGCGTTGACCGTGATCCCCTTCTTCGCCAGCTCGACGGCGAGCGAGCGCGTGAGCCCGACGACGCCGTGCTTCGCCGCGCTGTACGCGGCGATGTACGCGCCGCCGACCAATCCCGCGGTGCTCGCGACGTTCACGATCCGGCCGCTGCCGGCGGCAACCATCGCCGGAACGACCTCGCGCGTACAGGTGTACGTCGCGGTCAGGTTCACCGCGATGATCGCATCCCACGTCGCGCGGTCGAGCGCGACGAACGGCGTCGCGGCCGACGCGCCGGCGTTGTTCACCAGAATTTCCACCTCGCCGTGCGTCGCGCGAGCGCTTGCGAACGCGGCGGAGACCGCGCCGGCATCGGTGACGTCGCAGGCTACGGCGTGCACCCGCGCGCTCGCCGGCAGCGTCACGGCGTGGACCTCCAAAACGTCGCGGTCGCGGCCGAGCAGCGTGAGCCGCGCACCCTCTGCCGCGAGCGCCGTCGCGATCGCAGCGCCGATTCCGCGGCCACCGCCGGTTAGGAGCGCGTGCTTCCCTGTGAGCGCCTCGCTCATCGCGTCACCTCGCTCGCCGCTTCGGCCGCGATCTGCGCGGCGCGGCGAAGGTTGCGCAAGTACTGATCGCGACCCGGAAGATATTGCTCGGGCCAATGCTGCTCGTCGTAGCCGAGCTGCGCCGCGGCATGCAGCGTGAAATACGGATCGGCGAGATGCGGCCGCGCGAGCGCGACCAGGTCGGCGCGGCCGGCGGCGATGATGCTGTTGACCTGATCGGCGTCGGTGATGTTGCCGACCGCCATCGTCGCGATTCGCAGCTCGTTGCGGATCTTGTCAGAGAACGGCGTCTGAAACATCCGCCCGTAGACGGGCTGCGCCTGTCGCGACGTCTGTCCCGCGGAAACGTCGATCAGGTCTGCGCCGGCGGCGTCGAAGGCGCGCGCGACCTCGACGGCGTCGTTCGGCGTGATCCCGCCCTCGACCCAATCGGTCGCCGAGATGCGCACCGAGATCGGCTTGTACGCCGGCCACACGGCGCGAATAGCGGCGAAGACTTCGAGCGGATACCGGAGCCGGTTCGCGAGCGATCCGCCGTACTCGTCGGTGCGCCGGTTCGTCAGCGGCGTGATGAACGACGAGAGCAGGTAGCCGTGCGCGCAGTGCAGCTCGAGCATGTCGAACCCGCACGACAGTCCCATCTCGGCGGCGCGCACGAACTGCTGCTTCACGCGCTCCATGTCCTCGCGCGACATCGCGCGCGGGACTTGATTCCGCTCGCCGTACGCGATCGGCGACGGACCCATCACCGGCCAGTTGCCGTCGGCGAGCGGCTCGTCCGGCTCTTCCCAGCCGCGCTGCGTCGAGCCCTTCGGGCCGGCATGACCGAGCTGCAGCGCGATCTTCGCTTTCGTGTAGGTGTGCACGAAGTCGACGATCCGCGTCCAGGCCGCAACGTGCTCTTCGCGGTACATTCCGGCGCAGCCGGGCGAGATGCGGCCATCCGGCGCGACGCACGTCATCTCGGTGAACACCAGCCCCGCGCCGCCTTGTGCGCGCGCGCCGAGATGGACGAGGTAGAAGTCGTTCGGCAGGCCGTCGACGCAGCTGTACATCGCCATCGGCGAGACGACGACCCGGTTCGGCAGCTCCATCTCGCGCAGCTTGAACGGCGCGAACATCGGCGGCACCGGCTTTGCCGTCCCGGCGCGCTGCGAGAGCCACGCCTCGATGTTCTCGATGTACTCGCGGTCGCGCAGCCGCAGGCTGTCGTGCGTCAGCCGCTGGCTTCGCGTGAGCAGGCTGTACGCAAACTGCTCGGGCTCCAGCGATGCGTAGCGCGCTACGTTCTCGAACCATTCGGTGCTGTTGCGCGCGGCGTTCTGCAGCCGCAGCACCTCGATCCGCCGCTCCGCCTCGTACTCTTCGAAAGCACGGGTCAGCTCGGGGTTGCGGCGCAGCGCAGAAGCGAGACCGATCGCGTCTTCAAGCGCGAGCTTCGTCCCGGAGCCAATCGAGAAGTGCGCGGTGTGCGCGGCGTCGCCGATCAGCACGCGGTTGCCGTCGTACCAGCGCGCGTTGTTCACCTGCACGAACGAGACCCACGGGTTCGCCAGGTGCTTCGCGTTGCTCATCAGCTCGTGCCCGCCGAGGTAAGGCGCGAAGAGCTGCTCGCAGAATGCGATCGACTCGTCAGGCGTCGCGGTATCCAGCTTGGCGGCGCGCCACGTCTCCTCGCGGCACTCGACGATCACCGTCCCGGTATCGGCGTCGAACTGGTAGGCGTGGACCTGGAACCAGCCGTGCGGCGTCTTCTCGAACGCGAAGGTGAAGGCGTCAAAGCGCTGGTGCGTCCCGAGCCAGATGTAGCGGTTGCGCCGGTTCTCGAGCGTCGTGCCGAACGCTGCGGCGTACTTGCGCCGCGTCGGCGAGTTAGCACCGTCGCCGATGACGATCACGTCCGCATCGGCGTAGTCTTCGTCGTTGGCCTCGACCTCGAACCGCAGCTCGACGCCGAGCTCGGCGGCGCGTTCCTGGAGGATCTGCAAGAGCTGCTTGCGCGCGATCCCCGCGAACCCCTGACCGCCGGCGCGAATGGTACGTCCGCGGTAGTGCACGTCGATGTCGTCCCAGTGGACGAAATGCTCGACGATCCGCTGGTAGGTCGGCGGATCGGCGGCCGCGATGTTCCCCAGCGTTTGATCGGAAAAGACGACGCCCCAGCCGAACGTGTCGGTCGGGCGGTTCCGTTCGAGGACGACGATCTGCGCGTCCGGCCGTGCGGACTTCATGACGATCGAGAAGAACAGACCGGCCGGCCCGCCGCCGATGCAGACGATTCGCACAACGCTCCCGCCGACTCGCGGCGTCGATAGTTTATACCTAAACTAAACGCCTGTCAACGAGGATGGCGCGTGGAGGCCCAGAAGGGTCCGCGAACCGGCCTTCCGTGACGAAAGGTTTTCCTATGCTCACGTTCGCTCGCGTTTCGCTCGCCACGCTGCTGACCGTGGCCCTCGCGGGGTCGAGTGCCTTCGCCGCCGACCCGCCGCCGCTGAAGATCGGGATGATCACCACGCTCTCGACCGCCGGCGGTTATCTCGGCGAGGACATGCGCGACGGATTTCAGCTCGCGGTCGACGAGGAGCACGGGAAGCTCGGCGGCGTGCCGGTGCAGCTCCTCATCGAAGACGACGGCCTCAAACCGGCGAGCGGGAAGCAGATCGCCGACAAGTTCCTCCTGCAAGACAAAATTCAGCTGTTCACCGGGATCATCTACTCGAACGTCGCGCTCGCCGTCGTGCCGAGCGTCGTCGAGGCGGGCGCGTTCTACGTGAGCCCGAACTCTGGGCCTTCGCAACTGGCGGGGAAGGGCTGCAACAAGAACTTTTTCGTCGTCTCGTGGCAGAACGACACTCCGCACGAAGCGACCGGCCAGTACGCGCAATATCTCGGCATCAAGAAGATCGTCCTCGTCGCTCCGAACTACACCACGGGGAGGGACGCGATCGCCGGCTTCAAGCGCACCTATCACGGCCAGATCGCCGAGGAGATCTATACCGCGCTCGACCAGACCGACTACTCCGCGGAGCTGGCACGGATTCGCGCCGCGAACGCCGATGGGATCTTCTACTTTCTCCCCGGCGGGCTCGGGATCAACTTCCTCAAGCAGTTCACGCAAGCCGGGCTCAAGAAGTCGATGAAGGTCGTGCTGCCGGAGTTCTCGCTGGAGAACCACGTCGTCGGTGCTGTCGGAAACGACGCCGCCGACTTGTACGGCACGGCGCACTGGCTCGAAGACTTGCCGAACGCCGCGAACAAGAAGTTCGTCGCGGCGTACATCGGCAAATACCACCGCGAGCCGACGCCGTACGCCAGCCAGGGGTACGACACGGCGAAGCTGATCGCGAGCGCGCTGCGCGCGGTGAACGGCGACCTTTCGAAGGCCGACGCGTTCCGTGCCGCGTTGCGCAAGGCGGACTTTCAGTCGACCCGCGGCGCGTTCCGGTTCGGGCCGAACCAGTATCCGATCCAGGATTGGTACAGCATGAAAGTCGTGAGCGATCCGAAGACGCACAAGCTGCATATCCGCGGCGTCGGCAAGATCATGCGCGACGTCGGCGACGTCTACGCGAGCCAGTGCAAGCTGTGACGTGAGCCTCGCGCTCGAGCAAATCCTCAACGGGCTGCAGTTCGGCGTGATGATCTTCTTGATCGCCGCGGGGCTGACGCTCGTGTTCGGGATCATGGGCGTGATCAACCTCGCGCACGGCTCGCTGTACATGCTCGGCGCGTTCGTCTCGGCATCGGCGGCAGCACACGGCGCGCCGTTCGCGATCGCCGTGCTCGCCGGAGCTGCCGCCGCCGGCGCCGCGGGGATCATCATGGAGCTCGTCGTCATACGGCGGTTGTACCGGCGAGATCATCTCGATCAGGTGCTGGCGACGTTCGCGCTGATCTTGATCGCGAACGACGGCGTCACGATGATCTGGGGGAAGGTTCCGCTCCCGGTCGACGTCCCGAGCGCCCTCGCGGGCACCGTGACGCTCGGCGGTTTCATCTATCCGGCATATCGTCTCGCGCTCATCGCGGCAGGGCTGCTGACGGCGGGTGCGTTGTACGCGCTGATCGCGCGCACCAGACTCGGGATGCGCATTCGCGCCGGCGCGACGAACCGCGACACGGTCGCCGCGCTCGGCGTCGACATCACGCGCCTGAACACGATCGTCTTCGGGCTCGGGGCGCTGCTGGCGGGGTTTGCGGGCGCGCTGCTCGCCCCGATTCTTGCCGTGCAAGTCGGAATGGGCGAGCAAATTCTGATCCTCACGTTCGTCGCGATCGTCGTCGGCGGACTCGGCTCGATTCGCGGCGCCTTCGTCGGCGCGCTGCTGGTCGGGCTCGTCGACACGCTCGGCCGCGCGTACATTCCCGTCGTGCTGAAACCGGTCGCGCGGCCGGAGATCGCCGACTCGCTCGGCGGCGGGCTCTCCGCGATCGCGATCTACGTGCTGATGGCGATCGTCCTGGTCTGGAGACCGCGAGGCCTCTTCCCTGTCGGCGCTCGCTGACACCCGGCGCCGCCGAGCGATCCTCGTCGCGG
>DASZGA010000001.1:0-7198 GCA_035939295.1 Candidatus Elarobacter sp. | reverse complement strand
CACCCCGCCGCTCAGGTACGAGGGATAGTACGTGCTGACCCAGACGCCGTATTGCCCGAGCGCGAGCGGATGACCGTCGATGAGGACTTGCGTCTCGTACGGCTGCACGCCGCCGACGATGATCGAGGTGTCTTGCTGGCTGCCCATGCGCTCGATCGTGACGTCGGGCAGATGCTGCAGCACGTCGTTGACCTGCGGGTTGCCGAGGTTTCCGAACGCTTGACCGGTGAGATAGTTCGAGGTCGCGGTGCCGGTGTTGATCGCGCTGCGGCTGCCGCGGCTCACGGTCGAGACGCGGCCGATTTGTTGAAGCGAGGTGAGGCTGGCTTGATTGAGCGCCACGGTGACGGGAACCGTCGTCCCGGCGACCACCGCGAAATCGGAGAGCACCGCCGGCACGTAGCCGGGACGCGTCACGTCGATGCGATAGACCCCGGGCGGAACCGTCACGGTAAACGCGCCGTCTGCGTCGGTCGTCGTGCGTGCGGTGGCCGGTCCGCTCAGCGCAACGATCGCGCCGGCGATCGGCGTGCCCGCCGTCGTTCTGACGCTACCCTGGACGACCGCCGTCGGCGCAGCGGCTTGCGCGACCGTGACGGGCGGCGGTTCGATCGGCGGAACCGCCGATGCTGCGACGGGAAGCGGTGATTCCGTCTCGGCAGGCGCCGATTCGGTGACCGGTGCCGACTCAGCGGTGGCCGGAGCCGGTTCAGCGGCGGCCGGCGCCGGTTCCGCGGCGGGAGCTGCCGATTCGGTTGTTGTGGCGGGCGCCGGTTCCGCGGCGGGAGCGGCCGATTCTGCGACGGGGAGCGGCGACTCTCCGTCCGAGAGCGCCGGCAATCCGGCCCAGCAGAGCGCGGAGATCGTGAAGCAGCAGATTGCGGCCCGCCAAAGATAATGAGAACGCATGAAAAAAACACCTCGCTCCCGACGGCCGCCGAACCTCGACAGCCATTCGCTTGCTCAGTGTTATTTCAGTGTAAAGCGCTTCCCCTTCGGCCCGGCGGCCGAACCGCTGCGATCAGCTGCGGCGCTTGCGGGCGGCGGCGCTCTTCTTCTTGCGGCGGACGCTCGGCTTCTCGTAGTGCTCGTGCTTCCGCGCTTCCGCGAGGACGCCGGCCTTCTGGGTCGCCTTCTTGAAGCGGCGCAGCGCGCTCTCGATCGTCTCGCCTGGTGCGACTCGAATCTCCATCTACTAGAACACCTCCCTCCGCAACGGCCAAAGCCGGATCGTGGCCCTTCTAGGCCCGACCACGTACGATACCACAGGATCGCCGGCCGGTCAAAAAACCTACCCCGGCGGCCAGGTCATATGGCGGCCGGCGAGGACGTGGAGATGGAGGTGGTGGACGGTTTGACCGCCGTCCGGGCCTTCGTTGATCACGACGCGGTAGCCGTCGCGGCCGAAGCGCCGGCCCAGTTCCGCGGCGGTCTTCAGCAGCGCGGTCGCGCGCTCGCTGCCGGCCGATTCGGTGAAGTCGCTCAGGTGCTGCGCGTGCTCGGTCGGGATGACGAGCACGTGCACCGGTGCTTGCGGGTTGAGATCGCGGAACGCGACGATATGTTCGTCGCGCACGACTTCGTCGGCCGGGATCTCCTTGCGCACGATCTTGCAGAAGATACAGTTCGGATCCGTCGCCATTTTACCTACGACCCCGCGGGCGCTGCGATCAAATTGAAGTGGTACGAGGTGTTCGGAGACGGGACGAAACCCTTCAGCGAAGACTTCAGCACGATCGGCACCGACGTGTGCACCAGCGGGACCGCCGGCGCCAGGTCGTGCACCATCGCGTTCGCCTGCGCGTAGATCGGCTTGCGTTTCGCGTCGTCGACCGTCGACTGGCCGGCGAGCATCAGCTTGTGAAAGTCGGGATCGCGCCAGAACGAGTAGTTCTGTGCGGTCCCGTCCTTGTGCGCCGAGTCCTGGTCGAGGAGCGGATAGAAGAAATTGTCGGGATCGCCGTTGTCGCCGGTCCAGCCGATCAGACACATCTCGTGCTGGCCGTGCTTGATGCGATCGAGGAAGACGCCCCACTCGTAGGGCTGCAGCGTCGCGGTGATCCCGATTTGCGCGAGGTTCGCCTGGATCGTCTCGGCGACGCGCTGCGGCTCGGGGAGATACGGGCGCGGCGCGGTCGAGTAGCTCAGCGACGTGCTGAACCCGTGCGGGAAACCGGCTTCGGCGAGCAGCGCGCGCGCCTTCGCGACGTCGTGCGGGTACGCTTTGACCGCCGGGTTCGCGCCGAGCATCCACGGCGGCGTCCAGTTGTCGGCGACGACCGCGCCGCTGGAGTACAGCGACTTCGCCATCGTCGCGACGTCGATCGCGTACGCGACCGCGCGCCGGACGCGCACGTCGCCGAACGGCTTCTTCTCGACGTCCATCGCGAGATAGCTGACATTGTTCGGCGCCTGCTGCTGAACGCTGATCCCCTGTTCGCCGGCGAGCTTCTTCGCATCGTCGGGACGCGGATCGGTCAGCATGTCGATGTCGCCCTTCTCGATCGACAGCACGCTGGTCGCCTGATCCGGGATGTCGCGGATGATCACCGTTTTGTAGCCGGGCTTCGGGCCTGCCCATTTCGGATTGGCGACCAGCGTGATGCGATCGTCCCGGACCCATTCCGAGACCATGTACGGACCGCTGCCGACCGGCTTGATCTCGAAGCCTTTCGGATCGGTGCTGATCGCGCGCGGCGAGCCGAGCCCGAACGCCTGCTCCGCGATGTCGCGCAGAAACGGCCCGAACGGTTTGGCGAGCTTGATCACGACCCGGGTCGGAGTCGGCGCCTGCACGTCGGCGACCACGCCGGGGAAGCCGCCGAAGTCGTCGGAGTAGTACGAGTACGGGAAGTTTCCGTGCGCCGGATTCGATGCCAGCCGCCAGCGGTCGAAGTTGAACTTCACCGCCTTCGCATCGAGCGGCGTTCCGTCGGAGAACACGAGCCCCGGCTTCAGATCGAACGTCCACGTCTTGCCGTCAGCGCTCGCCGACCACTTCTGCGCTACGTCGCCGGCGACGTCGAAAGTACCGGGCTTGAAGGTGACCAGGTTCTGCATCACCTCGTTCGTGGTGTTCAGCGAGAGACCGTCGGTCGCGTGCGAGGGATCGAGGACGACGGCGTCCTTCACCCGCGCCATCACCAGCGTCGGTCCGTTACCGCCGTTGGCGTCGGCGGCGCCGCCGCCGCAGCCGCTCAGCGCGACGGCGAGGCCGAGCGCGGTCAGCGTGGTCGTCAGAGCCTTGGTAATGATGATGCGTTTCCTCGTCAATGGGTGCGAACGGTGAACTGCCAGTCGCGGTGGTTCTCGTTGCCGGCGTTGTCGGCGATCGTCACCCGCACGTGCACGGTACCGTCCGGAAGCGCGGCTCCCGGGCTGTACGTGATGAACTGGTCGGTCCGCGTAGCAGCGGCGGTGACGTCGAGACCGTTCACCTCGATCTTCACCTTCGAGACGTCGATTCCGACATCGGTCGGCGAGCGGTACGTCGCGTAGATCGACGGCTTGTTGTTGTTGACGACCTGCCCGTTCGGCGGCGCGATCTCGACGATCTGCGGCAGCGTCGTGGTCACCGCGATCAGCGTCGGCGCCTCGGCGCGCGGCGCTTCGGACGCGCCGACGGCGAGGTGCCCGTAGATCGCGGTGCGGCTGAAGTTGATCCCCAGCGGAACGGTGTACTTGGTCGTGTAGGTTCCGGGCTGCGTCTCGGGGAGCGCGATGCCGGCGACGTAGGTGCCGATGTCGAACGTCGCTTTTCCGCCGGGCGTCCCGTGCATCGTAACGGTGAACGAGTCGTTGGCGCGCAGCGCGCCCTTCGCTTGCACGGTGATGTCGGTGATCTGCGCGGCGCCGGCGGGGGTCGGCGTCGAAGGCATCGCGCGCGCGACCAGAATCTGGCGCTTCTCGCCGGTGTCGGGGTTCGTGCGCACGGTGACGTTGTCGCCGACCTTGAGATCGGCGATCGCGGCGGGTGCGCCGTTCAGCGTGATCTCGGTGCTCTTGTCGGGGGTGACGACGAACCCGGCCTGGAGCACGAACGCGGTCGCCGAGACGGCGGCGATGGTTCCGGCGCGTGAGGAGTACCGGTCGATGACCTGATCGACGCCGCCGTCCTTGCGGAGGATGACGCTGATCGCGTCGCCGACGTGCACGTCCTTGAGCGAGGCCGGCGTGCTGGTGCGGGTGACGACGTCCTGCACCACGATCCGCGCGTCCGAGGTGATCGCGATCGTTCGCACGTCCGTTCCCTTCCTCACCGTGATCGACTCGGGCGCGGAGTTCAGGTCGATCGCGCTGACCGTACCGACGAACTGCGTCGAGCCGCCGGCGGTCCGCTGCTCCAGTCCGGGCGTCCGCCCGACGATCGAGGAGACCACTTCGATCCGCCGCGCGTTCGGGTTGTAGCTGACCTGTGCGCCGAGCGAGTCGGAGACGAAGCGCAGCGGAACGTAGGTCGCGCCGTCGATCTCGGTCGCCGGCGAGTCCATCATGATCGGGTGGTTGTCGACGACCGCGCGCTTCGAGCCGACCGTGATCGCGATCCGCTTCGAGGGCGCCGAGGCGATCAGCGTGTTCCCGCTGCGGGCGACGTTGATTCCGAGTGCGCTGTAGATCCGCACCACCGGGACGAGAACGCGGTCGCCGAACGTCCGCGGCGCCGGATCGCGAGCCAGCTCTTCGCCGTTCACGAAGATCGCGATCGGTCGCACCGGCGCCTCGTCCTTGCGCGGCGGCGGCGCCGCGGCAGCCGGGACCGACCACGCCGCAACGCAGCCGGCGAGTAACGCGGCGGTCACGCGACCGAACCGGATCAGGGGCATACCACCTCGCGATAGACGGCGGCCGTCGAGGCCGCGAACCGATCCCACGTATACGCCTGCAGCGCCGCTGCGCCTTCGGCCGCCCGTTCACGAGCGCGCTCGGGATGCTGGACGAGTTCCTGGAGCAGCGCGCCGAGCGCGCTCGCGTCGCGCGGCTCGAACGTCAGCGCGAACGGGGCGACCGGCGCCGGAACGGCGCTCGTCGCGGCAAGGACCGGCGTGCCGGCGGCGGCTGCCTCGAGCGCCGGGATACCGAACCCCTCGGCGAGCGAGGGCTGAACGTAGGCGAGCGCTCCGCGGTAGCGCCGTGCCAGCGTCGCGTCGTCGAGATCGCCGAGAAACGCGATCGAACCGTTCGTTCGCACGTACCTCGAACGCACGTCCGGCTCGTCGCGTCCCGTCAGAACGAGATCGAGCGAAATCTTTTCGGGGAGCGCGGCCCACGCGGCGTAGAGCGTCTCCAGCCCTTTGTGCGGAGCGTGGTTTCCGGCATAGAACGCGTACGGCCGGTCAGCCTCCCACGGCGCGGCGGCCGGGATCGCCTCGTCGTACCCGAGCGGGACGACGCGAATCCGCTCGCGAGCGACGCCGAGCAGCGCGACGCAGTCGTCCGCGACGCGCGGATCGCTGACGAGCAGGCGCGCCGCGCCGCGGTAGAGCGGCGTCGCGACGAACCGCCAATACGCGGCGGTCGCGCGCGAGAACAGCGAGGGAAAACGCAGGTGGATCAGATCGTGCACCATCGCGACGTACGGCCGCGGAACCAGCGGCGCAGCCTCGAGATACGGCAGGTGTACGAGCTGCGGCCGCGCGGCGCGCAGCGCGAGCGGATGCGCCGCCAGCGGCGATGTCACCGGAACGAGATCGACGTCCGGCGCGACGCGCGGAAGCCGCTCGAGCAGCGCGCGCGTGTACGCCCGCATCCCCGCCGAAGCGCGCGTCGTCGGCCGCGCCGCCAGCACGACGCGGATCATGCGGTTCCCCCGAAGACGGTCCGCGCGGTTTTCACGGGCGGATACAGCAGCTCGCGGTACACATCGGCGGTTGCGCGGACGGTGCGTTCCCACGTCAGGTGCGCGGTCGCGGCGCGTGCGCTCTCGGCATGGCCCACGAATACGTCACGCTGCTCGATCGCGCGAAGCAAGAGCGCGCGCAGCGCGACGACGTCGTGCGGCTCGTAACGGTGGACGTACGGCTTGAGGACCGTCGGCGTCGCCGTCTCGGCTGCGATCACCGGCGTACCGGCGCGAAGGGCCTCAAGAATTGGAAGACCGAATCCTTCGCGCAGCGCCGGATGGACGTAGACTGCCGCACCGCGGTGCAGCTGCCACATCTCTTCGTCGCTGCAGTCGCCGGCGAAGATCAATTCGCCACGCGCGTGTCGGACCTCGCGTAGCGCGGGCTCTTCGTTGCCGGTGAGGACGAGGTCCACCGCGTCGCGGTCGGGGAGCGCCGCCCACGCGGCGACGAGCGTTGCGAGATCCTTGTGCGGGCGATGGTTTCCCGCGTAGAACAAGTAGGGCCGGGGGCGCACCGCCGGCGCGGGGAGCGGATTCGGCGCGTCGACTCCGAGCGGGATCACGCGCACGTGCACCGGATCGACGCGCAGAAATCGCTCGAGGAGCGCTACGGTGGCTTCATCGTCGGTGATTATCGCGCGGGCCGAGCGCAGCACGGGGCCGACGACGTGCTGCCAGTACGGCCTGACCTTGCGCTTTGCGTACTGCGGGAACTCGAGGTCGATGACGTCGTGCACCGTGACGACGTGCGGCGCCGTCACGAACCGCGGCACGTAGGGCGTCGTAAAATGCACCAGCCGCGGCCGTAACCGCGCCAGCGCAACGGGAATTCCTACCTGTTCGGCGAGATCGAAGTTGTCACCGGAGCCGATCTCCGTGATCCGCAGATCAGGCGCGACGCGCGGCAGCAGCGCCCGCAACGCGCGCACGTACGCAAGCATCCCGGCGGACGTGTGCGACGTCTCGCGGACGTCCAGAGCTATGTCCGGTCTCATCGCGCGCGTGTGCGGTCCGTCATCACGACCGCTACGCGCGGCGGAGCGCTTTGGCGCGGACGACGACACGGTAGCGCGCGCTCTCCCAGGCGACGAACAGGCCGCGCCAGCCGTCGAGCCAGCCGCCGTAGCGGACGATCGACCACAAGAACCGCAGCGGCATCGTCGCGAGCGCGCGCAGATACGCGCGCGCCGAGGGTTGGAGCGCGGCGGCTTCTACGCTGGTGTAGCGGTCGAACTTCGCGCGGTACGACGCCAGCGTGGGATAGGAGTCGTGGACGATCGCGCCGGGTAGGTCGGCGATCGGCCCGTCGACGATCCAGCGTTCGTGCAGGTCGGCGCCCAGCTCGTTCGCGGCGAC